>DHHV01000064.1:1952-2502 GCA_002403455.1 Hyphomonadaceae bacterium UBA4763 | reverse complement strand
CCCCACGGGCGCGTGGCTGCGCCTGCCGGACGGCTTTCGGCACACGCCGTTTTCGAGCCAGGGATGCTTGCTCTACGTCAAGACCGGGCATTTGGGCGCGCATTAATCGGCTGACGACGGCCGAACAGGAGTTTATGTGCCGGCAAAGGCCCGCAGCAAACAGCAGGACAGCGCGCGCGTTGGCGTTTTCGCCCATTTGATCGCGGCGCTGGCGGCGCTGGTCAGTTTGGTGGGGATCGTGCTGCTGGGCGATGCGATTTGGCTGGCGGCGACGCTCAAGGACCCCGAGCAATTGCGGGCGGCGCGCAATCGCGCCGTCGTTTATCTAGATCGATCGGGCGAGGTGCTGGCGCGGCGCGCTGGGCCGACCGGTCCATTTATTGGGCTCGACGACATGCCCGGCCTGCTGCCCGAAGCGGTGCTGGCGCTGGAGGATCGCAGTTTTTATCGGCATGTTGGGCTTGATCCGGTCGGTCTTGCGCGCGCGGCTTTGGCGAATTTGCGGGCCGGGCGGGTGGTGCAGGGCGGCTCGACCATTACCCAGCAGGTC
>DHHV01000064.1:1473-1634 GCA_002403455.1 Hyphomonadaceae bacterium UBA4763 | reverse complement strand
GACCATTACCCAGCAGGTCGCCAAGTCGCTTTACTTAAGCGGGGAACGGAATTTAGCGCGCAAACGCGATGAGTTTTATGTCGCCTTGTATTTGGAGGCGCGTTATTCCAAGCGGGAAATTTTGGCGCTTTATCTCAATACGGCCTATTTTGGCGGCGGCG
>DHHV01000064.1:0-1160 GCA_002403455.1 Hyphomonadaceae bacterium UBA4763 | reverse complement strand
GGCCTATTTTGGCGGCGGCGCCTTTGGCGTCGAGGCGGCGGCGCAGCGTTATTTCGGCAAAAGCGCCAAGGCGCTAAGCCTTGGCGAAACGGCGCTGATCGCCGGGCTGTTGCGGGCGCCGTCGCTGGACAATCCGCTGAGCGATCCAGACCGAACGGTCAAGCGGGTGGAATTGGTTCTCGACCGCTTGCGCCAGCGCGGGGCGATCACCGAAGAAGCGCGCGCTGCGGCTTTGGCGACGCCGATCACCGTGCTGCGCAACCCGGATTTGGATTCGGCTGGCTATGTCGTTGACTGGCTGGCGCGATTTGTGGCGCGGCAAGCCGGCGATGCGCCGGGGCCGATCCTCGTTGAAACGACGATCGATGCGGGGCTGCAACGATCGGCGGAAGAGGCTTTGCGGGCCGAATTGGCGGCGCCGCGGTTTGCGCGGGCCCAAGGGGCGATCTATGCGATCGACGCCTCCGGCGCGGTGCGCGCCATGGTCGGCGGCCGCGCCCATGCCGAAAGCCCGCTCAACCGCACGCAGTCACCACGCCAGCCCGGCTCGGCCTTCAAGCCGATCGTTTATTTCGCGGCGCTGGCGGCCGGGGCAAAACCGGAAAGCCTGGTGGTCGATGCGCCGATCGATGTTGGCGATTGGCGCCCGCGCAATTTTCGCAATGAATATCGCGGGACGATCAGCTTGGCCGAGGCCTTGGCGGTGTCGGCCAACGCCGCCGCCGTCGCGCTGAGCGAGCAGACCGGGCGGGACCAGGTGGTCGAGGCGGCGAAATTGGTGGGGCTGGAGATGAATCTATCGCCGCATCCATCGATTGCCTTGGGGGCGCAGCCGGTCAGCCTTGCCGATCTGACCAAGGTCTATTGCCTGTTTGCGAGCGGCGGGATTGGCGCGGATGAACCAGTCTTGGTCACGCAAATCCGGGATGGCGATGGACGGGTGCTGTATCGCGCGGCGCCGAAAATCGAGCGGCGGGTGGAAGAGGCGGCCATCGCACCGCTCAACCGCATGCTGGCGCAATCGGTGGCGTTTGGCACCGGCCGGGCGGCGACGCTGCCCGGGCGCGTGGTGATCGGCAAGACCGGCACAACCAATGCGGCGCGGGATTTGTGGTTTATTGGCGGGCTCGGCGGTTTTGCGGCCGGCGTTTGGATCGGCG
>DHHV01000143.1 GCA_002403455.1 Hyphomonadaceae bacterium UBA4763 | reverse complement strand
CGAGCCTTTTTCAACAGCCTGTTAATCCTTCGCCGCTGTCGCATCTGGCCCAGCCAGTTTTGGCGCCATGCCTGCTTGATCGGTGACGGCCGGGGGCGGTCCGCCCAACCGCCCCTCAACCCGTGGCCGCGCGCCGTCATCGGTCAGCGCAATGCCGAACCAGCTTTTGACCAATTCGCTCCAATCGCGCGGGCGCACATGCCGGGACGGGTCGAGCGAGCCGGAGGCGATCAGTAGGGTATTGGCCGCTTCCAACCGTACGCCGCGTTTGGGCATGCCGCTCATCTCCTCCCAGGTCGATTCGACCGTCAGCAGCAATTGAATGCCGTTCTCGCCATATTTGTCGCGCCCGAAATCGAGCCCAAAGATCGAGGCCCCGTCATGGCGCTTCTCGCGCTGGATTTCGCGCCCGTCGATCAAGACGCGGTCATGGAACATTTTGCGGCGCCATTGCAGCACGCTCATGACGCCGCCTTTGACGATCTTGATGTCGATGGCGTTGCTGGAGAGCCGCACCAGGCTGGCGGTCAGCACTGCGCCGTCGTCTGCGCCGGACATGTTTCCCTCCCGGTTCATATCGTTCTTCAATATAGAGACGCGACAGCGCACCGCAAGGCGATGGGCGAAGGGTTATTTTGGAGCGGTGGCTGGTGCAAAATTGGCTAATTCTATCGATCGATCGGCAAACTGAGCGGTCAGCCGTAATTCTCCGCCCATGGCCTCGACCAGCGACCGCAAGGTGCTGATCCGCATGTCGCGCCGATTAGCGAGCTTGGAAATCGCCGGCTGTTGCACATCAAGCCGATGCGCCAATTCTTCTTGGCTGAGGCCGACGGCTTGGCGCAGCTCCTCCAAGGTTGCGAATTCCGCCGCCAATTCGTCCTTCCGCGCAGCATTGCGGGCGCGGCGCTCATCGCTCCAACCTGATTTCAGATCAGCAAAGGCTCGATGGCCAGTCATGGGATTAATCCTTCCAGGCGCAATTCATCCAAGTGGATGTCATAAAGCTTGTCTGCGATCGGGATCATCCGATCGTAAAAACGCTTGTCTCCCGTTTTATCGCCGCCGATCAGAAGGATCGCGCTTCGCCGGGGATCGAATGCGTACAAAACCCGCAATGGTCGGCCGGCACATTGTATGCGCAATTCTCTCATATGCGGATGTCGAGAACGGCTGATCTTGGAGCTATGCGGGTGCTCCAATTGCGGGCCGCGCGCGATCAAGAGATCGACGGTGAAATCGATGGAGTCAAACTCGGCTTCGCTCAATCCTTCCAGCCAATACCGGCATTCGTCGGTTACTTCCACATTCCACGCCACGGCGTTATATTCCTTATTTGGAATTATTTCAAGTCACGTCCGAAGCTCCGCCCGGACGGTACGAACAAATTAGAAAAAATCATCATAGAAAATATCGTTCTTCAATATAGAGACGCGACAGCGCACCGCAAGGCGCCGGCCGCCGCGATCGTCTAGCATGTCGGCGCGCGGGGACGCACTCTCCGCCTCGCTGAACCCAACCGGAGCGCCCTGATGGCCGACCAGCTCGTTCTTCCCAGCGCCGATGGCGCGCTTGCCTGCCAGCAGACCAAAGCCCGCGCCTGGTTCGAAACCTTGCGCGATCAGATCTGCGCCGCTTTTGAAGCGATCGAGGACGACGCCCCCCCTTCGCTTTATCCGGGCGCGGCGGGCCGCTTTGAGCGCACGCTTTGGACGCGCGGCGCCGATGGCAATGATCTCGGCGGCGGGGTGATGTCGCTGATGAAAGGCCGGGTGTTTGAAAAAGTCGGCGTGCATTGCTCGACCGTTTATGGCGAGTTTCCGCCGGAATTCGCCAAGCAAATGCATGGCGCAGCCGATGATCCGCGCTTTTGGGCCTCCGGCATCAGCCTGATCGCGCATCTGCGCAATCCGCGCGTGCCGGCCGTCCACATGAACACGCGCTTTGTCGCCACCACCAAGACCTGGTTCGGCGGCGGCGCCGACCTCACGCCCGTTTTGGCCGCCCAGCGCCAGCAGGACAATCCCGACGCCATCGCCTTTCATGCAGCGATGCGCAGCGCCTGCGCGCCGCATTCCATTGCCGATTATGACCGCTTCAAAGCCTGGTGCGATGACTATTTCTTCCTGCCGCACCGCAATGAGCCGCGCGGCATTGGCGGGATTTTCTACGACTACCACAATAGCGGCGATTGGGAAGCCGATTTCGCCTTCACCCAGGACGTCGGGCGGGCGTTTTTGCGAATCTATCCGCAGATCGTGCGGGCCCGCCTGCCGGAGCCCTGGAGCGCGGAGGAGCGCGAGGAGCAATTGATCCGCCGCGGCCGCTATGTCGAGTTCAATTTGCTCTATGACCGCGGCACGATTTTCGGCTTAAAGACCGGCGGGCATGTGCCGGCGATTTTGTCGTCGCTGCCGCCGGAAGTGAAATGGCCGTGAACGATTTGTCCTTCCCTCTTCTTCCGCCTCCCCCGGCGCTCGGCGCGCCATTGCCGGGGGCCGAGCGTCATCCAGATTTCCTGCGGCTATTGGCCGAGCGGCGCTCGACGCCCGCCTTGACCTTGCGCGCGCCCGGGCCGGATGCGCAGACTTTGTCGGCGATCTTGCGCATCGCCGCCCGCGTGCCTGATCATGGCAAGCTCAGCCCGTGGCGGTTTGTGGCGATGGGCCCGGTCGCCAAAGCCCGGATCGCCGGCCAATTGGGCCCATTCTGCGCCGATTGCGGGCTGGAGCCGGCCAAGGCCGAAGCGGCGCTGGCCAAATTCCAGGTCCCGCCGTGCAGCGTCGCTGTCGTCTTCCGGCCCGTCATTCCGCACAAAATACCGGTATGGGAGCAGGAATTATCGACCGGCGCGGTCTGTTTTAACATGTTGCTGGCGGCCTATGCCTGCGGCTTTGGCGGCAATTGGCTGACCGAGTGGTTCAGCTATGACGCGCGGGCCAGAGCCGCGTTCGGCCTTACCGACCACGAGCGGTTGGCGGGCGTCATCCATTTGGGCACGGTCAGCGACCGGCCGCCCGAGCGCGAGCGGCCCAATCTCGACGACCTGGTGACTATTTTAGATTAATTAGCCGCCTTGATCCGGCGCCGGAGCGATTTCGCCGGCCGGGGCTTGGCCTTCCGGCGTGGCAGCGGCGTCGAGCGCGGCGGCTTCCGCCTCAACCGGCACTGCGGGCGCGGGGATCGGGAGCGGATTGGCCGACTGCTCGCGCAAATAAGCGATCAGATTGACCCGATCGGCGCTGCGCTTCAAACCGGCATAGGCCATCGCCGTGCCGGCGACGACGCCTTTGGGGTTTTCCAAAAACGCATAGAGGTTCTCAAAGGTCCAGGCTTGGCCATAGGCCGCCATGCCAGCGCTATAGCGAAAGCCCGGATGCTGGCCCGAGGCGCGGCCCACCACGCCCCACAAAGCCGGCCCAGTGCCATTGGCGCCGCCATCGACGATCGAATGGCAGGCTTGG
>DHHV01000148.1 GCA_002403455.1 Hyphomonadaceae bacterium UBA4763 | reverse complement strand
AAGGTTCAGGGCGCCGAATGGAGTGTAGACTTCGCGTTGAATGACCGCCCCGCCGGAAACGGTGCGCGCCACTACCGAGCCAAGATGGTCAGCGTGCTGGTAGGTCCGAACGCCGTTGCGTTAAATCCACTCAAACCTTGCAAAGTTCCTAGTAAATCTAACATGTCACATTAAATCTACAAGCATGTTTCCGCGACCTGTCCGCGCCGAAATTGAAATCGCCCTGTCCCGAGAGGTCGCCGTCGTGATCATTGGCCCCACTTTTCCGCCGTGGGCGCAGCGATGGGCTTCTAAATAGGTAGAGTCGATGAAACTCGATCGCATCTCCTGACCCATCCTTTAAATATTGCATTGCCTGTTTTATCCGTTACGCTGGCAAAATCTACGCACATTTCTAACCTCACCAATGAAAATGTGATATATTTAAATTTTCGCAATTTCTTCCGCCGGGATATTTGCGTCTGTACAGCGTGACCAATTCTTATCACTGGCGAGACGCCAGCCTGATTTCAGTTTCTCGACAGCTCCTGGCATTAAACGATGTGGGCTTCCCTTCTTTCCAATCTTTATAGTTTTCGTCACCACTAACTTTTTGAATTTGTTATGCATCGTCAATGCGATCTCTGTATCCCCTACGGTGTTGATGTCGCTCATTATGAGCGTGTTTTCTTCACAATTTCCGCCAAAAGCTAAAACAACACTATTCCAATTTTGATTTTGATCAACTATCTTAATAAAACCGCTACCATCTTTCAATGCTATTTCTCGTTCAAATATTTGCTGATCATTGTGCACTATCAAAAAGCTTGCAATGCGAGTGGGATTCGAAGGCGTTACCATTGCCAGCGGAAGTAATTCTGTGGGGTCGGAGAATATCAGATTAGGCTGGTTCAAATTCGACCGGATCTGAACGAACTTATAATTGCCAAGCCCCTTTAAGGCTCTAGTCAAGTCCGCAAGATCCTCCTCGTCTGCATAAAAATAACAGCTTCGTCCGTACATAATTTCTCCTAACTGCATGTTTCCTTGGTTATACAAACAACAGGCCGTTGACTTTTATCCGCAATATCACGAGCTGCCGCTGATTCCTGGGCGGTCAAATTTCCTGCGGAAGTAGTATTGACTGTTTGAACTTCAAAGTGAGTTCCATGTGTGTCTTGCGCACTGCCATCTGAAAACCTAGAACCTTTTCCATGTCCAAACTGAGTCTCTCTGCCACCAAATCCGCCGGTGATCTTACCACCATTGGCTTCGATCCTATTACCAATAGCCAGGTTTTGGGCTCTTGTATCAATTCCGCCTTTTCGAGCAATTTCTTTGCGTCTTTAATGTCGCTGGGCGTAACCGGCGAAACCAGTTCCGCGAACGCGACAATGCGCTCAAGCGGAGTAGAGCTTGGCGCAAAGACGGTTACGGCCGTGTCGCCAATGTCGACAACGGCTTCGAATACGTTGCCATGATGCTTGATGGTTTGTTTTACAACCTTGGTGACCAGGTTACGTCCCGTCGGATCGTAATTATTAACCGGATCATTCCCGGCATAGGCATGACGGTTGAAATAAGCTGGCCCGCCTTGCGCAAATAACGCCCTCTAATTTGGAGCCCGCAAACCCGGCGATGGCCGCGACGTTCGCGTTCGGCGATGCCCTGCTCGTCCGGTTTCCCTTCACCAGCCAAGCCGCCGCAAAACAACGCCCCGCTGTTGTCGTTTCGTCCGACCGCTATGCTATCGAGCGTCCCGATGTCGTGCTGATGGCCGTGTCCTCACAACTCCAGCCCGCGCCCGTCGAAATCGGCGTCCGCTGGGGCGAGGTCGTCATCGCCAATTAGCAAGCCGCCGGCCTCATTTACCCCTCCATCATCAAGCCGATCTTCGCCACCTTCGAGCAGCGCGTTGTTATAAAACGCCTCGGCGTCCTCACGCCCGTCGATGCAAACGCGCTTGTGAGCGCCTTCGCGCGCATTCTTGGACCGGCTCCGCAGCCCCCGCAACCCGCCTAAACGTGATCGCAATCCGCGTTATTCCTTGTTTGTTGAATTGTCTCATTCGGCGAAAGCAAATCGGAGAGTTAAGCGCCGGCGCCGCCTTGTTTCTGACGCGGGAAAAAGGTAACCACCCTCAATAAAGCCCATCACCCAAACAAAAATGGCGCCACGCAACGAGACCTCGTCTCGCCCGCTTCGGTCGAGCGATTCCGTTTGCTTGCGTCGTCGGTTACAGCAAAGGCCTCGTCGTCGAAAGGCGCCGCTTTATCCGGGCTTAAGCGCGAAGGGATTGTCACGGCAAAGGGCAATCTCACAAAGAACTATTCCACGAAATAAGTGCATCGGTTATCGACAAGCTTTGTTTTAGGGCGCCACAGCCGCGATATCGACGTTGACAACCCGCGCCGGCTTGGCTAACCACCCCCGCTCAACTTTTCGGTGCTAAAGGCGAGTTTCCCATGTCGCGGCGGTGCGAGCTGACCGGGGTCGGCGTTTTGGTCGGTCACAAAGTCAGCCATTCCAATATCAAGACCAAGAAGCGGTTCCTGCCGAACCTCGTCGACGTCACGTTCTTGAGCGACAGCACCGGCCTGCAATTTCGCTTGCGCGTGGCGGCCAAGACCTTGCGCTCGGTCGATCATGTCGGCGGCATTGACGCGTTTTTGCTGCAAAGCGATGAGACCAAAATGAGCGATGCCGCGCGCAAGGCCCGCACGCTGATCAAGAAAAAGCTCGCCGAAACCGCTGCGGCCGCCGCCTAACCGCCCCGCAGGCGCGCGCCCTCAGCGCGTCGCGCCCGGCCGCCACAGCACATCGCCGATGCCGAGCGCAAAATTCGTCCATCTCGCGGCGACGAACAAATAATCCGACACGCGATTGAGATATTTGATCGCCTCTGGGTTGATCGCGGCGCTCTCGGCCAACAAGGTCGCCGACCGCTCGGCCCGGCGCGCAATCGTCCGGGCCAGATGCAAATGCGCCGAGGCCGCGCCGCCGCCGGGCAGGATAAAGCTGTTCAGCGGCGCCAGATCCGCGTTCAACCGGTCGATCGCCACCTCCAGCGCGCTCACTTGCGAGGCGACCATGCGCAGCGGCGTCCAGGCCGGCGGCGGGTCCTGATGCGGCGTCGCCAGATCGGCGCCCAAATCGAACAATTCGTTCTGGATGCGCTGCAGATCGGCCAGCACGGGCGCCAAAACCGGCTCCGCCGCCAAGGCGATCAGCGCCACCCCAATCGCCGAGTTCAGCTCGTCCGCATCGCCATAGGCGCTGACCCGCGCATCGTGCTTTTTGACCTCTTCCCCGGTCGCCAGCCGCGTCGTCCCGCCATCGCCGGTGCGGGTGTAAATCTTGTTCAGAACCACCATTGCGGGCCTCAGCCTCCCTGCTGGGTGCGCCACCACAGCCCCGCCATCAGCAAGACCACGGCGACGAATTGCAAAATCACCCGCCAGCGCATCAACCGGTTCGAGGTCGAGGCCGCCTTCGGATTGGTGCGATACATATTGACGATGCCGGCCACCAGCACCACGAACACCGCGCCGGCGGCGATCAGCGGCGCATAAGCAAAAAAAACGTCCACGCGCAGGTCCTTATCGGCAAGGGGGCAAATCGGCCATCGCCCGCCGCTCTAATGATGCATCATCGCCTGGCCGAGCGCATCGCCCGATTGCCAAGCAAGCTCCACTCTTGGCCCCAAGCGCCAATCTCCGCAAGCGCCCAGCCGCCGCGTGCGGTCATAGGCATAGGCCGAGCCCGGCGCACGGGTCACCTGCGCATAGCGCCAGCGATGGGCCCCGCGCCAGATCGGCGCCGCCA
>DHHV01000056.1:12154-12390 GCA_002403455.1 Hyphomonadaceae bacterium UBA4763 | reverse complement strand
CGGTTTTCTGGCCCGCAAGGCGCAAGAAGCCGGCCTCGCCTGGACCCCGTCGCCGACGCAACCTCGCATCTTGGTGCGCAGCGCCGCCGCGCCGGCCGCGACGCCATTGCGCGCCGCGCAGGCCGCCCGTGCTGGCGCGATTGAACCCGGCTATGCGCTCGCCCCGATTCGCCCGATACCGGCGGGGGCGGGGCCCTTCGATCCGCAAGACGCGGTGGCGCGCGCGCGGCTGGGCT
>DHHV01000056.1:0-11884 GCA_002403455.1 Hyphomonadaceae bacterium UBA4763 | reverse complement strand
TTCGCCCGATACCGGCGGGCGCGGCGCTCTCGGAAGCGGATGTCGAGCTGATCGCGCTCGACAATCCGCCGCCCGACGCCATCACCGATCTGGAGGCCTTGCGCGGTCTTGCCGCCCGGCGCGTTTTGCGTCCAGGGTTGGCGCTGCGCCAAAGCGATCTGCGCGCGCCCCTGGTTGTGCGGCGCGGCGAGCCGGTCACCGTTGCGGTCAAAGGCGCGCAATTTGCGCTCACTTTGCAGGGGCGGGCCATGAATGACGCCGAGCGCGGCCAAATCGTCCGCGTCCTCAACCCGCAATCACGCGCCATTGTCGAAGCCGTCGCGGTGTCGGCGGGCCTTGCTGAAACCGTGCCGCGCGCCTCCGCCCTCATCACCGCCGAACGCCGTTAAAGCCTGTTTTGGAGTAGATCATGCGTAAACCCCTTTACAGAATCGGCTTGGCGCTGATCAGCCTGTGGCTCGGCGGCTGCGCGTTCGGCCAACGCCTGTCCTATGTCGGCCGCGAGCCGCCATTGTCGCCGATCGAAAACCCGCAGCGCACGGTGCTGGGCGGGCGCGTCATTGAGACGCCGCAAGCCAATCCGGTTGGTTCGACCCCGGCTTCATTGCCCGCGCCCGGCTATAACTCGCTTTGGCGCACCGGCGGCTCGCGCGGCTTTTTCTCCGACCAGCGCGCCCGCACGATCGGCGACATCCTCACCGTCTCGATCCAGATCTCCGACAACGCCCAGGTTGGCAATTTGACGCAGCGCTCGCGCGAGACCGAGATCAATACCGGCGTCACCGGCTTTTTCGGGCTCGAGAGCCGCCTGCAACAGGTCCTGCCTGGCAATCCGGACCCCGGCCAATTGGTCGGCACGCAAGGCGAGACCGAAACCACCGGCGCTGGCACCATCAACCGGTCCGAAATCGTCAACTTGACCGTCGCCGCCTTCGTCACCCAGGTTTTGCCGAACGGCAATCTCGTTATCGCCGGACGCCAAGAGGTCCGCATCAATTTCGAAGTGCGCGAATTGCAAGTCTCCGGGATCATTCGCCCCGAAGATATCCGCTCGGACAACACGATCGACCATACCCAGATCGCCGAAGCGCGCATCTCTTATGGCGGTCGCGGGCATTTGTCGGAGATTCAAAAGCCGCCTTACGGTCAAGAATTATTGGATATTCTCCTGCCCTTTTAAGCGCTTGACGGCGCGCGCCCCCCTGTTAACCTCAATGCATCTTTAGACGCCCGACCTCTCTGAACGGGACGCCTTTGGTTGGTTGAGTAGCGTCGCGGGGGCACATCATGCGTAAGCGCTTGTTCAGTGGGCGTGCGGGCGTTTGCGCCCTTCTTTGTGCGGTCTTTGGGTTTTCGGCCCCCGCTGACGCCCAGCCTCTGACCGAGGCCGCCGCCCCGATTAGCGCCAGCGCGCCCGCCCAAGTCACCGACCGTCTGGTCTTCGACCCGGCCGTCTTGCGCGGAGAACTGCCCAATGGCCTCAAATACGGGCTGATGCGCAACGGCGTCCCCTCGCGCGGGCTGTCGCTGCGTCTGCATGTCAATGCCGGGTCGTTCGAAGAATATGACGACGAACAAGGCCTGATGCATTTCCTCGAGCATATGGCCTTCAACGGCTCGACGAATTTCGCCGAGGGAGAACTCGTCAAGACGCTCGAGCGCTTTGGTCTTCGTTTCGGCGCCGATACGAATGCGTTTACCGGCCGCACCGAAGTCGTTTATCAATTGGACCTGCCCGATGCGCAAAACGAAGAGGCGCTGGCGACGGCGATCTTGATCCTCAGCGACATTGCCGGTCGGTTGACGCTCGACGACACGGCCATCCTGCGCGAGCATGGCGTCGTCTCGGCCGAAGCGCGCCAGCGCCGCGATGGCGGCTTTCAGCGCGAGCAAAAGCGAAACGCCTTCATGTTCAAGGGCACGGCCTTGGTCGATCGCCCGCCGATCGGCCTTGGCGATATCGCCCAACGCGCGACGCGCGAGCGGCTTTTGGCGCTCTATCAGCGCGTTTATCGGCCCGACAATCTGACGCTGGTCGGGGTCGGCGATGTCGATCCGGAACAAATCCGCGTTCTGATTGAGAAAAACTTCAGCGCGTTTTTGCGTCCCGAAGCGCCCTTCGCACCGCGCGCCTTGGCGTCATTCCAGCCGACCACAAAGCTTACCGCCAATTCGATTGCTGATGAGGACCTCGCCACCAGCATATTGATCGACGGCAACCGCCCTTTTGTCGATGAGCCCGACACGATCGAAACGCGGCGCGCCGCCACCTTGCGCACCATCGCCAATGCGATCGTCAGCGAGCGGCTGGGCCGGATGGCGCGCGCGCCGGGCGCGGTCATCCTTGGCGGCGCCGCCAGCTATGGAGAGACGCGACCTTTGGTAATCGGCCCGTCGATCACGGTGCGCGCCCAGCCCGACTTGTGGCGTGAGGCGGCGCGGGTCGCCAATGAAGAATGGCGGCGCGCTCTGTTGCACGGGTTTCAGCCCAACGAGGTCGACGCGCAAATCGCCAGTTTGCGCCTGGCGACCCAGCAAGCAACGAAAGCCGCCTCGACGCGGCGTAGCGAGGGCCTAGCGAGCGCATTGTTGGCGCGTCTCGTCAATGACGATGTCTTCACCCATCCTTCCCAAAGCGAGGCGATTTTTGAGGCCCATATCGCGCCCGCGATCACGCCGTCGGCCGTCCACGCCGCATTCCGCGCGCAATGGGAAGGCCTTAAACCGCAATTATGGTTGCAAAGCTCCAAACCCATCAAACAAGGCGGCGATGCCGTGTTGGCGGCGTTCCGCGCAGCGGACACCACGGAAGTTACGCCCGCCGACGATTTGGACATTCAGGATTTTGCCTATGGCGATTTGGGCCAGCCGGGCGCGATTCTTGATCGCAAAACGATCGAGCCCGAGAGCATTACCCAGATCACCTTTGCCAATGGTTTGCGCCTCGCATTGAAACCGACCCAATTTCAAAAGGGACGCGTGGTGGTCAGCATTGGCTTGCTCGATGGCGGCGTCTTCGACGATCCAGCCCCGCCCGAAGGACTGGCGGTTTTGGTCAATGGCGCTTTTATCCGGGGCGGGCTCGGCCAGCATTCCTTGGATCAATTGGCGCAAATGCATCCTGGGCGCGCTGTTCTGCCGAATTTTCTGATGGGTCTGGATGGTCACTCATTTGGCGGCGCGCCGGCCAGCGAAGATGTTGAGCGGCTGCTGGAAATCATTGCGGCCTACATCACGGACCCGGCTTATAACCGGGTGGCGGTCACGCAATTTCGCAATGAATTTTCGGGCGCCTACCAACGTTTTGATGCGTCGCCCTCTGGCGTTTTTGGCGCCGAGGCGGTCCGTTGGCGGCGCGGCGGCGATCGCGCCTTCGGCATCCCTGCGCTGGAAACGACCCTGGCGCATGATTTCGAGACCGCGAAACCATTTCTTGAGACCGCTTTTCGGGGGCCGATCGTCATGTCGTTGGTCGGCGATTTTGAGCTTGAAGAGACGATCGCCACTGTTGCGCGTACGCTCGGCGCCTTGCCCGGCGAACGCCCAGCCCCTGAACACCAACGAGTCCGCCGTCCAGGCGCATTTCCGGTCGGCCAGATGCTTGAGCTCAAACATTCCGGCATCGCCGGTCGCGCGCTGGTCAGCCTTGCCTGGCCGGCGCCGGATGGGACCGAGCGGCAACGAAATGCGAAATTGGCGGCGCTCGCCGGCATTTTGCGGCTGCGGGTGACCGAACGGATCCGTGAAACGGAAGGCGAGAGCTATTCCCCCAGCGTCTTTCGGTATGGCGACGATGTTGTCTTGGACTACGGCGCAATAGGCGTGCAGGTTGAGGGTGATCCGAATCGCATCGATTCCTTGATCGCTCATATCCAAGCGGTCGCCGCCGATATGGTCGCGCGCGCGCCGACCGACGACGAGCTTCAGCGTTACCGCGCGCCACTTTTGCAGAATTTCCGCCAAAGTCTGGAAGCCAATGGATTATGGGCCGGGCTTGGACTTGCCTTATGGACCCGGCCCGATAGCCTCGCGGGGTTTCGTGAACGCGAAGCGGAAGTCTTGGCGATTACCCCGGCCCAAATCAATGATTTGGCCCGCTCGATCTTCATCCCCGAAAAAGTCGCTACCGTGATCATCCGCGGCGGCAAAAAATCTTGAAGGAATTAAAATCAATTCACAAGATACGAAAAACCTATCGCGCCCATTTAGGAATGTGTTAAAAAGTTTTGGCGATGCTCATTTTCATGTTGGAGCGTTGAGGGACAATGAGTAATCCACCGCGTCCGGATCGGCATAACGCCATGATGATGGATGGCGCATTGTTAGATGCGGCGCCGGAGCATCTACGGGCGGCAATTCAACGTTTGATCGATGAACGTGATGATTTGCAATTGACGCTGGCCACGCTGCGCGCTGAACGCGACGCCGCCCAAAGCCTGGCTGACAAAGATCCCCTGACGCCGACCCTCAATCGCCGCGCTTTCCTGCGCGAATCGGCGCGCGCGCAATCGATCTTGATGCGGTATGGCGCGCCGACTTCCGTCATTTTCATCGATCTGAACCGCTTCAAGGCGATCAATGATCGATATGGCCACCAGATCGGCGATCGCGTCTTGATTGCGGCGGCGCACACCTTGCTGGCCAATGTCCGCGACAGTGATTGTGTGGGCCGCATTGGAGGCGATGAGTTTGCGGTGTTGCTTGCGCACACTGACGAAGACGTGGCGAACGAAAAGGCGGAAATGCTGGTAGACTTGCTTGCAGCTTGTTCGGTCGAAGTTGGCGGCGAACGGATTTATATTGAAGCCACTGCTGGCGCCGCGGGATTGAGACTGGGTGAGTCGGTCGACCTCACCTTGGCCCGCGCCGACGAAGCCATGTATGCGCGCAAGCCGTTGCTGGGGTCGGACGCCGCGTCGCGTTAGCCGTCTTTCGACGGGTCCCGTTCAGTCGATTTCGCCCGTATTTTCCCATTCAACCGGTCCGGTCATAAAGACGCGGCCTGGACTGGCTTGATGTGCCGAGCCGCCGCGCCAATCAATCTCGAGCTCGCCGCCATCGACGATCACCCGCATCGCCGGCCCCCATAGACCGCGCCGCGCGCCCGCAACGACCGCCGCGCACGCCCCCGTCCCGCAAGCTTTGGTGAGGCCGGCCCCGCGCTCCCACACCCGCAAGCGGATCGCCTCATCGCTCAAAAGCTGCGCAAAGCCGATATTGGCGCGTTGTGGAAACAAGGGGTGATGCTCCAGCATCGGCCCGATCCGCGCGATGTCGATCGCCGCCACATCCTCGACAAAGAACACGCAATGCGGATTGCCCATATTGACCGCGCCGGGCGTGTGCAGGATCGGCGCGCCGCGCGGGCCGACTTCCAGTTCGAGCCGGCGCGTATCCATCGCTTCGGCCAGCGGGATCTCCCGCCAATCAAGCCGCGGCGCGCCCATATCGACCGTGACGCGCTCGAACCCGGCCCGCGCGGCGCGCAGCAAGCCGCCTTTGCTGCCGATCTCTACGGCATCCGCGCCTTTCTCCCCCAGCAACAGCCAGGCCACGCAGCGCGCTGCATTGCCGCAAGCCTCAACCTCGCCGCCGTCGCGGTTCCAAATCCGCATGAAGGCGTCGCTCGCCGCATCCATTGGCGGCTCGATTGCGATCACCTGATCGCTGATCGGCCCGGAGGAAGGTTCGGCGATCGCCCGCGCCAAGTCCGGCGTCAGTCGCCGCGCGCCGCCCCGCAAGTCCAGGATCGCAAATTGGTTGCCGCAGCCATTCATTCGATAAACGCGCATCGCGCAGATGTAGGCGCCTTCGGCGCTGCTTCCAAGCAAAACCGCCGCGAGGGGGTGTCCTTCGCGGCGGTTCGGTGATGATGGCGTTGATCGTTTGCGGCGGTGCTTACGACCCGCCGCCTTGCTCGCCGTCTTCGTCGGTTGGTTCGCTGGCTGGTTCCGGCTGCGGCGTCGCAGCGCCGTTCAGCGGCTTGCGGAATTTCAGCGTGAAGCGGTCGCTTTCGCCGATCGCGTCGAATTTGCTGCGGTCAAATTGCGGATTGTCCGGCTGGCCGAAGGCCGAGGTGCGGCTAACGGGGGGCAAGGTCCAAACGCCAAACGGGTGGTCGGCGGTGTCTTTCGGATTGTTGTTGACGTCGCTCGCGCCGACAAATTCAAAGCCGGCGGCGGCAGCCAATTGCTTGGCGTATTCCTCATGCACATAACCCGTGGTCCCGCGCGGGTCCTGCTCGCGATTGGCGGGCAGACGGTGCTCGACCACGCCGAACACCCCGCCCGGTTTCAGCGCCGCAAAGGCGAGCTCAAAGGCTTTCTTGTCAAAGCCCGACCCCATCCAATTGTGGATATTGCGGAAGGTGAGGATCACGTCGACCGAGTTCGCCGGCGCAACTTCCGTCGCCGCCGGTCCCCAAGGCGCGAAGTGGATGTCGCCAAACACGTCTTTGTCGGCAAATTGCGCCGCAAATTGCTCAGCGCGGGCTTTCACCCGGGCATCGGCCGAATTGGGGTCATAACCGGCCGCGATATATTTGCCGCCGCCTGTCTTCAGATAAGGCGCGATCACGCGGGTGTACCAGCCGCCGCCGGGCGTGATTTCGATGACCGTGTGGTTCGGCGCGACGCCGAAGAACGCCAGCGTTTCAACGGGATGGCGATATTGATCGCGGGCTTTTTCAGCATCGGGGCGCCACGCGCCGGCGGCAGCGGCTTGCAACGCCGCCGTGTCGGTCACCGACGCGCTCTGGGCGCGCGCAGCCGTCGAGAACGGCGCCTCTCGATCGCTCAACGCGACGGGAACCGCCAGCATCGCCAATCCAACAATCCCTGCGGAAATCAGCAAATGGTTGCGCATCAATCACTCCAATCATGACGAGGCTCAAACGGCGCATTGCCGTCGAGCCGAAAGCCCTCTCAGCGGGGTGGGAGTTACGCAAAACCGGCGCACCCGGCAATACAAAACCCGCCGCCAAACCCGGCTAATCCGCGTTTTCAGGCTCTTGAAGCGCACCCAACCCATGCCCAAGTGATCGATGTCGGCGCTCCGATCGAGGTCGACATCTAATGCCGCATTGGGGTGTTCACGAAGAAATCCCGGTCGGCGCTATTCGGCTTATCCGGCCCAAATCCGGAACAGCCATAACTTCTGTTGCTTAAGGAAAGGACAGACCTATGCAGACCATCGACCTTACCCCGCTTTATCGCACGCTTGTCGGGTTTGATCGGATTTCTTCCCTGATCGACCAGGCCCAACGACTGGACGCGACTGGCGGTTATCCTCCCTATAACATCGAGCAGGTCCGCGAGGACGCGTTTCGGATCGAGCTGGCCGTCGCTGGCTTTTCCGAGGACGAGCTCACCATCGAATTGAAAGACAACCTGTTGACCGTGCAGGGAAAACGCACGCAGACCGAGGGCGAGCGGCGCTATCTGCATCGCGGCATCGCCGAGCGCAGTTTCGAGCGGCGTTTTCAACTCGCCGATCACGTGCTTGTGACGGGCGCGGCGCTCAGCAACGGCCTGTTGCGGATCGAGCTCGTGCGGCAATTGCCCGAATCGGCCAAACCGCGCCGGATCGCCATCAATGGCGAGGCGAGCGCCAAAGCGCCGGTGATCGACGCGCCGGTCAGCCCGGCCAATGATCAGGCCGCCTAGTCGCTGGTAACATCAACACATGCACGCCCCGGCGGCTTTCGCCGGGGCGTTTTTGCGCGCCTACGCCACTTTCAGGCGGGTCGCGGCTTCCGGCAGATCGGCGCCAAACGCGCGCTGGTAAAACTCGGCGATCGCCGCGCGCTCCAGCTCATCGCATTTGTTCAAAAAGGTCATTCGGAAGGCCAAACCGACATCGCCGAAGATCTCGGCATTCTCCGCCCAGGTGATCACCGTGCGCGGGCTCATGACGGTGGAAATATCGCCATTCATGAAAGCATTGCGCGTCATGTCCGCCACCCGCACCATTGCGGCGATGATCTTGCGGCCCTCGTCATGCTGATAATGCGGCGATTTGGCCAGCACGATATCGACTTCGACCTCATGCGGCAGATAATTCAGCGTTGTGACAATCGACCAGCGATCCATCTGGCCTTGGTTCAATTGCTGGGTGCCGTGATAAAGCCCGGTGGTGTCGCCAAGGCCAACCGTATTGGTTGTCGCAAACAACCGAAAGCTCGGATGCGGCCGGATCACCTTGTTCTGGTCGAGCAGCGTCAACCGCCCAGACGATTCGAGCACGCGCTGGATCACGAACATCACGTCTGGCCGGCCGGCGTCATATTCGTCAAACACCAGCGCGATCGGCCGCTGCAGCGCCCAGGGCAGCATGCCTTCGCGAAACTCGGTCACCTGCACGCCGTCTTTGACGACAATGGCGTCCTTGCCGACCAGATCGATGCGGCTGACATGGCTGTCGAGATTGACGCGCACCATCGGCCAATTCAGCCGCGCCGCGACCTGCTCGATATGCGTCGACTTGCCGGTGCCGTGATAGCCCTGCACCATAACGCGGCGATTATGCTGAAAGCCCGCCAAGATCGCCAAAGTCGTCTGCGGGTCGAACCGATAGGCCGGATCGAGTTCGGGCACATATTCGCTGCGCTCAGCGAACCCCGCCACTTGCATGTCTTTGTCGATGCCGAAGGCCGCGCGCACGTCGACTTGCGTCGTCGGAACGAGCTGCTCCAGCGGCGGTGACGCGCGCTCTGCCATCAAAGTTTTTCCCTGGGGTGCAACACGTCCCCTGGTTACGCTGCGCGTGCGCGCCAGCGCAAGAGGCTTTTCGCCGCTCGCGCCGTATCCTGCACTTGCGCGTTATTCCGCCGCTTGGCGCAACGCCTCGCTGCGATTGTAGAAATTGATCGTCTGCAAATAGGCAATGCCGGATTCGGCAATGGCGTCGCCGACCATTTCATCACCCTCGCCGCGCAATTCATTCAGATCGACATACATCGCGTAGAAATTGCGGGTTCGGTCGGTGATAATCCCGGCATTCAGCAGGGTTTTCACCAAAACCCGGAAGATATTGGCGGCTTTTTTCATTTCCTCGCGACGGGTGTCGTCCGTCATCGTCTCTTGATAAGCCGCCATCACTTCCATCGGGTCGAGCCCGAATTTGCGATAGACGTCCGCCATTTGCAGCGGATTGATCAAATTGAACAGCAAGGTCTGAAAGCAATGCGCCGCCCAATCCTCGATCAAGGCGTGCTCATCCGCATCCAGCTTTGGAATGGTGCGGTCGGCCCAGATTTTGCCGAACTTGTGGTGGAACGCCTCGTCCGTCATCACCAATTGGCACAATTTGCGCAATAACGGATCATGGGTCTCTTGGTAATAGGTCGCAAACGCGCCCATGGCGAGGCCTTCGATCAGCATTTGCATGCCGACGATCTTTTTATAGACTTCCGGCGCGTGAACGATCTCCTGCAAGAGATTGCGTAAAGTCTCGCCGCATTCGACTGGCGCACCCCAGCGGGCGCGGATATATTTCGCAAAGGCGGTGACGTGGCGCGCTTCTTCGCGCGCCTGATTGGCGGCGTATTCCTGCGCGCCCGGATCGCGCAGCACATGCACCAGCGACGCCGACAGGTTCAGCGCGCCTTGCTCGCCATGCAAAATCGCCGACAGCGACCAGCGCGTTGCTTCGTTGACAAAGGCGACCCGCTGCTTGCGGTCGCTGAAATGTGCATCGACCAGCCGCGTCTTCAGCGCCGGCACCAGATCTTCCGGCACCATCATGACATTTTCCATGTCAAAGGGCTCGGAAAAATCGATATATTTCGGATCGAGTGGGTCCCAGAAATGGTCATGGGTCGCCGAGATGATCTTGTCGAACGCCGTCGAGCGCGTCGCGTGCCGATCCACCGCCAGATGCGGCGCGAAGTCGTCCGGACGGACCGCGTCATAGGCCTCGTCCTTGGTGATATGCCGGATTGGCGAAAAACCGTCAGCCATGGGCGCACTCCCGCAATGATGATCTCGTTAGAGCCTCATCATGACGAAACGGTTCCCAACTTGCAAATCAAAAAATGACGCACCCGTCATTTTTCGTACAAGGCGTCAGCGTCGGTTCGGCGACATGGGGCCGGCGACGCCATCGCCCTCATCGCCATCGACAGGCGCGTAATCGACGGGAGGCTGCGGGCTGAGCGTCAAGTCCTGCGCGGCCTTGGCGATAATGGCGTCTTGGCCGTTTTGCCCGTTGCGCGGCGGGCCGAGCGCCAAGGGCCGCGCCCCGGCCAGCGCCTGCCCGGCATGTTCCTGGCGCGGATGGGCGAGCGCGCCGTCATCGCCATAGGAAAACACCATGCGCGCCCAATCCTTGTCGGTGTAATTGAACGAGCGGCCATCGGGGTCGAGATCGGACCAATCGGCCTCGCGCGGGGCGGAGAGCGCGAGGCTCATCCACGCGCGCGCATTCGACTCATCCCCCCGCGCCCGCGCCAGCTCGGCCATCAAGCCGCATAACCGCGAGGTGGCGCCGTCTTCGATCAAATCGCCGAGCAGGCGTTCAGCCTCGTCAAAGTCTTGGCTAAGACCGGCCTGCTCGACCAGGATGATCCGGCTTTCGCGGTGATTGGGCTTTTTGCGGGTCAGCACCGCCATGCGCAGGGCGCGCTCTTGGCGCGATTCATGTGGCTTCAGATCGCGATAAGCCAAAGCCAGCGCCGGATGCGGCGCCTCTTCCCAGGCCTGTTCCAACATTTCGGCGGCCTTTTGCGGCTTGCCGGCCATTGCCAGCAGCCGCGCCGCCATCGCCGCCGCCGGCGCAAAGCCGGGCGCCAGTTTTTGCGCCTTTTGGACGCGCTCCAGCGCCTCCTCCAGATCGCCGCCGCGCTCGGCCTGCGCGGAGGCCGCGCAATAACACACCGCCCGGCGCCGGCCCAAGACCGGGTTTTTGATATGCCCGAGTTTTTCCCCGTCCTCGAGCGTTTCCAGCGCTTCCAGCCACTCGCCGCGTTCGACCAACAGCTCGAAGGTCATCGTGAACGCCCATTTGGCGTGCCGCGACAGCGGAATGGCCGCCCGCGCATGGTCGAGCGCCTTGGCGCGATCGCCGCGTTTGGCGGCGAGATTGGCAAGTCCCCGGCGGGCCAACAAGGCGCCGTCTTTGCGCTCCAGCAAATCAAGATAGATCTTCTCGGCTTCTTGCAGATCGCCCGCCGCCTCGGCCGATCGCGCCCGCATCATCAGCGCGAGCCGCGCGTCATCGATCGCCTCGCCGATCCGCGCCGAGAATTTCCGCAAATCCTGCGTATCGCCGGCCTCAAACGCGATCAGCGCCTGCGCAAACGCCGCCCGCGATTTGTCCTTTTCCTTGGCCGCTGCGGCCACCCGCGCGCGCTCTGGCATACCGGCCAGCCAAAAGCCCAGCCGCCACAAGCCGGTCAAAATGCCGACCAGCAGCACCAACGCCACGAAGGCAAAGGCGACGCTCGTTTCGGTCTCATAGCCAAGCCAGGTCAGCCGGATCAGGCCAGGATGGCTCGCCACCCAAATCGCGCACAGCGCCACTGTCAGCATCAGCAAGGTGACGACGATGATCCGCACCATGGCCTAGTCCTCGGAAAGCTTTGCGCGGCGCCAGAGACTTTCGCGCAGGGCGGCAAATTGCGCTTCGGCGTCGGTCCGCCGCCGGGCGCTGGTCAGCCAGGCCGCCGCGGTTTTGCCGGCGTCGCCCCGCAACCGGCCAAGATCGGCGACGGCGCCAGCAAGATCGCCCGCCTCCAACCGCGTTCTGGCGCGGACGAGCAGATCGCGGGCTTCCTCGATCTCCGGGGTCTGCCGACGCACAGTGACAAAGGGGCGAAAAACCGCTTCGATCGGGTTTTTCGGTTGGGCGGCGCTGTTGACCAGCACCGCCGTCGAATTGGCGATGG
>DHHV01000087.1 GCA_002403455.1 Hyphomonadaceae bacterium UBA4763 | reverse complement strand
GGGCGCTGCGCGATCCCAGCGTGGATTTCAATTATTATTCGAAGCGCGCGATTTTGTGCGGCGTAATCGGCTCGACCTTCGCGGCCTGGGCAAGCGCCGACGACCCGCAAATCGCCTGGGATTTTCTCGATCGCCGCATCGAGAATGTCATGCAATTCGAAACGCTTAAACGCCAAGTCAAACCGCTGGAGCGCGCCGCCGAGGAGGCGGTCGCGTTTTTGGGCGGCTTGCGGCATGGGCGGCGCGGCTAAAGCCTCGCCACGCCGGCTAGGTTTTCGGCGCCAAGAGTGGGGTTAGTCCATCGGCGGAGTTGTCGATCCGCTCCAAATGCGGGTAACGCAAGCCGTCATAATAGGCGATGTCGACCGGCGTGAAACGATCGCCCTCTTGGACCAGCAATTGGATCGGTTTCTTGTCGGCTTTCGCCGCTGTCACCGCTGCCTTGATCCGATCGGCATTGAAGGCGAGGCCGCCGACCGCGAGGATCTTGGCGTTGGGCGTCAGGCCCGCCGCAAAAGCCGGGCTGTCCCAGGCGACGTCGCGCACCGCGCCGTCATTGCCGATGGTCAGCCCGAGCGAATAGGTCAAATCAACACCCGCAGCCGGACCGGCGCCGGCCTGTTTGGCGAGCGCGTTCGGCTCCTCGCGATAAACCAGCCGCCAGCCGGCCCGCGTGACGCCCGCCAAGGGCGCCTGCGGTTGCACCGTTTCGACTCGCGCGCGCAAAAATTGCGCCCAGTCATGCGCAACGACGGCGTTTAGCGCCGCAACGACGTCCTCAAAGCGATAGGTCTTTGGCTGCCATTGGCCCTGCTCGGCGGCGAAGAAAATCTTTGCAAAATCATCCAGCGATTTCGCGCCGGCGGTCTTTTCGCGGATCAATTGATCGGCGTCGAGCCAGATCAGCAAGCCTTCATTGTAATAATCTTCCGGGCGGCCTTGGCTACGCCAGGGAACGGGCCGGCGGGCGCTGATGATCGGCTCATAGGTGGTGTCGACCAGCGGCCGCCAAGATCGACCGGCGCGATTGTCCAGCGTTGCGGCGATCAAGGCGATCTCATCGAGCGCGTTTTGCGTTGTCCACAGCCCCGACCGCGCCGCCAGCACGACGCCCCAGAATTGCGTTTGGCCCTCATAGACCCAGAGCAGGCTATTGCGCATCGCAACGTCATAATTCGGCGTCCACAGATCGGCCGGGCGGCGATATTTACCGTTCCAGGCATGGGCGAGTTCATGCGGCAGCAGATCGCGGGCGCCGGTCGTCGTCTCCCATTTCTTGAAATAGCCAAGCCCCGGATTGTTCTCGCTCGAGCGATGATGTTCGAGGCCAATGCCGCCGATTTGGCCGCTCATCGCCAGCAGGAAGTCATAGCGGTCAAACGGGCGGCCGCCAAAAGCGGCATAGGCCTCGTCGACCAATTTGCGATGGGCGGCGATCTGCTCCTCGCTCGCCTCGATTTCCTCGGCATTGTCGCCGACCATGTTCAGCCGGAACGGAACCGGCCCGCCCGGATCAAGATCGACGCTTTTGAAATAGCGGCCCGCGAACATTGGGCTGTCAACCAAGCTTTCGAGATCGGTCGTCTTGAACCTGGTCATCGCGCCGCGCTGTTCGGCGACGTCGAGCGCGCTGGCATGGCCCCAGCCTTCGGGTAATTTCAGCGACAAATCATAGCGGATACGGGTCGCGTAAAATCCCGCCGGATAGAACAACAGATTGTTCCATTGCAGGTTCATGACGTCTTGGCCGATTACGATGCGCCCTTGCGTTGCGTTCAACGCCGACAAGAATTGAAAAGCGAGTTCGACCTGGCGCGCGCCGCGCGGAACCTCCACATGGATCGCATAGACATTGACCGGATCGCGCCGCCACGTCACCGGGAGCCCGCCCGCCGTCACCGCAATGCCGGCAATCTTGTCGATCTGACCGCGCGGCGCGTGATTTCCCGGCAGCCATTCCGGCAAGATCAGCGTCAAGGTCTGCCCGCCGGTCGCCGGGAGGCGTTGGCGTACCGAAATCACATGCCGCGCGATATCGGTCGCATCAACGTCGAGCGCGATCACGCCCGGAAAAGCAACATCGCGGGGGCTGGGGATCGGCGCCGTAGCCGGCGCTGCGCGCGGATCGAGCGCCTGCGCCACTACGGCCGGCGCAAAAACAACGCTGCCGACAGCCGCCAAAGCCGCCGCCGCCCACCAACCGCGATGATCCATGCAAAACCCCTTGATCCGACGCTGTGCAGCATCGATTGGTGAATGCCGGCAAGCTGGACCAAAGCGCGGCAGGGGGTCAAGATCTGTGAAGCAAATCGCGCTATTCTGGTTGTTGATCGATCAGCGAAAAGTTCTGTCGGCGTCGTCCGCTTTGGCCGCTCGATCTATATGGCGGATTGCTTCGGTGTGAACGCATGGACGTAAGGGACCGGTGACGCCTGAATGTTATGGGCATTGATCGCGCTTGGCGGCGCAGCTTTGGTGTGGGGCGCGTGGACGCTCGCGGGCCGGTTTGAGCCGGCCCAGCGCCAGAGCCTCGCGCTGCGCGCGGCCCTCGGCGGCATTGGCCTGTTGGTGGTGCGGTTATGGATTCCCGGCGCGGCGTTATTGGCGTTTGCCGGAATTTTGCTGGCTGCGCCTGGTCGTCCGTCGCAGCGCTCTTCTTCACACGCCGCGCCATTAACCCGCGAAGAAGCGCTCACGATTCTGTGCCTGCCCGCCGATGCTGGCCCCCAAGACATCGAGGCCGCTTTCAAACGCTTGGCGTTGCGCAATCACCCCGATCAAGGCGGCAGCGCTGAATTGATGCGCCGCATCACCGAAGCGCGCGACGTGTTGTTGAAGGATTAACTTGAAGAGCTGCGCTTATTTCGGGTTGGTCGCGTTCGACCACCGCAATGGCCCGCGCAACACGATCGCGTTGGCGTGCACCGGCGGCGCGGTCGGCGCAGCGGAGCCTTGCTCAAAACTGGAGCGGGCTTGAATGCTCGACACCGCCAATTGCTGGCGTTGGTCCAAATGCGCGTAAGCGGCGTTCAGCAATTGCTCGACCTGGCGATCGCGCGATTGCGCCGTGCGCCCGCCAAGCACCACGGCAACGATCCGCACGCCGTCACGCTCGGCCGAGGTGGCGAGGTTAAAACCGGACGCGCGTGTGTAGCCGGTCTTGATCCCATCGACCCAATCATAAGAGCGGACAAGGTCATTATGGGTCGAATAAGTGACGCCGCGAAACGAAAACGAGGTCAGCGAGAACAGATCGAAATATTGCGGAAAATCACGCTCGAGCGCTGCGCTTAACGTTGCGATATCGCGCGCGGTCGTGACTTGGCGTGGGTCCGGCAAGCCGGACGCATTGACAAAGCGCGTGGATTTCATCCCCAACGCCCGCGCCCGTGCGGTCATCAAGGTGGCAAAGCGCGCTTCGGTGCCGCCGAGCCGTTCGCCCATGGCCGAGGCAACGTCATTGGCCGAGCGGATGATCAACGCCTTGATCGCGTCTTCGACGCTGATGGTTTCGCCGGCCCGAAAACCCAATTTCGACGGGGGCCGGCTCGCGGCGAAAGCAGAGACCTTGACCGCTTCATCGACCTGTAGCGTGCCCGCAGCGAGCGCTTCAAAGGTCATATAAAGCGTCATCATTTTGGTGAGCGAAGCGGGAAACCGCAAAGCGTCGGCCTGATCGGCATGCAAGGTCTCGCCCGTGCGCCCGTCGACGACGATCGCCGCATAAGGCGCGGCGAGGCTCGCACCCGCCCACCCGCTGACCGCAATCATGGTCGCTGCCGAAATATGGGTAGACGCCTTCGCCATTCACTCAACTCCTACACACCCTATGTGACGGCCTTGTGCTTAATTTACCCTTAACGCCGCGTTCAGTTCAGATAGGCCCGGCCGCATTGCGAGCGGGCCATCGCGGCGGCGTCTCCCGTTCCCGCTTGATCACAATTTGCTGCAGTGCAGCAGAAATCGGTTGACTTCGCAGTTGCAGCATGACATCTAGCGGCATGGATCGCGCTCGACCGGGCCTGATCCGTCCGGTCGGCGTTGAGATCCAGCCCGACACAGAAGATAGCATTCTCGCTCGATTTTCCAGCAACAGGAGTGTCAGACAATGGTTACCAAGACCGAAAAAACCGTGAAAACCCAACTCGACTCACTCAACGTCGCGTCGAATGATTTCTTCCGTCAATCCATGGAGCGCTCGATGACCGCGCTGACCGATTGGACCAATTTCGGCAAAGACAACATCGAAGCGGCGACCGCCTGCGCGACCGCCGCCACCAAAGGCATGGAAGCGATCAACGCGGCCATGTTCGGCTACCAAAAGCAATTCTTCGACAACGCCGTCGCCGCGGCCAAGCAAATCACCTCGTCGAAGAGCATCCAAGAAGCCGTCGAAGCGCAAGCCGACTACGCTAAAGGCGCTTTCGAGAGCCATGTCGCCGAAGTCAACAAAGTGTCCGAAATGATGTCGGGCCTTGTGAAAGAAACCATTCGCCCGATCAATGATCGCGCCAATGCGTTCGTACACATGGTGCAAGTCGCCCGCTAAAGATCGGATGAGGGCGGCGCAGGCGCCGCTCTCACTTGATTGGGGGACGCACGCATTTGATTGGTATCACGCGTAAAAAAGCCTCGCCCGATTGGGCGAGGCTTTTTCATGTCGACGCGGGGGAAATGAACGCGAGCAATTGGGTTAGAAAACGCCTTGGCCAACGCCGCCATCGAGAGGCAGATTGCCGGTTTTGACGACTTCGCGCTGGCGTGTGACTTTGCGGGTGATGGTGCGCGTGGTCGGTTCGGAGAAGGTTTCCGTCATGCGCATCGTGACGACCTTCACGCCGGGACCAAAACGGCGCAGCAGCGAGCGCTCATTGCAATTGCGTTCGGCGGTTTGCGTTGCGCAAGCAATATTGCCGCCCGGCCCATGCACCAGCGCTTCGCCTTTTTGGCAGGTAAAAGCGGTTGCCTGATCGAACACCGCGCGGCCATTTTCGAAACGGCCGACCGTGACCTGCATGGCCGAGCCGGCGACGCAGCGGAACAACTCGCCGCTAAAGGAAGGGTCAACCGTTTCATCGGGCGTGAGGCGCGCGGCCGGATTGGGCCGGCCCTGGTCATCGAGGCACACCGCGCGAATGGCTTTCGTCACCACGACTTCGCGCGAACGCGTCACGTTTTCGGTGATGGTTTCGGGTACGTCCTCGACCACGGTTTCGGTCTCGGCGCCGCCAACGCTAAAGCCTTCGATGACGCTCGGCGGCACCGGGCTTGGCGGGATAAAGCCGCCGCCGCCGCCAAATACGAAAGAGACGCCCGCATCCGCCCCGCCAAATACCGGCGAACCGATGATCGTCGGTCCAACGACGCCGGGGCCCGTGATGACGCCCGGTTGGACAATGACCTTCGGCGTCACGATGGAGACTTGCGGCGCGCCGATCGACACGCCGGGCACTTTGACGACTTGCTGGGGAAATTTCGGTTGAGCGGGAGCGGGACGTTGCGGGCCCGGTTTTTGCGGCGCGCAGCAGGCCTCGGCTTCGCTGACAAGCGACGGCGTCGACGGCATCATCGCAATTCCGGCTCCAAATGCCAAAATGGCCGCGCTGATGGATAAAATGTGCCGGCTTGATACGGTCATCCCGCCACTCCTTGTTGGTCGTGACGAAGAAATGCAATTCCGGCGCCGTTTGTGGCGGACGGCAAATTTCGCCTGGTGCGATTATGGCCCTTGGCTTGCTCCGGGGCTCGCGACCCAGACAGATTGCGCGGGCACGCCCGGCCGTTTGGCCAAAGAAGCACCGCGCCTCAGAGCATCCAGCAAGGCCATGTACAACGAACACCAGCTCCATCCTGACACAAAAGCCTTGATCGCCTCGTGGCGAGCCATCCGTTTTGGCGGCAGCGCGCCGGGCGTCGCCTCCTCAACGATGGACTTGTTGGTTCGGCGCATTTTCGTGCTGGAAGCGGTCGATAGCAGCGACGCGGACGGGGCGGTGACCGATTTCCGCTTGCGCATGTCGGGCGAGAGCCTCAGCGCGCTGTTTCAACGCGAGTTGAAATCGACGTCGTTCAGTCACTTGTTCGCCGCCAACGATCGACCGTTGCTGCAAGCGACCTGCCAGATGACCTGCCATGCCAGCGACGCCGCCGCCATGTTGTGCCGCGCCGAGACGGCGAGCGGGTTGCGCCTGGATGCGGAAATCGCCCTGTTCCCGCTTGGCGACCCACCGGCTCTGGGGCGGCGCTTGCTCGGTTTGTTCCAACCGCTCGCGCCAGAAAGCATTATCTCAGGTCGACCGATCGTGCGTGTTCGAATTCTCGCAGCCTATCCGCCTGAATTCAAATCGACGCCGCGATTGCGGGTCGTGCAAGGGGATCGCGCTTAAATACTGGCAGGCACTCGTCTTGATCCACATGGTTTTATGAATTATGTTACGTTTTGGTGGAAATAGAGTTGTTTGAGTCACGTGGCAAATTTCTTGCCAAATTCTGAAAGCCCAAAGGAGAAATTTCTTCAGCGCGCGCCGTGGGATCAATGCCCGCAGCGGCGAGCCAGTCATCCAACCGCTTATGAGGTCCAACCGCAGCCTTCAAGCTGGACCGCAACATTTTGCGGCGCTGGCCAAACGCGGCGGCCGTGACGATCTCGAGAGCGCCAAGGTCTGAAAACACTGCGTTATGAGGCAAGGGATCCAGCCGCACGACAGCGGACGCCACTTTCGGCGGCGGGGTGAAAGCGGCGGCTGGCAGGGTCATTTCTATCCGCGCCATGCAAACGCTTTGGGTTAACACGGCAAGACGCCCGTAAGCCTCTGTCCCGGGAGTGGCGCAAAGACGTTCAGCGACTTCTTTTTGAAACATCAATGTCATTACGCCGCGCCAAGTCCCCGCATGTAGCCATTTTATCAATAACGGGGTACCGATATTGTAGGGCAGATTGGCAACGATTGCGACCGGGCCTGAGACGTTGCTAAAAAGATTGACTTCGTCAATTCCCAACGCGTCCGCGATCTCTATCCTCAACCGATCGGGGGCCCAAGCTTGCAAATCCTGCAGTCC
The DNA here is from genome assembly GCA_002403455.1 of Hyphomonadaceae bacterium UBA4763. GTDB lineage: Bacteria > Pseudomonadota > Alphaproteobacteria > Caulobacterales > Aquidulcibacteraceae > UBA4763. Next base: position 1,389 of record DHHV01000087.1, on the reverse strand, counting down.
TGGCAGCATCCGCGCATCGCGTTCGATCGCGATGATCGGGCCGTCATGCAGCGCCAGTAACGCCCGCGTTAGCCCGCCGGGGCCAGGTCCGATCTCGAGCACAGTCTGGCCGGGCGCCAATCGCGCCAACCTGACGATCTTCGCCGTAACATTGAGGTCTAAAAGAAAATGCTGGCCGAGCGCCTTGCGCGCCACGATGCCCAATTCCTTTATAGTCGCGCGCAAAGGCGGCAAATCGTCAAGGCGCAACAACGTGGACAGCGGCTTTCAATCTTTTCGGCTAGGCGACGTTCGTCTACGCGTCGCCATTTGGAAAGCGAGACGCAAGGCAGCGATCAGGCTTTGTGGATTGGCGTCATAGACGGCCGCCCGATCGAACGCGACACCATGATCAGGCGAAGTTCGAATGATCGGCAAACCGAGGGTAACGTTTACAGTATCCCAAAAGTCGAGTGTTTTGGCGGGGATCAAACCTTGGTCGTGATACATTGCAATAACGCAGTCATAGTTTTCGCGGGCGGCGTCCTGGAACAGCGAATCTGCCGAGGCGGCCGGCAACGCATCCACGCCTTCCGTCCGCAACTGAGCCACTGCCGGATTGATGATGTCGACTTCTTCACGTCCTATCGCACCCGCTTCCCCGGCATGGGGATTTAGACCGGCAAATTGCAATCGCGGGGCACTCAGGCCAAAATCGGTCTTTAATGCACGATCCACAATTCGGCCCACTTCAACGAGGAACGATGTCGAAATCGCTCCCGCGACCTTACTTAAAGGCAAGTGGATCGTTGCGAGCGCAACTTTCAGTCGTGGTCCGACCAACATCATCACTGGCTGAGCCGTGTTTGGCATATGACACAGCGAAGCGAGGAACTCCGTATGACCGGGGAACGAGAAGCCTTCTTGATACAGCACGGCTTTCGAGATCGGATTGGTGACCAATGCCATCGCTTCGCCCGAAAGAGCATATGCGGCGCCGAGGCGAATTGCATCGATGATCGTTTTGGCATTGCCAGGATCGGGCGCGCCAGCGCGGATCGGCGCCGTGGCAAGGACGGGAATGATGGGCAAGCGCTGGGGCCAGCATTCTATCGCCCTCGCAGGCTGGTCCACGATCTCAATGTCCACCGGGTCGCCCATTTGCCGGGCGCGCGCGGCCAAGGCGTCTGGATCACCGATTGCAAAAAAGCCGGGAGCGCGGCCTTCTGCTGCGGCGCGCCAAGCCCTAATCGTAATTTCCGGCCCAATGCCGGCCGGGTCGCCCAACGTTAGCGCTAGCATGCCGCTCCTCCCCCAAAACCATCGAGGTCCCTAGTGGTTCGTTCCTGACATTTGCATCCCGTTTCGGCGTCCCCGTGGGGCAAATGCCAGGAACAGGAGAACCACTAT
>DHHV01000088.1:3967-4880 GCA_002403455.1 Hyphomonadaceae bacterium UBA4763 | reverse complement strand
GCTGCGCGATATCGCGCAGCGGCGAGGCTTTACCCTGGAGGCGGCTTATAGCGCGCTGTTGCTGGCGGCCTATGCCGCGCGCGCGGCGTTTGCGAGGGAAATCGGTTCGCACCGCTTCTAAACCTTGGCTATAAATTGCCCCGCCGGGCGAGCGGATGGGTGGCCTCCATGATGGCGCGCAAGCGGTCTTGCGCGACATGGGTGTAAATCTCGGTGGTGGCGATGCTGGCATGGCCGAGCAGCATTTGCACCGCGCGCAAATCGGCGCCGCCTTCGAGCAAATGGGTGGCGAAAGCGTGGCGCAGCTTATGCGGGGAGACGTCGCGATCGGCAAGGCCGGCGCGGGAAGCGCAGGTCTCGACAATGGTTTGCAGGCTGCGCCGGGTCAAATGGCCCTCGGCGCCGCGCGAGGGAAACAAAAAACGCTGGGCGATGTGCGGCGCGCTAGCGCGGGCGGCATTGGGGAGGAAAAGCGCACGGTGGGGAAGATAAGCGGCAAGGGCTGCCTGCGCGGCGCCGCCCAACGGCACGAAACGGTCTTTGCCGCCTTTGCCGCGAATGGCGAGGAGATCGCTCGCGGCTTTGCCGACATGGACGGGCAGCGACACCAATTCGCTGGCGCGCAAACCGGTCGAATAGAGTAATTCGAGCAAAACCGCCGCGCGGGCGTTTTCGGCGGCGGCGTTGGCGGCGTCGGGCGCGGCGTAAGCTCTGGCCGCTTCGAGCAGTCGGAGAAGGTCCTCGATCGACAATACGCGCGGCAAGGACCGGCCAAGCTTCGGCGATTGTAGGCGAAGGCTCGGATCATCGGCGCGAAAGCCCTGCTCGACCGCAAAGCGAAACAGGCCCCGGACGGCGCTGAGGCGGCGAGCTTGGGTGGTCGGGGCGAGCCCCAGCGCGCCAAGGCTGGCGG
>DHHV01000088.1:3432-3640 GCA_002403455.1 Hyphomonadaceae bacterium UBA4763 | reverse complement strand
GAAAGCCTCGACATCGGCGGGCGCGCAGGCGTGGCAGGTGGTCCCGCGCTGGCGCAAATGCGCGGCGAAGTCGCGTAGATCGCGCTGGTAAGCCAACAGCGTGTTGTCGGCCGCGTCAAAACGGGCGCGCTGTTCGTCGAGAAACGCCTCGATCCAGGCAAGATCGGTCGAAGCAATGGCGGGCGCGTCCGGATCAGCCAAGCGGGCC
>DHHV01000088.1:2536-3129 GCA_002403455.1 Hyphomonadaceae bacterium UBA4763 | reverse complement strand
TCCGGATCAGCCAAGCGGGCCGGCTCCACCGGCGGCTTCAATGGCGAGCGCGCGCGCTTCGACGTCGAAACCGCTCGCCCGCAAGGCGCCAAGGACCGCGAGCACGTCGCCAATATCGTGTTCGCGCGGCTGGCCTTCGCCGAATAAGGCGGCGATCCGCAAACCGGCAAGGCCGGCTTGTCCTTGCGCGGCGGCGCGGAAAGCGGGGCCGGATTGGGCTGGGGCAAGGCGCTTGCCGGGGGCGAAGCTGGCTTTGCGCAAGAATTCGCGGCCCTCGGCGCCGATATCGGCCCCAAGCGCGTCGGCGATCGCCAACAGGCGCGCCGCCCGTGCGGTTTGGGTGGAGACATCGCCCGCCGCGCGGATCAATTCTTGCGCCGTGGCTGCGGTAGATGCATTGGCGGCAAGCGCCAGATCGGCGTTTATGCGGGCGCTGTCCCAGGAGGCGGGCGCATTGGCGGCCCAAAACCGCGCTTGGCCCTGATCGCCGGCGATCAAGGCGATGCGCGCGAGTTTAAGGGCGTCCTCGCCGACGGCGTCGCGCGGAATGGCGCCGAGTTGGAACAGAACCAATTGCGCGCGGGCGAGGCGGG
>DHHV01000088.1:0-2228 GCA_002403455.1 Hyphomonadaceae bacterium UBA4763 | reverse complement strand
ATTGCGCGCGGGCGAGGCGGGCGCCGTCATGCGGCGCATCCTTGACAAGGTCAATGCCGGCGGCGACCCGGGCTTGCGGGGTGGTTGCGGTCTGCATCGCGCGCAGACTGGCGTGCAGCGCATTGCCGGGGGTGGACTTACGTCCCCGGGGCGAAGCGCCGGGGGCTGGCAGGCTTTGCAGGATATCGCGGACAATTGGCGGCGCCAACAGACCGGCCTCGAAAGCGCGCGCGACGGCCTCGCGGCGCGCATTGGGCCGGGTTGCCGGGTTCTGGGCGGCCATCAGCGCGACGACGGGGGAGGAAAAATCGGCGCCGGACTCCGGCTCGGGCAATTGCGCCAGGATCGACGCGGCGGCGTGCAGCAGGCTGTCATAGCGCGCTGGCGGACGGTCCCCGCCGCGCCCGGCGGCGGCGCTCACCGCGCGGAAAAACCATTCATCACCGGGGCTGGCTTGCAGAGCGAGTTCGGCGGTCAGGCCGGCGGCGTCGGCCTCTTTGATGGCGACAAAGCACAGGGTGCGCAATTTCAGCCAATAGCCGACGTCCTCGGCCGGCGCGTCGCGACCGCGAATGATGGCGCAGGCCTCCTCGGTCTTGCCGGCGGTGAGATTGGCGGCCTGCGTGCGGGCTTGCACGCCGGCGCGGGCGTTGAGGTCGGGGGCGTTGGCGAGAATGTCGGCGAGCTCGGCAAAGGCGCCGATCTGGGCAAGAGCCGCGAGGCGGGCGTCTTGGGCTGTGGCTTTGTCGGCGTCCGCGCCGAGCGGGGCTGGGCCGGCGCTCGCGCCAACGCGCAGCGCGATGCGTCGCAAAGCCGGCGAGGCAAAGCGGATCGGCAGAGCGGCGAAAGCGGCTTCGACCTCGGCGGCGGGCGTCTCGCGCCACAACGTCGTTGGCAGCAGCGCCAAGCCTTGCGTGCGGGCGGGAACGCCCCAGGAATCAAGCTGAGTGAGGTCGCGGACGACTTCCAGCGGCGGCTGTTGCGCGGCGGCGGGCGCGGCGAGCAAGGCGGTCGCGGTGGCGAGCGCTTTAAGAGCGCGGAAAGGTGTCTGGAATTTCAAGGATGATCTCCCGCTGCGGCGGCTGATAGCGATCGGCGGCGATGACCACCGCCACGAGCCCGAGCGCCATCAGCGCCGCCAAAGCCGCCGCGATTTTCACGATGCCGCGCATTCACCGCTCATTGGTTTTTCCGTCGTCCGGCTGGTGGCGCCCGATTGTGGCAAGCTTGCGGCCTCGCCGCTGCCGGCTTTAAGCTGGCTCGCCATCGTCGCGTAGAATGCGCCGTTTATTGGTGTGATCGGGTGGGCTGATTATGCCATCGCGCTCCATCCGCTCGATCAGCGAGGCCGCGCGGTTATAGCCGATCTGCATGCGGCGCTGGATATAGCTGGTCGAGACTTTGCGATCGCGCAAGACGATCTGCACGGCGCGCCGGTAATCATCATCTTCGGCCCCGCCGAAGAGGTCAGAATCTTCGTCGCCCTCGGCGTCGGGGTCGCGATCGGCTTCCTCGATCGCTTTGGCGACGTCCTTGGCGTAAGCGGGCGGGCCATTGCGGCGCAGCGCATCGGCGACGCGCTCGACCTCGGAATCGGAGACGAACGGGCCGTGCAAGCGGGTGATGCGCCCACCGCCGGCCATGAACAGCAAATCGCCTTGGCCGAGCAATTGCTCCGCGCCCATTTCGCCGAGGATCGTCCGGCTGTCGATCTTCGAGGTGACTTGATAGCTGACGCGGGTCGGGAAATTGGCTTTGATGACGCCGGTGATGACGTCGACGGAGGGACGCTGCGTCGCCATGACGAGGTGCAGACCAGCCGCGCGCGCCATCTGGGCAAGGCGCTGCACGAGAGATTCGATCTCCTTGCCGGCGACGACCATCAGGTCGGCCATTTCGTCAATGACGATGACGATATAAGGCAGCATTTCCGGCGTGAAATATTCGCTGGAGAGGATCGGATCGCCGTTCTCGTCAATGCCGGTTTGCACGGTGCGCTCGACCTGCTGGCCCGCTTTCAGCGCGTCCTGCATCTTCTGGTTATAGCCGGCGATATTGCGAACGCCAACGCGCGCCATTTTGCGATAGCGCTCCTCCATCTCGACGACGGCCCATTTCAGCGCGCCGACGGCTTGGCGGGCTTCGGTGACGACGGGGGTGAGAAGATGCGGAATGCCTTGATAGGACGACAATTCGAGCTTTTTCGGATCGATCATGATCATCCGGCA
>DHHV01000120.1 GCA_002403455.1 Hyphomonadaceae bacterium UBA4763 | reverse complement strand
ACCTACGAGCGCTTCATGGGAACGCGAATAGCCGAAGGCCGAGACTAGATTCGGCGCGATCCGGCCCAGCAAGCAGAGTCACGATCGTGGAACACTTGCGCAGCATTTCAAAAGACTTCGCAGATATGCGATAACATATTGATTTGTATTGCGTATTTAGAGTTTACGACTACCGTTCGCCCATCGAAAACTCAACGCGAACGGTCTCCATGCACGACTCACGATCCGGTCCCAATCCCTTGCCGCCCGACAACATGTCGGCGAACGATCGCCTTTCCGAGGTTGGGCGGATCCTCGCCGCTGGCGTAGGGCGCATCCTCTCTCAGCAGGATGCGAAGGCGCCGAAAGCCGCTGACGGCTTCGACATTCTCGCCTTAAAGAATGGCCGGCGCCGCCCGCGCGCCCGCTCGGGGGACACCCGATGACGAGCACGAAGCGAACAGAGCCGCGTCCGACGCGCCCCGGAGACAGTGCCGAAACCGACGCAACCGTCCTTGCGCAGCTGGCGGACTTGAAACGGATGACGGTCAGCGAGCTGAAATCGAAGTGGGAGGCGTTGTTCGCCACCGCCGCCCCGAACAACAGTAGAGGCTACCTCGAACTCCGGATCGGACACCGCATTCAGGAGCTGACGTATGGTGGTCCGTCGCGCGAGACGCGACGGATGCTGGATCTGCTGGCCGACGAAACCGAAGGCAGGATCAACCGGAAGTCCGTCATCGCGGACGATCGCAATCCGGTGGTCGGGACGCGGCTGATCCGTGAATGGGATGGGATTGAGCACACCGTCACCATCCTGCGGGACGGCTTCGACTGGCAAGGCCGAAAGTTCAAGTCGCTCTCGGCGGTGGCCAGGAACATCACCGGCGTCAACTGGAACGGCTACCGTTTCTTCGGGCTGGGTGAAGCGCGGAGGAACGAGCGATGAGCACGTCACCGTCAGCCGCCATCGCCATCCGGCGTCAGCGCTGTGCGATCTATACGCGCAAGTCGAGCGAAGAAGGACTCGACATGGAATTCAATTCACTCGACGCCCAACGCGATGCTTGCGAGGCCTATGTCGCCAGCCAGCGCGCCGAAGGCTGGGCCGCGATCCGCGAGCGGTATGACGATGGCGGCTTCTCCGGTGGAACACTGGAACGACCCGGCCTGAAACGGCTCATCGCCGATGTCGAGGCTGGGCTTATCGACGTCATCGTCGTCTACAAGATCGATCGGCTCAGCCGGTCGCTGATGGACTTCGCGAAGCTGGTCGAGATCCTGGATCGCAATGGCGTGACCTTCGTCTCGGTGACGCAGTCCTTCAACACGACGACGTCGATGGGGCGACTTACGCTCAACATCCTCCTCTCGTTCGCCCAGTTCGAGCGCGAGGTCATCGGCGAGCGCATTCGCGACAAGGTCGCGGCCTCACGCAAGCGCGGCATGTGGATGGGTGGCTTCGTCCCCTTGGGCTACGATGCCAAGGACCGAAAGCTGGTCATCAACGAGGCGGAAGCAGCAATTGTCCGCATGATCTTCGAGCGCTTCTCGATGATCGGATCAGCCACCGTCCTGACGAAGACGCTGGTAGCCGAAGGCGTCTGCAACAAGCGCGGCAAGCGCATCGACAAGGGTTACCTCTACAAGGTCCTGAACAACCGCGTTTATCTCGGCGAAGCCGTCCACAAGGGCACGGCCTATCCCGGTGAGCATGCGGCCATCGTCAGCCGCGACCTATGGGACAAGGTTCAGAGCATCCTGCAGGAGAACCGACACGTCCGGGCAGCCCATACCCGTTGCCAGACACCGCCGCTGCTGAAGGGGATCATCTTCACGGACAGCGGCACGGCTATGACGCCAACGGCCACCAAGAAGGCGTCGCGGCTCTACCGCTACTATGCCTCGATGGACCTGATCAAATGCCGACCATCGTCGGATTCGCCGTCCATCCAGCGTCTGCCCGCAGGTATGGTCGAGGATGCCGTCGTAGGTGAGGTTCGGCGAATGATCCGGGCTCCAGAGATCGCGGCTCGCACGGTCGACGCCATTCGACACGAAGTCCCTGAAGCAGATGAACGAGCAGTCGTCTCGGCCCTTGGCAGCTTCGACCAGCTCTGGACGGCGCTGTTTCCTTCCGAGCAGACCCGTATCGTCCAGCTGCTTGTCGGTCGTGTCACTGTCGGGTCCGGAGGCATTGCCATCGATCTGCGTCAGGATGGTCTGACTTCGATCATCCGGGACATGGTCACGCCCCGTGAAGGAAAGGCGAAAGCATGACGAACCCTGACAATACGATCCGCGTCGTCATCCCGTTGACCATCCGCAAACGCAATGGGAGGCCACGGATCGTAGCGCCATCAGAAAGCGAGTCAGCCGCTGACAGGGTGCAGGATGCGCGATTGCTGCGGGCACTGGCGCGGGCATGGAGCTGGCGGCGCCAATTGGACAGTGGTACCGCCACCACCATCCACGACATCGCTGCCGTTGAGAATGTCACCGACCGCTTCATCGGCAGGATGATCCGGTTGGCCTATCTGTCGCCGGACGTTCTGGAGGAGCTGGTCATCGCGCGACGCCCATCGAGCATCACGATCAATGACCTGACCGGAATCGCCGACCTGCCATGGGCCGAGCAAAAGACTCGCGTCTTTGCCTGAGCCATGGCGGTGGGAGGCGGATCCTGCTCTGAACCACCCTTGATCGCGCTCGGGAACGACTACCTCGCGTTCTCAGAATGCTTTGCAATGCGGAGTGTGGGTCGGAAACGTATAATCGGCCAAACTTAGCAACATGCTGGAAAAATTGAGAATTCTCGCCGGAACCGCAAACGTCGAGGTTCGTGCAGAATGAGACAGAAGCCCATTCAGAGACTGGAGGCCACCGCCCGGTCTGTCTCAAAGGTTCGGTTCCGTCCCGCAAACCCCTTTGAACACAAAAGGAATTTCGAGCGCGGAGGCATAGGTTTTGGAGTTTGCGATGGGATAGTGGCGGTGACGGAGGGATTCGAACCCTCGATACGCCTTGACAGCGTATAACGGTTTAGCAAACCGCCGCCTTCAGCCTCTCGGCCACGTCACCAACAATGTTTGGGAGAACGCGGCTAACACGCAAGCGGCGCTAACGCAAGCAATCGATCACGCGCGCCGTCTGTAGTAATAAGGGCTTGTTTTTCGGCGTAATTCCGCCGATTGATCAGCGATGACGTCGTTGCTGATTGCTGATGCGCGGCTTGGGCCCTTGATCGCGCGCTTGCCCGCCCCGGATTTTACGCCTGAGCCGCAGCGCGATCCGTTTCACGCGCTCGCCCGCGCGGTGGTTTATCAGCAATTATCGGGCAAAGCGGCGGCGACGATCCTTGGCCGGGCGCTGGCCCTGTTCGGCGGGGATTGGCCCGAGCCGCAGGCGTTGATGGCAACGCCAGACGCGGATTTGCGCGCCGCCGGGCTGTCTTTCAACAAGATCCGGGCGATCAAAGACATCGCGGCGCGGCGCGAGACCGGCCAAATCCCGCATGCCGAAGCGCTGTTGGCGCTGTCGGACGAGGAGATCATCGCCACGCTCACCGAGGCGCGCGGAGTCGGCCGCTGGACGGTCGAAATGTATCTGATGTTCACGCTCGGCCGGCCCGATATCTGGCCGGTCGATGATTTGGGCGTGCGTCAAGGCGCGCAGATCCTGTTTGCAACGGACGAAACGCCCGACAAAAAGGCGCTGGCGGCCATCGGGGCGCCGTTTTCGCCGCAGCGCTCGGCGCTGGCTTGGTATTGCTGGCGGGCGGTCGAGGCGGGGCGTGCGGCGCCGATCGTCTGAGGCCTATTCCGCTGCTTCGCGCGCTGGCGCGACGCCCGCCCGCATGGCTTCGGCGATGCGAAAGGCGAGGTCGAGAGCTTGGCCGCCATTCAGGCGTGGGTCGCAATGGGTGTGATAGCGCGAGGAGAGGTCCGAGACCGCTATGGCGGCGCCGCCGCCGAGGCATTCGGTCACATCCTGGCCGGTCATCTCGACATGCACACCGCCGGGGTAGGCGCCCTCGCTCGGCAATATCTGGAAGAACGCCTCGACCTCGCGCAGGATGTTCTTGAATTCGCGGGTCTTAAAGCCGTTTTCGGCCTTGAACGTATTGCCATGCATAGGATCGCAGGACCAGACGATCTGGCGTCCCTCGGCGGCAACGCGGCGGGCCAAAGCCGGCAAACCATGGGCGATCTTGTCGGCGCCGAAGCGTGCGACCAGGGTCAGCCGTCCAGGCTCGTTCTGCGGATTGAGGCGATCGATCAACCGCAGCAAATCGTCCGGCTCCAGCCCCGGGCCGCATTTCACCCCGATCGGGTTTTTGACGCCGCGCAGGAACTCGACATGGGCGTGGTCCAATTGCCGGGTGCGATTGCCGATCCACAAAAAATGCGCCGAGGTGGCGTAATGATCCCCTGTGGTGGAATCAACGCGGGTCAGCGCCTCCTCATAGGCCAGCAGCAGGGCTTCGTGCGAGGTGTAGAAATCAACGCTGCGCATATGCGGCGAGCTTTCTGGCGTCACCCCGCAGGCGCGCATGAAGGCGAGCGTCTCGGTGATCCGATCGGCGATGGCGCGGTAACGCTCGCCTTGCGAGGAGGCCTCCACAAAGCCGAGCGTCCATTTATGCACATTCGTCAGGTCGGCATAGCCGCCGGTCGCAAAGGCGCGGATCAGGTTCAACGTCGCCGCCGATTGCGTATAGGCTTTGACAAGGCGCTGCGGGTCGGGCGTGCGCGCCTCCGGGGTAAACTCCATCGCGTTGATGTTGTCGCCCCGATAAGAGGGCAGCGTCGTGCCGTCGCGGGTTTCGGTTTCTTCGGTGCGCGGCTTGCCGAATTGGCCAGCGATCCGGCCGAGTTTGACCACCGGCTTGCGGCCGGCAAAGGTCAGCACGACGGCCATTTGCATCAGCACGCGGAAGGTGTCGCGGACATTATTGGCGCTGAATTCTTTGAAGCTCTCGGCGCAATCGCCGCCCTGCAACAAGAAGGCTTTGCCGGCCGCGACTTCGGCAAGAGCGGCTTTCAGATTGCGCGCTTCGCCGGCGAACACCAAAGGCGGCATGCGGCGAATTTCATCCAGCGCCGCTTCTAAAGCGGCCGGATCGGGATAATCCGTTGGGATATGTTTGGCGGGCAGACCGCGCCAGGATTGCGGGGACCAAGGTTTCATCGCAAAAGCATAACCGGGCTTGCGCGCGCGCGCCAAGCGTTTGCCGGAATTTTCATGCTGGTCGGCCAGGATTTATCGCTGCTTTTGCCGGATTCGGCGGCGACGACGGCGCTCGGGGGGAGGCTGGCGCCCATTTTGCGGCCCAAAGACGTGGTTTTTCTCAGCGGCGAGCTGGGCGCCGGCAAATCGACGCTGGCGCGCGGGCTGATCGAGGCCTGGTGCGGCGAAGCGGACGCGCCCTCGCCGACCTATACCTTGGCGCAGGTCTATAATGGTGATCGAGGGCTTCTATGGCATGGCGATTTATATCGCTTGCGTCACGCTGACGAGTTTTATGAGTTGGGCTTGATCGAAGCCGCGCAAGAGGGCGCCCTTGTGCTGCTGGAATGGGCCGAGCGCGCGCCGCCAAATGTTTTTCCACAGCCCTTGCGGCTGCGGCTCGACTGGTCAAATTCGGGCGACTCGCGCATCGCAAGGGTGGAACGCGACGCTTTTTGGATCGACCGGCTTGAGCATTTCTGATCGCTTGCATTTGCGTGAAAACTTCCTGCGCACGGCCGGCTGGGCGGAGGCAACGCGCATCGCCTTTCCGGGCGACGCCTCGACGCGGTCCTATGCGCGGCTGATCAAGGGCGATGCGCGCGCGATATTGATGGACGCCCCGCCGGGCGAAAGCCCGCCCTGCCCGCCCGATGCGGACGCCGCCATGCGGCGCGCAATGGGCTGGAATGCGCTGGCCCGGCTGGCGGCGAGCCGGGTCGATGCGTTTTTCGCCATTGCCGGCCATTGCGCGGATTTAGGGCTGTCGGCGCCCGGGCTTTACGCCGCGGACGCCGTCCATGGTTTTGCGGTGCTGGAGGATTTTGGCGACGGGGTGTTTGCGCGCGAGATCGAAGCGGGCGCCGATGAGCCGCTGCTCTATGCGGCGGCGGGCGAAGCTTTGGCGCGCCTGCACGAAGCGCCGGCCCCTGAATTGGTCGTCGGCAATGGCTTTGCCTGGCCGCTCCTTAGTTTTGACCGCCTGGCGCTGGAAGCCAATGCCGATCTCTTTGTCAACTGGGTCCCGCATTATCTGGAGCGCGGCGCGCCGTCGGATGCGGTGTTGGCGCGCTGGGAGCGCGCGCGCGACAATCTGATCGACCAAGCCATGGACCTGCCGCGCGCGATGACCTTACGAGATTACCATGCGGAGAATTTGGTATGGCTCGCCGACCGTGACGGGCCGGCGCGGGTCGGGCTGCTCGACATCCAGGACGCGGTGAAGGGCTGGGCGGGCTGGGATTTCTCCATGCTGCTGCATGATGCGCGGCGCGATGTGTCGCCCGCAGCGGCGGAAGCGGCGTTAGGCGCCTATCTCGACCGTAGCGGTCGCGCGCGCCAAGCGCTGGAGGCCGAGATTGCTTTGCTGGGCGCGCTGAATGCGTTGCGCATTTGCGGGGTGTTTGCGCGGCTGGTCGCGCGCGACGGCAAAATGCGCTATCAGCACTTCATGCCGCGCGAATGGGCTCATTTGCGCCGCCAGCTCGCCCAACCGGCGCTTGCCGAAATGCGGGCTTTGGTGGCGGAGATCGCCCCGCACGGGCTGGCGCGTTTTAAGGAATCAGTATGATTCACATTCCTACTGCCATGGTGCTTGCCGCAGGGCTTGGCACGCGGATGCGTCCCCTGACCCGTGATCAGCCCAAACCGTTGATCACCGTCGGCGGCAAAGCTCTACTCGATCATATGCTGGACAGGCTCGGCAGAGCAGACGTCCGCCATGCTATCGTAAACGTGCACTACCTCGCCGATCAAATAGAGCGACATTGCGCGCTGCGCGCCGGAAAGCCGCCGCAGATTAGCATCTCTGATGAACGCGATGAACTGCTTGAAACGGGCGGCGCAATCGTCAAAGCTCGCCCGCACCTTGGGCAGGGCCAGATCTTCGTCGCCAATACCGATCAAATATGGACCGAACGACCAGGCGCGCCCTCGGCCTTGGACATGATGCGAGCGGTTTGGAACGACACCGCCATGGACGTTTTGTTGCTGCTGGCCCACCGAGACCATCAAATAGGGTATGATGGGGCCGGCGATTTTTTTTGCGACGCCGATGGCCGCTTGACACGGCGTGCTGACGCGCCGAGCGCGCCTTATGTCTTTGCCGGCGTTTATATTCTCAACATGGTTATCACGATGGGAAATAGCGTCGCGCCTTTTTCCGCAAATCGATTTTTCGACATCGCCGCTGCGCAGGGCCGTTTATTCGGAGTCGTGCTTGATGGGTTTTGGATCCATGTCGGCGACCCAACCGCGCGTGTTGCGGCTGAACATAGTTTGGCCTTGCAGGCGCATGAGAGCATTTGACCTGGCTCTGCAAAACCCGTTGGAATCCGCCGGTTTATTGGGGAAAACTAAGACGCTGCAATGGCGCTGCTCACAAACGAAGCCAGTTTACGCTTGATTAACGTTATTCAGGCCGGATCGCCCCCATGCGTCACTTTACTGTCCAGACCGATGCTGACGGTTTTGCGCGGGCGCAAGCGCGACTCGCCGCCGCCCCGTTCGACGCCGAGGCCGCGGCCGAGCTGGCATTGCACGCCTTGCGGGGCCGCGCGCCGTGGCGGGCGCGCCCCAAAGCCGGGG
>DHHV01000076.1 GCA_002403455.1 Hyphomonadaceae bacterium UBA4763 | reverse complement strand
TTTTCAATCGGTCTCTGAAATTGGGACCGTAACAAGGGAAAGGGGGCCGCAAGGCCCCCTTTTTCTGTTGGCGGAAGTGTCTCCAATCGGGCGGCGGTTGGCGCCTGGAGAGAATTGATTGCGCAAGTTGCGTGGGTGACGCAGCAATGTCACATTGAGTGAAAGGGGTCGTTCGATTGGAAGTCCCCTCAGGTTCCGGGAGGTAGCCGATGCCGCATGTTTTGGTCTGTACGCCAAGTTACGGTGAACAATTGGCCACGGTGTATGTAAACAGCGTATTACAACTGCGCGAGCATTTGTTGCGGCAAAAACCACAAATTCCGAATGACATGTATTTCTTCGGCTATGCTGCGGTTGCTTATGCACGCAATGTATTTGCCAGCCGGATGTTGGAACACGCCAAATACACACATCTCCTGATGATCGATTCCGATATGGGCTTTCCGCCCGATATCGTCGTCCAAATGTTGGCTTTTGATAAGCCAATTTGCGGGGCGATCTATCCGAAGCGTATGATTGATCTTGACAGGATGATCACCGCTGCGCGCCAAATGCCGGAGGATACAGCAGAAAACCGTCGGCGCGCGGTTGCATCAAGTTATGATTTTGTCGGCGAGCGGTATTTAAAAAGTAAAGGGAGTGGCGCCAGGCGCCAGATTGATTTGCAGCAAGGCTTTATTCGGGCGGACGCGTGCGGCGCCGGCGTGATGTTGATCAAGCGACATGTTTTGGAAGAAATGCGGGCGCGTTTTCCTGAGTTGATGAGCAGCTCCATCCCTCCGGCAATGACGGGGCTGAAGCAGCCGCTTTTTCAACCGTTCAACGATTATGTTGAAAGCGGCGTCACGTTATCCGAAGACTTTTCGTTTTGCCGGCGCTGGACCAAGGACTTGGGCGGCGAGTTATGGGTGCATGCGGCGTCGGAAATCTCCCATCATGGCTCGCTCACTCATACGGCAAAATTCATGGACAAACTCATGGCAATGGCGGCAACGAACCGCGCCACGACCGAAAAAGCTGGCTGAATGGGTGACGCGCGGGTCTACCGCGCCAACCATTCTCCATCGGCAAAAGAGACAGCTGACGGCAACGCTTTACCGGCGATCGCCCAGGTTAGACCCGGATGGCGCCAAGGGATGATGCGCCAGTCCAGACCGACGCGCTCGGCGAGCGATGCCAACCAGGCTGGGTCATAGCCGACATTGAACGGGTAGGTCCAATCGGGCTCAGGCAATGCTGCGCCGGCGGCGGCCGGCCAGAACGACAAGGCAAAGATGCCGGTGGGTGTTAGGCTTGCCGACACCGTCTCAAATAAACGGCTCGTGTTTCGATGCCCGGCGTGGGTGATGATTGATTGTGCGACAATGAAATCAAATTCTGTACCAAAAAATGTGCAATCGAAGTCGGCAGAGTGGGAGAATTGCGGCAGTTTCAACTGACGTGCGCTTTCACCTAATTCGTTTTTAAAGCCGTCCTCGATTAACCAAGAATTGGGTTCGATGCCATGATATCCGCCTGGGCGCAAAAACGGGATCAACAATCGTCCCAGTCGAAGTGATCCGCATCCGACATCCAGGACTTTATCGGTGTCGCGAAGCCCCAAGTGGAACAGTAACGCCAATTGCGAAAGGGACAGCAGGCCGTAACGTTGCGGAGGGCCGACAAACGCACGATAATGGTCCGCACCAGCGGGTAGCTTCTCGGCTGTGTCGATGTCGGATTGGCGGTCGGACATTGCTCTCTCTGCGGTTGACGGGCATAGCGTTGGCTATTGGTTTAAGGATCGAGGCGTCGTTCGTCCATGCAGGATCTTGGCGCAGCATTGCTGCTTCGCGGCTTGGTCTCCGAACGCGATCTCGAGGACGCCCAATCGGCGCAGCGCCAGATCGGCGGTAATCTCGGGTTGACCCTGGTGCGGCTCGGGGCGCTCGCCGAATCCGATCTGCATCGCGTGATGGCCGAATTATGGGGATTGCGGCAATTGGGGGTCGATGACCTTCCCGACGCCGAGCGCGTGCGCGCGGCCTGCGCGCGGGTGCGGGTGGCGCCCGATTGGCTGCGGGCGCGCGAGGCGGTGATCTGGTTTGCCGGCGAGGCGGAGGACGGGAGCGAGCATTTGTGCATCGCAGCGCGCAACCCGTTGGATTTGGCGTTGCAAGAGGCGTCCGAGCAATGGTCGGCGGAGCCGGCGCAGTTTTTCCTGACCTCGCAGCAGGCTTTGGCCGATTTGAACGCGGCGCTCGATCAAACGCGCGTCGCCGAAGCCGAAGCCGCTACCGCCGGCAAGGACGCCAAGCGCCTGCGCGAATTGGCGGAAGAAGCCCCCGTTATCGATTTCGTCAATGCGATGTTCAGCGAGGCGATCGCGCGGCGCGCCTCCGACATCCATATCGAGCCGTTCGAAGACCGCTTTGTCGTCCGCCTGCGGATCGATGGGATCTTGACGCAATGGCGGGCGGCGCCGCGCGCCAATTATGACGCGGTCGCTTCGCGGATCAAATTGCTGTCGGCGATGGATATTGCCGAACGGCGCTTGCCGCAGGACGGACGCCAAAGCATTCGGGTCAGCGGCCGGGAAGTGGATTTGCGGGTGTCGTCGCTGCCGACCACCTGGGGCGAATCGCTGGTGATGCGGCTGTTGGGCAAGTCAAAAGCGCTGCCCGAACTCTCGGCGCTGGGCGTCGCCGCCGACCATCAGGCGATGTTGTCCAAGCTCGCCACTATGCCCAATGGCGTGGTGTTGGTGACCGGGCCGACCGGGTCGGGCAAAACCACAACGATTTATCGGCTGCTGACCCAATTGAACGATGGCGTACGCAAGATCGTCACGGTCGAAGACCCGGTCGAATTTGACTTGCCTGGCGTTATGCAGGTGCAGGTCAAGGCCGATATCGGCCTTAGTTTCGCGGCGGGGCTGCGCTCGATCCTGCGCCAAGACCCCGATGTGATCATGGTCGGCGAGATCCGCGACGGTGAAACCGCCCGCATTGCCGTGCAGGCCGCGCTGACCGGCCATTTGGTGATTTCGACCGTGCACACCAATTCGGCGCTGGCGGCGGCGCCGCGGCTGATGGACCTCGGCGTTGAGAATTATCTGTTGGCGGATGTTTTGCGCGGCGTGGTCGGCCAGCGTCTGGCGCGGCGCTTGTGCCGGCATTGCGCCGGGCCGCTCGAGGAGGCGCAAGCCGCTCCTTTTGAGCGGGCGGTGCGGGCTGTGCCCGGCGCGCCGGATTTGTCGGCGCCGGCGAAATGGTCGCGCTATAAAGGCTGCGCGCGTTGCGGCGGGACAGGCTATGAAGGGCGCTGCGGCGTCTATGAAGTGATCGAGATCGATGGCGAGCTGCAAAATGCGCTGCGCAATCGCCGGTCGGAGGCGGATCTGGCGGCTTTGGCGGCGGCGCGCGGTTTTCGCGACATGCGCGGCGATGGGCTGTTGAAGGCGCGGGCGGGTCTGACGACGATGGCGGAAGTTGCGCGCGTCGTCGGCGATGGTGACAGCAATGAGTGAAGAGCGCGTGTTTGAATTTCGCGCGCAGGGCCCGTCCGGCCTGGTGCGCGATGCGATCGCGGCCAGCGATCGGGGCGCGGCGTTGCGGCGGCTGCAGCAGGATGGTCTGGTGGTCATCGACCTTAATGAGGCGCGCGCGCCGGCCCTGGACGGGCAAAATGCGCGCCGGCTTGGGGTCGGCCGGCGCAATATCAACGATGCGGATCGGATCGTCCTGTTGCGCCAGATTGCGCTGATGCTGCGCGCCGGCGTTGATTTGCTGGAGTCGTTGGAAACGATCGCCAATGGCATTGGCGGTGAGCTCGCCAAACAATTGCGCAATGTGTCGGCGGCCTTGCGGCGCGGCGACAAGCTCGGCGCGGCGATGGTTCAGGCGATGCCGAACTTCCCCAATTATGTCTATGCGCTGGTGGAATTGGGGCAGGCGACCGGGCAATTGGACAAGGTGTTCCAGGACGCCGCCGCGCAAATGGATTTTGAATATCGGATCCGCCGTGACGTGGTGACCTCGCTGACCTATCCGTTGTTTTTGATGGGGGCGGGGGTCGCCGCGGTTGGCTTTTTGTTTTACGAAGTGGTGCCGCGCTTTTCCGAGATGATCGGCGCGAGCGGACGACCCCAAGAAGGCCTGCCGGGGCTGATCTTGGGGCTCGGGACCGGGTTCCGCGCCAATGCGCCGGTCGTGTTTACGGTTCTCGGCGCGCTGGTCGCCATCGCGGCGACCTTCGCCGGCACCAAACAGGGCCGCGCCGGGCTGATCAATCTCGCTTATAACACGCCGGTGCTGAGCGGCTTGATGCTGGCGCATGAGCGGGCGACTTGGGCGCGGGTGATGTCGTTTGCGCTCGGCAATGGGCTGGGGCTGTTGGAAGCGGCGGAACTTGGCGCGATTTCGGCGCCGAATGGCAAGTTCAAGCGCAATTTGGGTCAATCGATCCGCTCGCTGCGCGGCGGCAAGAAGGTGGACGAGGCGTTTAGCGAGGTCGGCATGTTGGCGCCGATCGACTTGAGCCTGTTGCGGGCCGGACAGCGCACGGGGGCGCTGCCGGCGATGTTCGCCTTCATCGCGGAACGTTATGAGGAGGGCCTGCGCCAGGCCATCAAGCGGGTGACCGCTTTGATCGAACCTTTGGCGATCGGATTTGTGGCGGTGGCGATCGGGGCGGTGGCGCTTGGCCTCGTCAGCGCGATGTCGAGCGTGTATGAGGCGGTGTTGTGAGCTGGCGGCCTGGCGTCAGCGTCGTGGAGGTGCTGGTCGCGGTTGCGATTGTCGGGCTGGCGCTGGCGCCGCTCGTCTCGATCCAAAGCCAGATCGCCCGCACCCATGCCCGCTATATCGAGACCTATGAGCGGGCGACCGATCAACGCAATGCGCTGGCGCTGCTGACTCAACTTAATCCAATGGCCACACCCACGGGCCTTAGTGATCTAGGCGCAGGCGCCACATTGGAATGGAATAGTCGATTGTTGACCGAAATAGAACGCGGTTCCGGTTACCCCATCGGCGATGGTCCGTTTGACGTCGCCCTTTACCAGGTCAATGCAAAGATCATTCGTGCAAATCGACCGCTTGTAGAGATGGATATTGAGATTTTGGGATGGAAACGCGTTGTTCCGGTTGATGCCGGCAACTTCTAGTTTATTGAAATTTCGGGCCGGTGGCGTTGATATTTTGAGAAAGTTGATCAGGCTAGTTCGTTGACTCGCCATTGCGATCCGATAGCGATATTGGTTCCCTGGAGGAACGCCCATGACCCCTGCAAAGCCGCTCGCCGGCAAAACCTTGTTCGTCACCGGCGCCTCGCGCGGGATTGGCCTTGCCATCGCCAAGCGCGCTGCTGCTGACGGGGCTAATGTCGCGATCGCGGCGAAGACGGCCGACGCGCATAAGCATTTGCCCGGCACGATCTTTACTGCGGCCGCCGAGATTGAAGCGGCGGGCGGGGCGGCGCTGCCCTTGGTTTGCGACGTGCGCGAGGAGGAGAGCGTGCAGGCGGCCGTGGCGGCGACCGTGGCGCGATTTGGCGGCATCGACATTTGCGTCAACAACGCCTCCGCCATTCAGCTGACCGGCACGCTGCAGACCGAGATGCGCCGCTATGATCTGATGCATCAGGTCAATGCGCGCGGGACGTTTTTGGTCTCCAAAACCTGTCTGCCGCATTTGCTGCAAGCGCCCAACCCGCATGTGCTGATGCTGTCGCCGCCGCTCGATATGCGCGCAAAATGGTTTGGGACCCATGTCGCCTACACAATGGCTAAATATGGCATGAGCCTCTGTGTGCTCGGCATGGCGGAGGAATTCCGCGGCCAAGTGGCGTTCAACGCTTTGTGGCCGCGCACGGGCATTGCGACCTCGGCGATCGAATTTGCGCTGACCGGCGCCGAAGGGCTGAAAATGTGCCGCAAAGTCGAGATCATGGCGGATGCGGCGCATGCAATCTTTTGCGAAGACGCCAAAAGCTTTTCCGGCAATTTCCTGATCGACGACACTTATTTGCACGCCAAAGGCGTCAGCGATTTTGACCAATATCGGGTCGACCCGACGACGCCCTTGATGCCGGACTTCTTTGTGCCGGATGAGGGCTACCAGCCGCCGCCTGGCGTGCAAGTGGGCTGACGGCGCAAGCCGCTTGCCAAGGGCGTCGGCGCCCGCCACATCGGTGTATCGCGCCCCCGATTGGTTTTTGTCCATGTCGATTCTCTCGCCCGCCCGTCTTGCGCAAGTCTTGGACCGTTTCGACAGCGTCGAAGCGCGCATGGGCGTTGCGGCCGACCCGCAAGAGATCGTGCAGCTCGCCAAAGACCATGCCGAACTCAAAGAAGTCGCCGACGCGATCCGGCGGCTGACCCAGGCGCGGGCCGCGCGTGAGGAGGCCGAAAGCGTGCTGGCTGATCTGGACGCCGACGCCGATTTGCGCGAATTGGCCGAGGAAGAGGCCTTTGCGCTCCGTTCGATCGTGCCCCAATTGGAGCAGGATTTGCAAATCCTGCTGCTGCCGAAGGATAGCGATGACAACGCCTCGATCGTGCTGGAAGTGCGGGCCGGCACTGGCGGCGATGAGGCGGCGATCTTTGCGGGCGATCTCTTTCGCATGTATCAGCGCTTCGCCGCCTTGCAGGGCTGGCGGGTCGAGGTCGAGAGCGCCTCGGACGGCGAAATGGGCGGCTATAAAGAGATCATTGCGACGATCTCCGGCGAGGGCGCCTTTGGGCGGTTGAAATTTGAATCGGGCGTGCATCGCGTGCAGCGCGTGCCGGAAACCGAGACGCAAGGCCGGGTCCACACCTCGGCGGCGACGGTGGCGGTATTGCCGGCCCCGGAAAAGATCGACATCGAGATCAAGGACGCTGACATCCGCATCGATACGATGCGGGCGTCTGGGGCAGGCGGCCAGCATGTCAACAAGACCGATTCGGCGGTGCGCATCACCCATATGCCCTCCGGCATCGTGGTGACGTCATCGGACAAATCCCAGCACCAGAACCGCGCCAAGGCGATGAAAATGCTGCAGGTACGGCTCTATGAAATGGAGCGCGAGCGGATTTCGTCAGCAAGGTCGGCGGATCGGAAAAGCCAAGTCGGCTCGGGCGACCGCTCCGAGCGCATCCGCACCTATAATT
>DHHV01000139.1:551-3254 GCA_002403455.1 Hyphomonadaceae bacterium UBA4763 | reverse complement strand
CGCGCCGCGCGCCGGGCCGCTCCAGCCGCAAACACGGCAACCGCCAGCATTGCGGGCCTATCGCTGAAAGCCGTGCGCGTTGCCGCCAGCCCCAATGCCGGCAGCGCGATCATCGCCGCGCAAGGCGCGCCACAGAAATCCTTTCAGGTCGGCGAGGCCATCAGCCCCGGTTTGCGCCTTGTGGGCGTCGCCGCCGACCATGTCATCTTGGAAACCGCCGAGGGGCGCAGCGTCTTGGCGTTCCCGGGACGCAACATCGCAACGCCTGCCGCAGCCGCGTCAACCGCCCCGCCGCCCATCGCCGCCGCCGTTGCTCCGATTACCGCGCCGCGCGCGCCAACGACCAGCGCGCCCGGCCAAGCGCGCGAAATCGTGCCCGAAACCATACTCCAAGAAGTCCGCCTCTCCCCCCGTTTCATCGACGGGGCGGTGCGCGGCTTTCGGATCGAAGCGGCCGGCGCTTCCACGCCAGAACTTGCGCAGGCTGGGCTCGCTGTCGGCGATATCATCATCGCCATCAATGGCGATCCGTTGCAAAGCATCAATCGGTTTGGCGAAATCGCCGATGACCTGGAATCCGACGAAGTCGTCGATCTGCGCTATGAGCGCGGCGGCAATGTCGGGTCGGTGTTGCTCCGCCGAAAATTGTCGCGATAAAGGCAGCGGGAAGAGGGATGCATTTATCGGGGCAAAAGTTCTGCAGACCAGTCTAAGCGTTCTTTGCGGGAAGGAATGTCTTTTCTTTTGAACGTCGGCGGGAAAGGTCCGCTCAGCGGTTGAGGGAAAGGTCAACGGGAGGGAAAATGCGTAAAGCCAAAGCCAATCATGTCCGCTTTGCAATGGCCGCGTTCGGGGCCGCGTGCGCCGCCGCGTCCGGCGTGGCGTTCGCCCAACAACCCGACGCCCAGGCGCTGCAAGCCCAGGACGCCGACATTCGCGCCTTCATCGCCGATGTCGCCCGCCAAACCCGGCGCACCATCATCGTCGATCCGCGCGTGCAAGGTACGGTGACATTGTTCAGCGATCGCACGCTCAGCAATGGCGAATTGTTCGAGGTGTTCCTGGCCGCCTTGCGCGCCAATCAATTGATCGCCGTGCCGATCGCCGGCGGCGGTTATCTCGTCCAGCCCGAGGAAGGCGTTGCGACCGAGCCGAGCACCGCCGGCAATGCCCGTCCATTCATCACCGACGTCATTCGGCTCAACCAAATCGATGCGACCACGATCGCCGAGAGCTTGCGCCCCTTTATCGGGCGACGCGGCGTGATCCTGCCGAGCGCCCGCTCGAACCTGATCGTCATTGCCGATTACGCCGACAATGTGAAACGCCTGCGCGGCTTGATTGCCGAGCTGGACATTGATCGCTCGCAAACGCGCACGATTGCGCTTGCCAATGCCGGCGCGCGCGAGATCGCCGGCGTTGTCGAAGGCCTGCTCGATGTCGAAAGCGCCGAGCGCGCCGGCCGCCCGCCGGAAGTGCGCCTGGTACCCGTCGAAAGCTCCAACGCCATTCTGGTGCGGGGCGAGGCCGCCGCAGTCGACAAATACGCCCGGTTGATCGAAGACCTCGACGCCCGCGCGCAATCGAGCTCGGACATCCGCGTTGTGCGGCTGAACTACGCCCAGGCCGAAACGATCCTCCCGGTTTTGCAAGAATTGGTGTCGGGCGGCCAGCCAGGCGGCGGGCCCGTCGTTCCGGGCCAAGCCAATGCTGCCGCCAATGCGGCGAGCGGCGCGATCACTGGCGCGGTCGGCCGCGCCCGCATCACCGCTTTTCGCGAGGCGAACGCGCTCGTCATCGCCGCCGACCCGGAGACCCAGCGCGTGCTGGCCGAGGTTATCCGTAAGCTTGACGTCCGTCGCGCGCAGGTTGTGGTCGAAGCGATCATCGCCGAAGTATCCGATGACGCGGCGCGGCAATTGGGCCTGCAATTTCTTCTGTCGGGCCGTGACGGCAGCGGCGTACCTTTCGCGACCACCAATTTCTCGACCAATGCGCCAAATCTGCTGGCCTTGTCCGGCGCGTTGATCGATGGCGGCATTTTCGGCGAGGATTCCGACACCACCAGCCTCTTGCAGGACGCGGCCGTCGCCTCGCTGCTCGGCGCCACCGGCGGCATTGCCGGCTTCGGCGGCCAGATCGGCGATGATGCGCTGTTTGGACTGGTGTTGAACGCGGTGCAGACCGATTCGAAGTCCAATCTGCTGTCCGTGCCCTCGATCACCGTGCTCGACAATGAAGAAGGCAGCTTCGTCGTTGGCGAAGACGTGCCGATCTCGACCGGCCAGGTGCTGAGCAACGACAATTCCAACCCGTTCTTGACCATTCAGCGCCGCGAAGTCGGCGTCAAGCTGACCGTCCGTCCACAGATCAACTCCGATGGCGGGGTATCGCTGCGGATCGAGCAGGAGGTCTCGGCCGTGTCCGGTCCGGTCAATATCGGCGTGCCGGATTTGACTTTTTCGACGCGGGAGGTCTCGACCTCGGTGCTGGTCGATGACGGCGAAATCCTGGTGATCAGCGGTTTGCTCGACCAGGCCGAGACCGACACCGTCAACAAAGTGCCGCTGCTGGGCGACATTCCCGTCCTTGGACGGCTGTTCCGCGATGAAGGCCGCTCGCGCGTCAAGACCAATCTGATGATTTTCCTCCGTCCCCGGATCATCCGCAATGCCGAGGACGCCCGCGCCGTCACAACGCCGC
>DHHV01000139.1:0-245 GCA_002403455.1 Hyphomonadaceae bacterium UBA4763 | reverse complement strand
CCCGCGCCGTCACAACGCCGCGTTACAAGTCCATCCGCGATGCGCAGATCGACCTCGACCAGGGCCGCAGCACGCTGATCGAAGACGTCATCCGCGATTATTTGGGCGTTGAGCCGCCGGGCGAGACCGCCCCGCCGCTGCGCAATCCGCCGCAAGCGCGCGATGGCCTGCGTTATGACGGCGAGCCGCCAAATGAGCGTCCGGCCGCCCCGGCTGGCGATCCGCCGCCGAGCCCCGCGCCCGCC
>DHHV01000108.1:1284-9064 GCA_002403455.1 Hyphomonadaceae bacterium UBA4763 | reverse complement strand
ATCGATTTGAGCAGCGCTCGGCCCCCGGCGGCTTCGGCCGGGAACAATTTCAGATACTTAAAGCTCAATTCGCGCGCGGCCATTACTTCCGATGTCGTCGCAACGCCCGGCAAAAGCGGGATTTGGAACGCCGCGCGCGCCAATTTCGGGGAAAGACCGGGCGAAACCAGGAAAGCGGCGCCGGTTTCGGTCGCCTTTTCCGCATCGGCGGGCGATAAAACCGTGCCGGCGCCGACGACCATGCCTTCGACTTCGCCGCCGATGCGGGCGATCGCCTCAAGCGCGGCTGGGGTGCGCAACGTGACTTCGATCACGCCGATTCCGCCGGCAAGCAGGGCCTTGGCCAAGGGCGCAGCAAGCTGCGCATCGGCGATGGTGACGACCGGGATCACCGGGCTCAGCGCCAAAATCTCAGAAATTGCAGTCATTTCAATCCTTTAGGACAAAGCGCTGGTGAGGGCGGCGTCGGCGCTGTCCGCCACCTGGCGCAAGGCGGCGCCGCAGCCAACCAGAGCCAAATCACCACGCAGAATAGCGTAAGTCGGAATGGCGGTGACGAAGTAAGAAAGCCGCCCCTTATCGTCAAACCGGGTGCGAAAGCGGCTGGTCTGAATGGCGTTGATTAAGCGCGGCACAATGCCGCCGGCAATATACATACCGGCTTCGGCCCCGAAGGTCAGCGCCAAATCACCGGCGACCGATCCTAAAATTTCGAAAAACTTATCCAATGCTTGCCCGGCGATGCGGTCGCCTTCCAGAGCGGCCTGCGTGACCTCCCCCGCCGTCAAATGGCGCGGGGCGCCAAGGCGGGCGGCAAAAAAGCCGTCAAGCGCGCATAAACCGGGCCCGGACAGCAATCTTTCGGTCGAAACGCGGCCATAATCGCGCGTGAATTGCTGCAAAATCTCGATTTCGAGCGCGTCGACGGGCGCAAAACTGACATGGCCGCCCTCGCCATGCAGCGGAAAAGCGCGCTCGCCCTCGCCCAAAAGCGCCGAAACGCCAAAGCCGGAGCCCGGTCCGCAGACCGCGCGGACCGCTTGCGCGTTCGCAATTGGCTCCTTTGGACCGCCTAAATGCGCCAAATCTTGCGTGCGCAACACCGGTAAAGCCACTGCATTGGCGGTAAAATCATTCACCAAACGCGTGTTTTTGAAGCCAAAAGCGCTCGAAATGTCGCGCGCGGAGAACGCCCAGCCGTTGTTCGTGAAGCGAATTGCCTGGCCGCGGACGGGTCCGGCGACCGCAAATACCGCAAAATCGGGCCGTTCGGCGCCGGTTTTGGCGAAATAATCGGTCAAAGCAGGCGCCAAATTGGGGTAATTTGCGCAAGGCAGCGTCAGCGCTTGGCGCAAGGAAACGTCGCCCTGATCAAGCGTTGCGAGCGCAAAACGGGCGTTGGTCGCGCCGATATCGGCGACCAAACCGTGCAACGGGCGCAAGTTTATAGCGGAAAAAAGCTCATTCATCGGCGCCGTTTAGCTCAAAAGAACAGGCTTGCGCCAGCCTCTGCGCCGCTCACTTGTCGGCGAAAACCCTCAAAAAGCTCGCGGCCAAGGCCAAAATGCTGTTGTTTAACGCCCAAAATCGGGCGCGTAAGCAGCATTTCAGGCGCAATTTTTGCTTCCAAAACGCCTTTTTCCGCGTCCAAACGGATGATATCGCCGTCGCGAAGCCGCGCAATCGCGCCCTGTTCGGCCGCTTCCGGCGTCACATGCAGCGCCGCTGGCGTCTTGCCGGACGCACCCGACATGCGTCCGTCGGTCACCAAAGCGACCTTGAAGCCGCGATCTTGCAACAACGACAATTGCGGCGACAGCTTGTGCAATTCGGGCATCCCATTGGCTTTCGGGCCTTGACCGCGCACGATAGCGACGAAATCGCGGTCAAGCGCGCCGGCTTTGAAGGCCGCGAGGAAGCTGTCTTGGTCCTCGAACACCAAGGCTGGGGCTTCAACGATTCGATGGGCGGGGTCGACGGCGGAGGTCTTGATGACCGCTCGGCCAAGATTGCCCGATAACAGACGAATGCCGCCATCGGCTTGAAAGGGGTGGGCGACAGGCCGCAGCACCGTCAAATCAAGGCTTTGCGCCGGCGCATCCTGCCAGAAGAGCGCGCCATCGCGCAAAACCGGCTCTTGCGCGTAAGCCGCAAGTCCAAAGCCGGCGATGGTGCGCACCGCGGGATGCAAGAGGCCGGCGGCCAGCAATTCGCGGATCAAAAAGCCCATGCCGCCGGCGGCGTGGAAATGGTTCACATCCGCCGATCCGTTCGGATACATTCGACACAAGAGCGGGGTTATCGCCGAAAGTTCAGCAAAATCAGTCCAGTCGATCAACACGCCGGCGGCGCGCGCCATCGCGACGAGATGCAATGTGTGGTTGGTCGACCCGCCGGTGGAAAGGAGCCCAACGATGGCGTTGACGATCGCTTTAGCGTCAACCACCGCCGCCATCGAGGCGCCCGCGTCTTTTGATCGGGCGAGCGCGACGGCGCGATAGGCGGCGGCGTCGGTCAGCGCATCGCGCAATGGCGTGCCGGGATTGACAAAAGCCGTGCCCGGGAGATGCAGGCCCATGACCTCCATCAGCATTTGATTGGAATTGGCGGTGCCATAGAAAGTGCAGGTGCCGGCGCTGTGATAGGATTGACTTTCAGCCTCCAGCAATGCGGCGCGGCCGATCTTGCCTTCGGCGTAGAGCGCGCGGATCTTGGCTTTTTCTTTATTGGGCAGGCCCGACGGCATTGGCCCGGCCGGCACAAAGATCACCGGCATATGGCCAAAGCTGAGCGCGCCGATGACGAGGCCCGGCACGATCTTATCGCAGACGCCAAGGCAAAGCGCCGCCTCGAAAGCGTCATGGCTGAGCGCAATTGCGGTTGACAGCGCGATGACGTCGCGGCTGAACAAGGACAATTCCATGCCGGGCTGGCCTTGGGTGACGCCATCGCACATGGCCGGCACTCCGCCGGCGACCTGGGCGGCGGCGCCGACGCTGCGCGCGGCGGCTTTCAGGCGGTCCGGATAGGTCGCCAGGGGCTGATGCGCTGATAACATGTCGTTATAAGACGTGACGATCCCCAGATTGACCGAGTCCTCCAGCTTCTGCAGCAGCTTGTCATTGCCAGGCGAGGCGGCGATGACATGGGCGAGGTTCGAGCAGGACAAGCGCGCGCGCGAGGCCCCACGTCCACGCCAAGCATCTGTTTTTTCGAGATAAGCGGCGCGGGCGTCGCGGCTGCGCGCCTCGATCCGCGCAGTGATGGCGTCGAGGACGGGGTGCAAGGGCATGTCGCGCCTCCTGGGACGAAAAACGGTAGTTAATCAATTATGCCACGAATGGTTATGACTGCGCGCCAGCACAACGGCGTCGTCCGGTCCCCAGGCGCCGGCATTATAGGGCATCGGCGCCATCTGGCGGCTCTCCCAGGCCGCGACGATGCCATCGACCCAGGTCCAGGCCGCTTCGACCTCGTCGCGCCGCACGAATAAGGTGGACCGGCCCGCCATCGCATCGAGCAGCAAACGCTCATAGGCAATGCGTCGGCGCGGGCGCTCGTCTTTGAAGGCGTCGTCCAAGGACAAATTCAGCGGCAAGGAGCGTAACTTCGTGCCGTTTTGCGCAAGACCTGGGGCGTTGTTCATCAAGATCAGCGAGATGTTCTCTTCCGGCTGGATATTGATGATCAATTTATTGGGAACCATGCGCGCGTTTGGGAAGATCGAATGCGGCACGCAGCGAAATTGGATAACGATTTGGGTGCGACGTTCGGCCATGCGTTTGCCGGTGCGCAAATAAAACGGCACGCCGGCCCAGCGCCAATTGTCAATGAAGGCGCGCAAGGCGACAAAAGTTTCGGCTTTGGCGGCAAAGCCGGGCGATTCATCCGCATAGCCTTTGACGGCGGCGCCGTCGGCGATGCCGGCGCGATATTGGCCGCGCACGGAGTGCTTTTCGACGTCATGCGGGGTGATTGGTCGCAGGCTGCGCAAGACTTTGACTTTTTCATTGCGCACTGAATCCGGATCAAGACTGGCCGGCGGCTCCATCGCGACCAGACACAGCAATTGCAGCAAATGGTTCTGCAACATGTCGCGCAAAGCGCCATAATTGTCGTAATATTCGGCGCGGCCCTCTAGTCCAACCGTTTCGGCGATGGTGATCTCGACATGGTCGATGATATTGGAATTCCACAAGGGCTCGAACAAGGAATTGGCGAAGCGCAAGGCAAGCAGATTTTGGACGGTTTCTTTGCCTAAATAATGGTCGATCCGCAGCGTGCGGTCTTCGGAAAAAGCCGCCGCCACGCCGTCATTGATGGCTTTCGAGCTCGGCAAATCGCGACCGATTGGCTTTTCCAAGACAATCCGGCAGTTGGCATGGTTGAGGCCTGCACTCGCCAGCCGCGCGCAAATTGCGCCATAGAGACTGGGCGAGGTTGACAGGTAAAAAGTCGTCTCGGTATTCGGCCCTAGACGGCGCGCCAATTCGTCGAACCCTTCATGGGCTTCGGCATCGATGGCTTGATAGTTCAAGCGTTCAGCAAAAGCGGCGAATGTCGCCTCGTCAAAATAACCGTCGGCGCGGGCCTTGACGGCGATGCGCACCATGTCGGCAAAGTCGGCCTGCGCCATTGACGAGCGGCCAAGCCCAAATATCCGCGTATCCGGCGCGAGCCGGCCTTCCTGATGCAAAAAATACAACGACGGGAACAGCATGCGCCGCGCCAAATCGCCGGTGCCGCCGAAAATCACCAAAGCGCGATTGCTCATGGCGTGGTCCTTTTCGGAATCTCGTGTTTAGGGTCCAAGGCTAACATGAACCGGATGTGGCTACTCAAGTTCGCGTAGGAAAGCTACAACGATTGAAACGCTTTGCGGAGGGCTGATTGTGATTCGTCGACGCCATGCACGTATCGTTGCCACCCTCGGTCCCGCAAGTCGCGATAAGGTCGCGGCATTGGCGCGCGCTGGGGCGGATGTGTTCCGGCTGAATTTCAGCCATGGCGCGCATGAAGATCACCGCGCCAATGCGGCGGCGGTGCGGACGGCGGAAGCCGAGATTGGTCGTCCGTTGGCGGTGCTGGCGGATCTGCAAGGCCCCAAATTGCGGGTCGGCAAATTCGCCAATGGCAAGGAAATGCTGGCGACCGGCGCTGCGTTTCGGCTCGATCGCGATGAGGCGCCCGGCGATCATGCGCGCGTCTGCCTGCCGCATCCAGAGATTTTTGCGGCGATGAAGCCCGGCGCGGCGCTGCTGGTCGATGACGGCCGCTTGCGGTTGGAAGTCGAACGTTGTGGACCGGATTGGGCGGAAACGCGCGTCGCGCAAGGCGGAGCGATTTCGGATCGCAAGGGCGTCAATGTGCCGGGCGTGATCTTACCCTTGTCGGCGCTGACCGAGAAAGATTATCGCGATTTGCAGGCCGCGCTTGATATTGGCGTTGACTGGGTGGCGTTGTCCTTTGTGCAACAGCCGGCCGATATGGCCGAATTGCGCAAATTGCTGAGCGGACGCGCCGCAGCGCTCGCCAAAATCGAAAAGCCCTCGGCGATGCAGCATTTGGGGGCGATTTTGGACCTTTGCGACGGGGTCATGGTGGCGCGCGGCGATTTGGGCGTCGAACTCGACCCGGAAGAAGTGCCGATCGCGCAAAAGCAGATCGTGCGGGCGGCGCGGGCGCGCGGCATTCCGGTGATCGTCGCAACGCAAATGCTGGATTCGATGGTGTCGGCGCCGACGCCGACGCGGGCCGAAGCGAGCGACGTCGCCAATGCCGTCTATGAAGGCGCCGATGCGCTGATGTTGTCGGCGGAAAGCGCCTCGGGGCAATTTCCGCTCGAGGCGGTGGCGATGATGGACCGCATCATCCGCCGAACCGAGCAGGACCCGATGTGGCCGACCTTGATGGACGCCGAACATCCCGAAAGCGGCGAGCGCGACGGCGATGTCTTGTCGGCGGCGGCGCGGCGGGCGGCCGATGCGTTGGGACAGGGGTGCATTGTCGCTTATACGAGCACCGGGGCGAGCGCCCGGCGCCTGGCGCGCGAGCGGCCTTTGCAGCCGGTTTTGGCGCTGACGCCAAGCCTTGTGGCGGCGCGCCGGCTGGCGCTCGGATGGGGCATCGAGCCGCGCATCGTGCCGCAGCCGGCTTCGGTCGATGAGATGACGCAGATCGCCGCACGCATGGCGGTCGAAACGGGGCTGGTAAAGCCGCAGGCGCGCATCGTGATCGTCGCCGGCGTGCCGTTCGGCACGCCCGGATCGACCAATCTGATGCGGCTGGCTTATGCGCGCGGGTGAGCGATCGGATGATCCTGGCGGGCAAAAACGTCATCATCACCGGCGCGGGGGGCGGCATCGGCAAAGCCTGCGCCTTGGCGGCGGCGGCGGCGGGCGCGCGCGTGCTGGTCAATGATGTTGGCGCCGGCTTGCGCGGCGAGGACGCGGGCGCACCCGAGAGCGCCGAGGCGACGGCGGCTGAAATTCGCGCGCTGGGCGGGACGGCGATCGTCGATAGCGGCTCGGTCGCCGATCTCGAGGCGGCCAAAGCCATGGTCGCGCGGGCGATCGGCGCGTTTGGGCGACTGGATGCGGTGCTGAACCCGGCGGGCATATTGCGCGATGCGATGTTTCACAAAATGCCGCCGGCTGATTGGGACGCGGTGCTGGCCGTGCATTTGCGCGGCGCGTATAATTTGGCCCATGCGGCGATCCAGCCCTTTCGCGACCAGGAGGCCGGCGCGTTCGTGTTTTTCACCTCGACGTCGGGGCTGATTGGTAATCTCGGCCAAGCCAATTACGCCGCCGCCAAAATGGGCGTCGTCGGCCTTTCGCGCATATTGGCGATGGAAGGAGCCGCCAAAGGCGTGCGCGCCAATTGCATCGCGCCGTTCGCGTGGACGCGGATGATCGCCTCGATCCCGGTCAAGGATGAGGCCAGCGCGGCGCGGGTTGAGCGGATGCGGCTCCGCATGCGGGCCGAGCAGGTGGCGCCGCTGGCGATCGCTTTATGCGCCGATGCCGCAAAAGACGTCAGTGGGCAGATCTTTGGAGTGCGCGGCGATGAGATCGTCTTGTTCAGCCAACCGCGCCCAGTCGCGTCCGTCATTGCCGCCGGCGGCTGGAGCCCGGAAGCTTTGCTTGCGCATGGCCTGAAAGCGTTGGCGCCGAAAATGACCGATCTTGGCGCCTCGGCGAGCGTGTTTGACTATGATCCGCCGTGAGACGCCGTTTGCCTAAAAAGAAACCCTCCGGCGCCGGATGGGCGCAGGAGGGCGAGGGGGACGGGTGATGGATCGGGGGGGAGCTGTCAGGCTGCCGCGAGGTCGGTCAAGAACCTGCGGACGCTGTCATTCATCGCCGCCGACCGCTTGGAAAGATCGCCAGCCGCATCGAGCAGATTGCGCGAGGCGCTCTCGGTCGAGCGGACCGCATCTGACAATTGCGCGACGAATTGCGCAGCGCCATCGGCGCTCGAGGACGCGGCGCTGACATTGCGGGCGATCTCGCGGGTCGCATCGCCTTGGTGACGCACGCCAGCGGAAATGCCGGCGGCGATCTCGTTCATCTTCTCGATCGTGCGGGTGACGGTGCGGATCGCATCGACGCTGTCTTTACTCGCGCTTTGGATCTCGTTGATCCGCGTGCGGATTTCATCGGTCGCCTTGGCGGTTTGCTGGGCAAGGTTCTTCACCTCGGACGCCACCACCGCAAAGCCGCGACCGGCATCGCCCGCGCGGGCGGCCTCGATCGTTGCGTTGAGGGCGAGCAGATTG
>DHHV01000108.1:717-971 GCA_002403455.1 Hyphomonadaceae bacterium UBA4763 | reverse complement strand
GAGGGCGAGCAGATTGGTCTGGTCGGCAATCGCCGTGATGAGGTCGACGACCTCGCCGATCATCGTCGCCGAGCGGCTGAGCTTGGTCATCGTCTCGTCGGTGCGACCGGCTTCGATCACTGCGCTTTCAGCGATCTTGGCGGAATTGGCGGCTTGGGTGTCGATTTCGCCGATCGAGGCGCCTAATTCTTCCGACGCCGCCGCGACGTTAGAGACGTTCGAAGCGCTCTCACGGATCGAGTGGACCGCGGAGG
>DHHV01000108.1:0-397 GCA_002403455.1 Hyphomonadaceae bacterium UBA4763 | reverse complement strand
CGATTGGCGCTCATTGTCTTCAGCGATCTGCAAGAGATTGCGCGCGGTCGCTTCCAGTTCGACCGAAGCGGCGCTGACCGCTTCGAGAACGGCGCTCGATTCGGCTTTGAACCGCACGACCATGGCGTCGACGGCGCGGGCGCGGGCTTCGCGGCGCTCATTGTCGGCGCGCTCGCGGGCGGCAAGGTCGGCATTGTCCTGCAGGTTTTGCTTGAAGACGACGAGGCTGCTGACGACGTCCTTCAGTTCATCGCCGCGGGCAAGGCTGTCCGGGTTGGTCGCAAGGTCGCCATCGGCAAGGCGGCGCGTGGCGGCGGCGATCTCGCGGATGGAGCGAACTGTGCCGCGCCCAACCAGGAAGGCGGCAAGGGCGGCGACCAGCGCCGCGAGGGCGGCG
>DHHV01000133.1:2031-2768 GCA_002403455.1 Hyphomonadaceae bacterium UBA4763 | reverse complement strand
GGCCGGGGCCTCCGGCGCGCCGGTGTCGGATTGGGCGCTCTATGACACCCATTACACCGAGCGTTATATGCGCCACCCGCAGGACAATCCCGACGGCTATCGGGCCAGCGCCGTGCCGGCCAATCTGAAAGACCTCAAGGCCAAGCTGTTGCTGATCCACGGCATGGCGGACGACAATGTCATCCTCGAGCACAGCACGCGCGTGTTGAGCGAGTTGCAATCGCGCTCGATCCCGTTCGAGACCATGCTTTACCCGGGCGAACGCCATGGTATTCAAGGCAATGCGCGCGGTCTGCATTTGTGGCGCACTTATCTTGACTTTTTTGCGCGGCATTTGCGGCCCGAGCCTGTCGTCGCATCTGATTGATACGAAAAATTTATTCGCGGTAAGGCGCGCCGTTACGCAGAACGGAGCGGTCGCCATTTCACGGGCGGCGAAAGTGAGCGGCTGTGCGCGCGAGCTCAAGCAAAGAGCCCTCTTGGGCGATCATCACCGGGGCCTCGGCCGGGCTCGGCGTTGCGTTCGCCGAACGCGCCGCTGCCGATGGCTATGATGTGGCGCTGGTCGCTCGCCGCTTGGATCGTCTGGAAAAGCACGGCGCGGAGATTGCCGCCCGTTTTGGCGTCAGAGCCTTGCCGATCGCCCAGGATCTCGCCGATCCAGGTGCTCCGGTCGCGATTTTGCGGGCGGTGCAGGCGCAAGGCGGCGCCATCGGCGCGCTGGTCAACAATGCCGG
>DHHV01000133.1:1451-1728 GCA_002403455.1 Hyphomonadaceae bacterium UBA4763 | reverse complement strand
CGCGCTGGTCAACAATGCCGGTTACACGATCCCCAAGCTCTACCAGAACACCACTTGGGCCGAGCAAGCCGCTTTTGCGCAGGTCATGGCGCTCGCGCCGGCGCATTTGTGTCATCTTGTATTGCCGCTCATGCTCGCTGCCCGAAGCGGTCGGATCATCAATGTCGCCTCGATTGCGGCGTTTTCCTCCGGGGCCGCCGGGCATACGCTGTATCCGGCGACGAAGAGCTTTGTCGTCAAACTCTCGCAATCCTTGGCGGCCGAGGCGCGCCGCGCC
>DHHV01000133.1:0-1145 GCA_002403455.1 Hyphomonadaceae bacterium UBA4763 | reverse complement strand
CGGCCGAGGCGCGCCGCGCCAATGTCTTCGTCAGCGCGCTTTGCCCCGGTTATGTCAAAACCGAATTCCAGGCCGCCAATCAATTGGACAAAGTCGGGGACAGCGCGCCGCGTCTGTTCTGGCAAAGCCCGCAGGCCGTGGTCGCCGAGACGTGGCGTCGCAACGCCAACGGCGCCGAAGTCATCGTGCCGGGCGCCTTCAATAAAATCGTTGCGACGATTTTAAAAACGATCCCTGAACCTTGGATGGCGGCGCTGGTGCGCCCGCAAGCGGAGAAACACCGTGTCGATTGACCCCCCATCTGACGGTTTCATGGCGCGCGTGCTTGGCCCCGAGGCGACCGATGCGGCCACGCAAACGCGCCATTACGACATCATCATCATCGGCTCGGGCGCCGGCGGGGCGACATTGGCGCAGCGGCTTGCGCCGACCGGCAAGAGCATTTTGATCCTCGAGCGCGGGCCTTATTTGCCAATCGAGCCGGAAAACTGGTCGCCCGGCGCGGTGTGGCTGCAGCGCAAATACCGCACCACCGAGCAATGGCTCGACAAACGCGGCCGGCCCTTTCGCCCCAACACCCATTATTGGGTCGGCGGCAATACGATTTTTTACGGCGCGGCGCTGATGCGGCTGCGCAAGCGCGATTTCGAGGAAACCCAGCATGAGGGCGGCGCCTCGCCCGCTTGGCCGATCCGCTATGATGATTTGAAGCCCTATTATGACGAGGCCGAACGGGTCTGGAGCGTGCATGGCCAGCGCGGGGCCGACCCGACCGACGATCCGGACGCCCCGGACTATCCCTTCGGCCCGCTGACCCATGATCCCTCGATCGGCCGGTTGAAATCTTTTTTTGAGGGCAAGGGCTGGAAGCCGTTCCCGCTGCCGCTCGGCGTGCGGCGCAGCGATACGCGACCTTGGGCGTCGGATTGCATCCGCTGCAAGACCTGCGGCGGGCATCCCTGCTTGCGGATGGCGAAGTCCGATGCGCGTCTGATCGTCAATGAAGTCGAGACCCTGCCCAATGTCACGCTGCTGGCCGAGCGCAAAGTCTTGCGACTCGAAACCGATCGGAGCGGCCGCCGCGTCACCTCGGTCGTCTGTGAGACGGCCGGTGGGGAGGAGCGCTTTTCCGGCGATCTCGTCGC
>DHHV01000006.1:62550-62901 GCA_002403455.1 Hyphomonadaceae bacterium UBA4763 | reverse complement strand
CCGCCCGCCGGTCAGCTACACCACCTTTCAGGCCCGCGATCTCGGCGCCGACACCGCCGAATTGTTCAAAACCACCTTGGCGGACGCCGCCGCGCGTTTTGCGCCGGAAGCGATCCTGGTGGCGGCCTCCTGCACGGCCGAATTGATCCAAGACGATCCGGGCGGCCTTGCCGCAACTTCCGGCCTTCCCCAGCCCATTATCCCGCTCGAACTGCCGTCTTATTCAAAAAAAGAATCCTGGGGCGCGGCCGAGACGTTCTATCAAATCGTCCGTCGCCTCGCCGATCCCAGCCTTCGCCCCGCGCCGCGCGCGCGGCGCCGCCCGATCGCCAATCTGCTCGGCCCGACCGC
>DHHV01000006.1:35369-62173 GCA_002403455.1 Hyphomonadaceae bacterium UBA4763 | reverse complement strand
GGGGGGGGGGGCGCGGCGGGCGGGGGGGGCGCCCCCAACCCGCCCCCCCCCCCGCCGATATCGAGCGTCTGGCGGCCGCTGATTTCTCGATCGTGCTTTATCCGGAAATTGCCGAACCGGCCGCGCGTTGGCTCGAGAAAAACGCCCAGCACAAGATCGTCCGCGCGGTGCCCATTGGCCTTGGCGCGACGCGCGATTTCATCGCCCAAGTCGCCGCCGCCGCCGGCCTTGCCCCCGCCAAGACCGCGACATTGGCGGAGGGGCGCATGCATTGGTGGACCCGCTCGGTCGATTCGACCTATCTGACGGGCAAGCGGGTCTTTATTTTCGGCGACGCCACCCACGCGATCGCGTTGGCGCGGGTCGCGCGCGACGAACTCGGTTTCGAGATTGCCGGCCTTGGCTGCTATAACCGCGAATTCGCCCGCGAAATGCGCAACGCAGCGGCTCAATACGGGCTGGAGCCGCTGATCACCGACGATCACCTCGAGGTCGAAGCCGCCATTGCCGCCGCCGCGCCTGAAATGGTGCTCGGCACCCAGATGGAGCGGCATATCGCCAAACGGCTCGGCATCGCTTGCGCGGTGATCTCGGCGCCCGTCCATGTCCAAGATTTCCCGGCTCGTTATTCCCCGATCATGGGGTTTGAGGGCGCCAATGTCTTGTTCGACACCCTCGTCCATCCGCTGGTCATGGGGCTGGAAGAGCATTTGCTCACCATGTTCCGCAGCGATTTTGAATTCCATGACGGGGCCGGCGCCTCGCATTTGGCCGCCCACGCCCCCAAAACCGTCGCGCCCGCGCCCGATGTTACGCCGGCCGACGCCGCAGCGCCCAGCCCCATCCAACCCTCCGCCGGCCCAGTTTGGACCGCCGAGGCCGAACGCGAATTGAAGAAAATCCCGTTTTTTGTGCGCGGCAAGGCGCGCCGCAATGCCGAACTTTTCGCCGCAGAACGCTCCATCGCCTTCATCGACATCGAGACGCTCTATGACGCCAAAGCCCATTTCTCCCGCTGATCCGACCCCCATTCGGGTCGTGATCCTGACGCTGGATCACCACGCCGCCGGCGCCGTGCGCGAAGCCGAGGGCGATCTGCGCCGCGATCTGCCCGGCTTGCGGCTTTCCCTGCACGCCGCCGCCGATTGGGGCGATCACCCCGAAAAACTCGCCGCCGCCAAGGCCGCGATCGCCGGCGCCGACATCATTTTCGCGAACATGATGTTCATCGAAGACCATATTCAGGCGGTCCTGCCGGACATGCAGGCGCGCCGCGAAGCCTGTGACGCCATGGTCGTCATCATGTCGGCCGGCGAGATCATCAAGCTGACCAGGCTTGGCGCGTTCCGCATGGATCAGCCGCAAAAAGGGCCGATCGCGCTGTTGAAAAAGCTGCGCGGGGCAAAGTCGAACAATGCGTCCTCCGGCGCCGGCCAGATGAAAATGCTGCGGCAGCTGCCGAAAATCCTGCGTTTTATTCCTGGCAAGGCGCAGGACGTCCGCGCTTATTTCCTGGTCATGCAATATTGGCTGACCGGCTCGCGCGAAAACCTCGCCAATCTGGTGCGTTTCTTGATCGAGCGTTATGCCGACGGCCCGCGCCGCGCTTTGCGCGTTTTGGTCAAAAGCGCCCCGCCGGTCGAACATCCCGATGTTGGGCTTTATCACCCGGATTTGCCGGCGAAAATCACCACGCGCCTGGAGGCTTTGCCGCATCCGCCGCGCCCGCGCGGCACCATTGGCTTGATCGTGCTGCGCTCTTATTTGCTCGCCAAGGACAGCGCCCATTATGACGGCGTCATCGCTGCGTTGGAGGCGCAAGGCCTCGCCGTCATTCCCGCCTTTGCGCAAGGTTTGGACGCCCGCCCGGCGATCGAGCGGTATTTTATCAAAGACGGTAAGCCGATCATCGATGCGATGATCTCGCTGACCGGGTTTTCGCTGGTCGGGGGCCCGGCCTACAATGACCAGGCTGGCGCAGTGGAGATGCTCAAACGTCTGGATCTTCCTTACGTCGCCGCCCATCCTTTGGAATTTCAGAGCCTTAACGCTTGGGCCAAGCAAGAGCGGGGCCTCACCCCGCTCGAAGCCACGATGATGATCGCCATCCCGGAGCTCGACGGCGCGACCGGTCCGATCGTCTATGGCGGCCGTGGCGATGGCCAAGGCGCGCCTTGCGCCGGTTGCGCGCGGGCCTGCGTGTTTCCGGCCGATGGCGATGCGCCGCAAATGCGGGTCTGCGCCGAGCGCGCCGCCCAACTCGCCGATCGGATCGGCAAATGGGTCGATCTGCGTCGGCGCCCGCGCCCGCAGCGTAAACTTGCGATCGTTCTGTTCAATTTCCCGCCGAATGCGGGCGCCGCCGGCACCGCCGCCTTTTTGGGGGTTTTTGAATCGCTGCACGCGACCTTGTCGCGCCTCAAAGCCGAGGGCTATCAGGTCGAGGTTCCGGCCTCGATAGACGCGCTTCGCGCCCGCTTATTGGAGGGAAATCGCGCTCAATTTGGCGCCGAAACGGCGATTGCCGCGCGCATTTCGAGCGATAAACACATCGAAAGCGAGCCTTATTTGCGCGAAATTGAGGCTCAATGGGGCCCTTCGCCGGGCCAATCGCAGAGCTTGGGCAGCTCTATTTTGATCGCCGGCGCGCATTTCGGCGCGGTTTTTGTCGGGTTCCAGCCGCCTTTTGGCTATGAAGGCGACCCGATGCGGCTCTTGTTTGAGCGCAATTTCACGCCAACGCACGCCTTTTCGGCCTTTTATCGCTATATTCGCGAGGATTTTGGCGCCGATTGCGTGCTGCATTTTGGCACCCACGGCGCGCTGGAATTCATGCCGGGCAAGCAAAACGGTCAAGGCGCACGCTGTTGGCCCGACCGCCTGATCGGCAATTTGCCGAATTTCTACCTCTACGCGGCCAATAATCCGTCCGAAGGCGCCATCGCCAAGCGCCGAATCGGCGCGACTTTGCTGTCTTATCTGACCCCGCCGATCGCCCAGGCCGGGCTTTATCGGGGTTTAAGCGAGCTGAAATCATCGATCGATCGCTGGCGCGGCGCCGATCCCGACGCGGTCAGCGAGCGCGCCGACCTCGCCGCCCTCATCCAGGCTCAAGCCGCCAGCCTTGATTTTGCCGCCGCCGCGCCGGCCTGGGACGGGATTGGTGAGACACAAATCATTGAATTACAACAGAAAATACGCGAAGTGGAGGAAAGCCTCATTCCGACCGGGCTGCATGTGCTCGGCCGGCCCATGCAGGAGCAAGCGCGCGCCCAAACCTTGCTGGCGATCGCCAAAGCCCGCGGCGCCTATTGGCTGACGCCCGAAGCGCTCGGCGCGCTGCTCGACGGGGCAAGCCCGGCCGCCGTCGCGGCGCGTTGCGTGACGGCGGGCGAGGCGCCAGACGCGGCGTTGATCGCCGATTTATCCAATATAAATCAACAACTTATGCAGGATCACGAATTGCCGGCGCTGATCCATGCGCTCGATGGCGGCTTTGTCGCCCCGAGCCCCAGCGGCGATTTGATCCGCAGCCCCGACATATTGCCGACCGGGCGCAATTTGCACGGCTTTGACCCGTTCCGGCTGCCATCGGCCTTTGCGATCGCCGACGGCGCCCGCCAGGCCGACCGGCTTTTGGCCAAACATCGCGCCGAAGGCGGCAATTTGCCGCAGACCGTGGCGATCGTGCTCTGGGGCACCGACAATCTGAAAAGCGAAGGCGCCCCGATCGCGCAAGCCTTGGCGCTAATGGGCGCTCAGCCCCGCTTCGACGCCTACGGCCGGTTGTGCGGGGCAAAACTCATCCCGCTCGCCGAATTGGGGCGCCCGCGCATCGACGTCGTTGCGACTTTGTCGGGCATTTTCAGAGACTTATTGCCGCTGCAAACGCAAATGCTCGCCGAGGCCGCTTATCTCTGCGCCAGCGCCGATGAGCCGCTCGATCAGAATTTCATCCGCGCCCATGCCCTTGCTGTGCAAGAGGCGCAAGGCGTTGACCTCGAAACCGCCGCTTTGCGGGTTTTTTCGAACGCCGAAGGCGCCTATGGCGCCAACGTCAACCAATTGATCGATTCAGGCGCCTGGGGAGCCGAGGACGAACTCGCCGACGCGTTTGAAGCGCGCAAGAGCTTTGCCTATGGCCGCTCCGGCAAGCCGATCCGGCAACAAAAGGTGATGCAGGCAACGCTGAAGACCGTTGATTTGGCTTACCAAAATCTTGATTCGGTCGAGTTGGGCGTCACCACGATCGATCATTATGTCGACACTCTCGGCGGCATTTCGCGCGCCGTCGCCCGCGCCAAAGGCGTCGCCGCCCCGGTCTATATCGGCGATCAGACCCAAGGCGAAGGCCAAGTCCGCACCATTAACGAGCAAGTCGCGCTGGAAACCCGCGCCCGCACGCTCAATCCGCGCTGGTATGAAGCGCTGCTCGCGCATGGATATGAAGGCGTTCGCCAGATCGAGGCGCAAGTCACCAACACCATGGGCTGGTCGGCGACGACAGGGCAAGTCGAGCCTTGGGTCTATCAACGCATCAGCGAGACATTCGTTCTCGATGCAGAGATGCGGCAAAGACTAGCTAATCTCAATCCGGCCGCTTCGGCGCGCATGGCGCAGCGTCTGTTGGAAGCGCATGACCGCGATTATTGGCGCCCCGACGCCGATACCTTGGCGGCTTTGCGCGCCGCCGGTGATGAATTTGACGATCGGTTGGAGGGCCTTTCGCCCGCCGCTGCTTACCCTGCTTACGCAACCCCCGCCGAATAGGAGCTGACGGATGACCGTGCTTGACCTGCCGCGATCGCTCCACCGCCCCCGCCCTGACGGCGAAGGCAGCGTGCAAGTGGCGCTCGACCCCCGCGACCGCATCGAAGGCGCCAAAGTCTTCGCCGTTTATGGCAAAGGCGGCATTGGAAAGTCGACGACCTCGTCGAATTTATCGGCGGCTTTTTCTAAACTCGGCAAGCGGGTTTTACAGATTGGCTGCGACCCCAAACATGATTCAACCTTTACGCTGACCAAGAGATTGGCGCCGACCGTGATCGACGTCTTGGAAAGCGTCAATTTTCACACCGAGGAATTGCGGCCCGAAGATTATATGTTCGAGGGCTATAATGGCGTGATGTGCGTCGAAGCGGGCGGGCCGCCAGCGGGCACCGGTTGTGGCGGCTATGTCGTCGGCCAAACCGTCAAGCTGTTGAAAGAACATCATTTATTGGAAGAATCGGACGTCGTCATTTTCGACGTGCTCGGCGATGTCGTTTGTGGCGGCTTTGCCGCGCCGTTGCAGCATGCCGAACGGGCGCTGATCGTCACCGCCAATGATTTTGACTCGATCTTTGCGATGAACCGCATCGTTGCGGCGATCAACGCCAAATCAAAGAATTACGAAGTGCGCATTGGCGGCGTCATCGCCAATCGCAGCGAGGGCACCGACGAGATCGACCGCTTCAACGCCGCCACCGGGCTCGAACGGGTGGCGCATTTCCCCAATCTCGACGCCATCCGCCGCTCGCGCCTGAAAAAATGCACGATTTTTGAAATGGACGAGACCCCGGAGATCCTGGCCGTTCAGCTAGAATATCTGCGGCTGGCGCGCGATTTATGGTCGGGCGCGCGCGATATCAAAGCGCAACCCATGAAGGACCGGGAAATCTTTGATTTCCTTGGCTTTGATTGAGGAAATCGCCATGGTGACGACCTCTTACGCCCGCCAAAAAGACGCGCTCGAAACTTATTTTGACCGCACCGCCGCCGCCGCCTGGACGGCGCTGACCGGCACCGAAAAAGTCAGCCCTATTCGCGAAACCGTGCGGGCCGGACGCGCCCGAATGCGTGCGAATCTTTTGGACCTGTTGGGCGCCGATCTCAGCGGCCAACGCCTGCTCGACGCCGGCTGCGGCCCCGGCGCGCTTGCGATCGAGGCGGCCCGCCGCGGCGCAGAGGTCACCGGGGTCGACATTGCCGGCAATCTGGTTGCTTTGGCGCAGGAACGCTTTGGCGAAGAAGCAAACCGCGTGGATTTCAAGGTCGGCGACATGACCGATCCAAAACTCGGCAATTTTGACCATGTCGTCGCCATGGATAGTCTCATCCATTACCGTCTCGCGGACGTGGTGGCGGCTTTATCTGCTTTTGCGCCGCGCATTGAACGCTCGCTGATCTTTACGATCGCACCGCGCACGCCTTTGCTCGCCACGATGCATGCGATCGGCGGCGCCTTCCCGCGCGCCGACCGCGCCCCAGCCATTCAACCGATCGCGCTCGCCGCGCTCGATCGCGCGATGGCGGCGGCGCCGGCTTTGCGCGGCTTTCAGCGCGGCCGCGATCTGCGCGTGCAAAGCGGGTTTTACACCTCACACGCGGTGGAATGGGTGCGCCGATGATGCAAGCCGCCCCAAAGACTTATCGTCTCGCCAATCTCCTGGCCGCCGCGATCCCATTTGCGGACGCCGCCAGCGCCGATTTGCCGCTGTCGCGGCTGTTGCGGCTGTCGCTGTTCCAAGTCTCCTGCGGCATGGCGGCGGTGCTGCTGACCGGCACGCTCAACCGCGTGATGATCGTCGAGCTGGGCATGCCCGCCTGGCTCGTGGCGCTGATGGTGTCGCTGCCGCTGGTTTTTGCGCCGCTGCGCGCGCTGATCGGCTTTAAATCCGACACTCATCGCTCGTTCCTGGGCTGGCGGCGGCTGCCCTACATCTGGTTCGGAACTTTGATGCAATGGGGCGGGTTCGGGATCATGCCGTTCGCCTTATTTTTGCTGGCGGGCGAGGGCAACGCCCCGCCGATCGTCGGCCAAGCCGGCGCGGCTTTGGCGTTCCTGCTGGTCGGGGCCGGCATGCACACGGTGCAGACGGCGGGGCTCGCGCTCGCAACCGATATCGCCGGCGAAGAACAGCGCCCGCGCGTTGTCGCTTTGCTCTATGTCATGTTGCTGATCGGCATGGTGGCGAGCGCCCTGGTGCTGGGCGGGGCGCTGCGCGACGTCACTTATTTGCGGATCATTCAGGTCATCCAAGGCGCGGCGGTCGTCACCTTGGCGCTGAATTGCATCGCCATGTGGCGCCAGGAAAA
Source organism: Hyphomonadaceae bacterium UBA4763 (assembly GCA_002403455.1). Classification (GTDB taxonomy): domain Bacteria; phylum Pseudomonadota; class Alphaproteobacteria; order Caulobacterales; family Aquidulcibacteraceae; genus UBA4763. The sequence goes on along the minus strand of DHHV01000006.1, from coordinate 55,096 downwards.
GCGCGATCCGCAGCGCACGCGCACGATCGTCCGCCAAGATTTTTGGGCGAGCTGGCGGCAGTTAACGGCTGAGCCCGATGTGCGCCGGCTCTTGCTCGCCGTCGGCTTGGGCGCGGCGGCGTTCAGCATGCAAGACGTGTTGCTGGAGCCCTATGGCGGTCAGGTCTTGGGCCTGTCCGTTGGGGCAACGACGGCGTTGACGGCCTTGTCGGCCGGCGGCGCTTTGGCGGGCTTTGCCTTGGCGGCGTTTTTGTTGACCGGCGGGGCCAATCCGCATCGATTGGCCGGCTTTGGCGCGGTGATCGGGGCGTTCGCTTTTGCGCTGGTGATCCTCGCCGATCCGCTAGAATCAGCGCTGATGTTTGCCGCCGGGGCCGGCGCCATCGGCTTTGGCGGCGGCCTGTTCTCGGTCGGCTCGCTGACGGCGGCCATGCAATTGCAGCGCCGATCTGGCGACGGCGCGCTGATCGATTCCGGCCTGATCGTCGGCGCCTGGGGCGCGGCGCAAGCAACCGCCGCGGGGATCGCCATCGCCGCCGGCGGCATGATCCGCGATCTTGTCAGCCTCTGGGGCGCGAGCGGCGCGCTCGGCGAGGCCTTTACCCGGCCAGCCGCCGGCTATGGCGTTGTCTACCACATCGAAATCGTTCTGCTGTTCGCCGCCATCGCCGTGATCGGGCCGTTGGCGCGCTATCGGTCGCGCGACACAATGTCTACTGGTAAAAAGTTTGGGTTAGTAGAGTTTCCTACGTAAGCTTTGCGTAACAATTCCCGCAAAGGAGCAACGAACATGCTGTTCGCCAACATGGATATCACCGAGATCAGCCTCTATATGTTTTTTCTATTCTTCTTCGGGTTGATCATTTATTTGCGCCGAGAAGATCGCCGCGAAGGCTATCCGCTGGAGCAAGACACCAACGGCAAGCTCGAGCCGATTGAAGGCATTTTGTGGTTCGCCACGCCGAAGAAATTCACGCTGCCGCATGGACGGGGCATGTTCGCCGCCCCCAACGCCGCGCGCGACGGCAAAAAAGGCAAATCGAAGCGGCTGGCCGTTTGGGCAGGCGCGCCCTCGATCCCCGATGGCGATCCTTTTGCCGCCGGCGTTGGCCCCGGCTCTTATGCCGACCGGTCAAAGGCCATTGACGTCACGCTGCACGGCGATCCCAAGATCGTGCCGCTGCGCGCCGCGCCGGGTTATGCCGTGGTTGGCGAGGACCCCAACCCGGTCGGCTGGAGCGTGAAGGGCCTTGATGGCGCCAGCGCGGGCACGGTCAGCGATCTGTGGATTGATCGGTCCGAATCGCTGATCCGCTATGTCGAAGTCGAGCTCGGCGCGGCGGCGGGCATCCATGCCGGTCGGCGCGTATTGCTGCCGATGACCATGGCCGCTGTCAACAAAGCCGCCAAAACCGTCGAGACCGATGCGGTCACGGCGGCGCAATTTGCCGGCGCGCCGAAATTGTCGACGCCGGACCAAATCACCTTTGACGAAGAAGAACGCGTCGCCGCTTATTTCGGAGCGGGCTATCTCTATGCGACGCGCAACCGGGCTGAGGCGGCGCTGTGACCAAGGAATTCGACTTCGAGCCCGTCCGCGGCCTCCCCGAAGCCCTCCCCGCTGGAGAAGCGATTCTCTGGCAAGGCGCGCCGAGCGCCTGGGGCTTGGCGACGCAAGTGTTCCACTTGCGGGCGGCGGCGGGCTATGTTGTCGGGGCCTCGGCGCTGCTGGCCGCCGGATCGGCGGCGAATGGCGCAAGCCTTGCCCAAGCACTGGGCGTCGTCGCAGCGGCGCTGCCGCTCGCGGCGCTCGCCGCCGGGTTGCTTTATGTCGTTGCCTGGATCAATGCGCGGTCAAGCGTTTACACCATCACCAATCGGCGAGTGGTGCTGCGGATCGGCGCGGCCTTGACCAAAGCGATCAATATTCCCTTCCGCCTCATCGGCGCCGCCCATGTGGCGGAAGACCCGACCGGGCGCGGGACCCTCGCTTTGACGTTGTCGCACAAGGCGCGCGTGCCGTTGCTGTATCTATGGCCGCATGCCCGTCCAGGGTTTTGGCGCGCGCCGCAACCGGCGTTCCGGGCGGTCGATCAGGTGGCGGCGCCGGCCAAAATCTTGGCGGACGCGCTGGCGGCCTACGCCTTGGCGAATGCGGTTGAAGGCGAACAGCCAGCGCCCGAGACGGCCGCGGCGCCGGAGCGTTCGCCCGACCGGGCCCCTGAACGCCCCGCCGGGGTGATTTCACCACAACCGCAGGGAGCCTTCGCATGAGCGCCATCAACGCCCATCCCTTCCCCAAAGCGCTGCTCTTTGCCGGCGCGACCGTCGCCATCGCCGCGCTCGGCTTTACCGCGGCGCATCGCTTGGCCAATTGGGGCGAGCCCTCCTTTGGCCTCAGCGGCGGGGTGGACGTCACTGCGCCGATCGCGGCCGACCGCGCAATCGCTTTTGTGGACCTACCCGATGGAGCCTTGGCGGTCCGCGATCGCGAGAGCGGCGCCGAGATTACCGCTTTTGCGCCCGGCGAGGCGGGCTTTGTGCGCGGCGTGCTGCGCGCGCTCAGCCGGGATCACGTTCGGCGCGGCGCCGATCAAGGCCCGGTCGCTTATCGGGTGGTCGCGTTTGAAACCGGCGCGCTGGCGCTGATCGATGAAGAACGCGGGCGGAAAATCGATTTGGGTGCGTTCGGCGCCGATAATCGCGCCAGTTTCGCGGCCTTGCTCGGGCCGCCCAGCGACGACGTCGCCACATCTGACGGGAGCGCCCCATGAGCCGCACGCCACGCCGCTTTGATATCGGCTGCACGATCGAGGTCGAGCACACTCATGATCATCTGCACGCCCATGTCGCGCTCGATGGCGACACCACGCTCGGGCCCGGCGACAAGGTCCGCGTGCATGGATCGGCGGTGCGCGTCCCGTTTGGAGCGGTCTTGCGCGAGCGCCGGCGCGCCACTGTGACGCGCGCCCGCTGGCATGAGCGGCTGTGGACCAAAATCGCCGCGCATTTCGACCTGACCGAACTTTATGAAGTCAGCTTTACGCCTGGGAGGCTTTCATGACCGCAATGACGCTTGATGCTGGCGCTATGGCTTCGGCCGCCCCCGACACCATGCGGATGGCGACGACGGAAACCATGTTGAGCCCGCGCTTTTACACCACCGATTATGCCGAAATGGACCGATTGGACGTTTCCTCGGTGCGCGGCGAATGGGACGCGCTGCTCGCCGAAATGGCCAGCGACCCCAATCGCAATCATTTCAAGCGCACCGAGGAATTCGAAAACCTGTTGATGCAATTAGAGCCGCAATTGCGCAAGGAATTCGTCGATTTTCTGGTCAGCTCGCTGACGGCGGAATTTTCCGGCTGCGTGCTCTATGCCGAGATCGTCAAGCGCATCAACAACCCAGACATCAAAGCGCTGTTCAAATATATGACTCGCGATGAAAGCCGCCATGCCGGCTTTATCAACGAGGTGCTGAAGGATTTCGGCATCGGCATTGACTTGAGCTTTTTGACGAAGACCAAAAAATATACTTTCTTCAAGCCGAAATTCATTTTTTACGCCGTCTATCTCTCCGAGAAAATCGGCTATAGCCGCTACATCACCATTTTCCGGCAATTGGAGCGCCATCCTGAATTGCGCTTCCACCCGATCTTCAAATGGTTCAAAGAATGGTGCAATGATGAATTCCGCCATGGCGAAGCCTTCGCCTTGTTGATGCGCGCCAATCCGAAATTATTGTCCGGCGGCAATAAAGCTTGGATCAAATTCTTTCTGCTGTCGGTCTATGCGACGATGTATATTCGCGATCATTCGCGTCCCGCCTTTCACAAGGCCTTGGGCCTTGACCCGACGGCTTATGATTACAAAGTCTTCAGCATTTGCAACGAGATCACCCGCCAGGTGTTCCCCTTGACGCTCGACATTGACTCGAGCGATTTCCGCCGCCGGATGGAGGGGTTGCGCCAAACCGCTGACGCCATCGATGCGGCCAAGCGGGACAAATCCTTGTTTGGCGCGGCGCGGGTCATGGGATTACGGCTGAGCGCGGCGGCGAAATTCATCGGCTTGCTTTTGGTTCCGAGCCAACCGAACGCCATGCCGGATTCGGTGCGTCTGGCGCCGGCCTGGTAAAATGAGCGCGCTTTGGCTCCATATCGCGGCGATCGCCACCGCTCTGTTCGCCTGGTGGGCGGGTACGGGTCTGGTGCTGTTGGTCGAACGGCGGTTGGGTCTGCACGGCGGGCCGCCTTGGGGCTCGCTGTTGACGATCGCGGCAGGCCTGGCCGGCGTTTATTTGACGCGGGATGCGAGCGGTCCCGGCGGGCAGACGATCGGGTTCTTGTCGGCGCTTGGCATATGGGGCACGCTGGAGCTGGCGTTCTTGTCGGGCGCCATTGCCGGCCCCAACAAGGCCGCCTGCAAGCCGGATTTGGCGCTGATGCCGCGTCTGTTGGCGGCGGCGCGGGTGATCTATCACCATGAATTGGCGCTGTTGCTCTCGCTTCTGGCAATTACCTTCATAACATATGATCATGTCAATTCAGTCGCCTTTTTCAGCTTTTTTGTCTTGCTTTTGATGCGCCTATCGACAAAAATCAATTTGTTCTTTGGCGTTCGCGTATTCAGTTTTCAGATGCTGCCCAAACGCGCGGCCTTTATTGGATCTTACTTCCGGATTGGTCGCAATACGCCGTTGATGGCTTTATCTGTCAGCATCTGTATTCTGGCGGTGATTGGCGCTGGCATGATCGCCTTTGGCGATAGAGCGAACCTATCGGCAGAAACGCCAAGCGCCTTTGGCGCCACCCTGGTCTGGACACTCTGCGTCCTCGGGCTAGTAGAGCATTTGTTCTTGGCGTTCCCGTGGTCTGAATCGCGGTTATGGCGCTGGGCTTTGACGGAACCTGCGCCGGCCCGCCGACGATGAGGAGGCCGGGAAAAGTCGACGCACCGTCCAAAAGATGGTCGCCTAAAGGAGAATGGAAGTTTGTGGGCGCGCTGATCCATCTTCGCGCTGCAGCGTAAATAGGCCCCGAGCCGTCTCAACGCGCCAAGGCGAGCACGCCTTAACGTGATCTTGACCTCGGGCCGTGAAGAGCAAGAGTTGGAACAGAAACAACGTCAGATGCGTGCAATCACGTCGAAGCAGAAGCGTAACACTCAATCGTACAAGCGTCGCGATCGGGAAATCATGATCGCACAAGCGTAAAACGGCGTCGCCAGAGGACGGCGCCAACACACCCCCAAACCCTCGCAGCCCCGCGCGCGATGGCCCGGCAAGGAAAACGACAATGAATTACGAGAATTTTTTCCAGGAAAAGCTTGAGGGTCTGCGCAGCGAAGGCCGCTATCGGGTTTTCGCTGATCTCGAGCGTAAAGCCGGCGCTTTTCCGCAGGCCGTGCGCCATACGGCCGACGGCGTGCGCGATGTGACGGTGTGGTGCTCGAATGATTATCTCGGCATGGGCCAGCACAAGGACGTGCTCGGCGCCATGCATGAAGCGCTCGACCGCTGCGGCGCAGGGGCCGGCGGCACGCGCAATATTGGCGGGACCAATCATTATCATGTGCTGCTCGAGCAAGAGCTCGCTGATTTGCACCGCAAAGAAAGCGCTTTGCTGTTCACCTCGGGCTATGTCTCGAATTGGGCGGCGCTTGGCACGCTGGCGGCGATCATTCCGGATTGCGTGGTGTTTTCGGACGCCCATAACCACGCCTCGATGATCGAAGGCATTCGCCACAGCCGGGCCGAACGGCGGATTTTCAACCATAATGATCCGGAAGATCTGGCGCGCCAGCTCGCCCAATATCCCAAAGACCGCGCCAAATTGGTGGCGTTTGAGTCCGTTTATTCGATGGATGGCGACATCGCCCCGATCGCCGAGCTCTGCGATGTCGCAGACGCCTATAACGCGATGACCTATCTCGATGAAGTCCACGCGGTCGGGCTCTATGGCCCACGCGGCGGCGGCATTGCCGAGCGCGACCGCCTCATGCATCGGCTGACGGTGATTGAAGGCACGCTTGGCAAAGCGTTCGGCGTCATGGGCGGCTATATCGCGGCGAGCACGGCGCTGTGCGATTTCGTCCGCAGCTTTGCCTCAGGCTTTATCTTTACCACGGCGCTGCCGCCGGCGATCGCGGCGGGCGCTGCAGCCAGTATCCGCCATTTGAAGCAAAGCCAGATCGAGCGTCGCCGCCACCAAGAGCGGGTCGGCAAAGTCCGGGCGAAATTATCGGCGGTCGGCATCCCGATCCTGCCCAATAACAGCCACATCATCCCGGTCATGGTCGGCGATCCGGTCAAGTGCAAATTGATCAGCGATTGGCTGCTCGACCGCTATGGCATTTACGTGCAGCCGATCAATTACCCGACCGTGCCGCGCGGAACCGAGCGCCTGCGCATTACGCCATCGCCCGTGCATACCGACGCTGACATTGACCATTTGGTCGAGGCGCTGTCGGAGCTCTGGTCGCATTGCGCGCTCAGCCGTGGGCATATGGCGGCCTGAACCGCTTGGCGCGGGGTGAAATCCGATTTTCCGATCGCCTGGTCGCTCGGCGAAAAATCTTATGACAGGTCTCGAACGACAGCTTCCGCTCGACCGGCACGCGCGCGATCTCAATCTCGCCAATTGGAACGAGCGGGTTGGCGTGCATCTCGGTGATGGCGGCTATGATCTGTCAACGCATCGCGCCGGCAAAGGTGAGCTCGACGCCATTGTCGCCGGCGAGATCGGTGATGTCGCAGGTCTGCGTATCCTCCACCTGCAATGTCACATCGGCCATGACAGCATTGCGCTCGCTCAGCGTGGGGCGAGCATGGTCGGCGTCGATTTCAGCGGCGCAGCGATTGAGGCAGCGCATCGCTTAGCGCAAGAATGCGGGGTCGAGACCGCCACTTTTGTCGAAAGCGACGTTTATGAAGCGCCCGACGTGCTGTCGGCCGATTTGGGCGGCTTTGATCTGGTGTTCACGACCTGGGGCGCGATTTGCTGGCTGCCGGACCTCTTGCACTGGGCGCGCGTCATCCGCCAGTTTCTGCGGCCCGGCGGCGCGTTCTATTTTGCCGAGACGCACCCGGTCGCGTTGGTGTTCGACGATATCAGCGGCGATGCAGATGCCGACGGCAGACCAATATGGCTCGTTCCCTATTTCGAGCGCGAACCGCACATTTTCGATGAGGCGACCGATTATGCTCATCGGGGGGTCAAGCTGACCCACAGCCGCTCGGTGCAATGGATGCATCCGCTCGCCGATATTCTGGCGGCGCTAAAGGCGGCGGATATGGACCTCGACTTCCTGCGCGAACATGATCGGATCCCCTATCAGATGTTTCCGAGCCTGGTGCGCGACCGCGATGGGCTGTGGACCTGGCCGCGCCAGCCATGGCTGCCGCTCGCCTTGAGCTTGCGCGCCATCGCCCGGTGAGGCGGCGGCGGATCTGACGACGCCGGCCCGTTTACGCAAATCCGAGGCGGTCAAATGCTTGCGCGCTGTTTACGCGCCGAAGGCGGTTAGGCTAAGACCAGTCTCATTCACAGGATCCCTGCCCCACCCATGCTCGATACGCATTTTGACCCGAAAGCCGCCGAAGATCGCCTTTACGCGCAATGGGAGGCTTCTGGCGCTTTCAAACCGCGCCTGGAAAAAGGCAAGCCGCCTTTTTGCATCGTCATCCCCCCACCGAACGTGACGGGGCGTCTGCATGTCGGCCACGCTCTGAATAACACGCTGCAAGACATTTTGGTGCGGTTCGAGCGCATGCGCGGCAAAGCCGTGCTGTGGCAACCGGGCACCGATCATGCCGGCATCGCCACGCAAATGGTTGTCGAGCGGCAATTGGCGAGCGAGGGCAATCAGAACCGCCGCGATCTCGGTCGCGAGGCGTTTCTGAAACGCGTCTGGGAGTGGAAAGCGCAATCGGGCGGCATGATCGTTGGCCAGCTGAAGCGGCTGGGCGCCTCCTGCGATTGGAGCCGCGAACGCTTCACGATGGATGAAGGGCTCTCAACCGCCGTGCGCAAGGTCTTTGTGCAATTGCATAAAGACGGCTTGATTTACCGCGACAAGCGCCTCGTCAATTGGGACCCGCATTTCCAGACAGCGATTTCCGATCTCGAAGTGGAAAATATCGAGGTCAAAGGCCATTTCTGGCATTTTGCTTATCCGCTGGCTGACGGCGAAGGCGAAATTGTCGTGGCGACCACGCGCCCCGAAACCATGCTTGGCGACGTGGCGGTGGCGGTGCACCCCGAGGACGAGCGCTATCGGCATTTGATCGGCAAACAGGTCCGCCTGCCGATCGCCGATCGGCTGATCCCGATCATCGCCGATGACTATGCCGATCCGGCGCAAGGCTCGGGCGCGGTCAAAATCACGCCAGCGCATGATTTCAACGATTTCAAGGTGGGCGAGCGCCATGATCTGCCGCGCATCAATATTTTCGACGCGCGCGCGCATTTGAACGACGAATGCCCCGAAGCGTTTCGCGGGATGGAGCGCTATGCGGCGCGCAAGAAAATCGTCGCGGCGATGGAGGATATGGGCCTGTTGCGCAAGGTCGAACCGGTCCGCCACACCCAACCGCATGGCGATCGCTCGCAAGTAGTGATCGAGCCGTGGCTGACCGACCAATGGTATGTTGACGCAAAAAGGCTGGCCGAGCCGGCGCTGGCGGCGGTTGAAGCCGGGAAAACCCGCTTCGTGCCGGAAAACTGGACGCGCACCTATTATGATTGGCTGAACCGGATCGAGCCCTGGTGCGTGTCGCGGCAATTATGGTGGGGCCATCGCATCCCGGCCTGGTATGGCCCCGATAACACGGTGTTTGTTGAAGAAACCGAAGCGGCCGCCCTGGCGGCGGCGCGCGCGCATTACGGGGCGGAGACGGCGCTCCGCCAGGACGAAGACGTGCTCGATACCTGGTTTTCGTCGGCCTTGTGGCCGTTTTCGACCATGGGCTGGCCCGACAAAACGCCTGAATTGCAAGCCTTTTACCCGACCAGCGTGCTGGTGACGGCGTTCGACATCATCTTTTTCTGGGTCGCCCGCATGATGATGATGGGCGTCTATGTAATGAAAGAGGTCCCGTTCCGCGATGTCTATGTGCATGCCTTGGTTCGCGACGAAAAGGGCCAGAAAATGGCCAAGTCCAAGGGCAATGTCATCGACCCGATCGGCCTGATCGACAAATTCGGCGCGGATGCGTTGCGCTTCACGATGGCGGCGATGGCGGCGCAGGGGCGCGACATTCGTCTGTCCGAGGCGCGGGTGGAAGGACATCGCAATTTCGGCACGAAATTGTGGAATGCGGCGCGATTTTGTCAGATGAACGAATGCGTGTTGTGGGAGGATTACGACCCCAGCGCCAATCGGCAGGTGGTCAATCGCTGGATTGTCGCCGAAACGGCCAAGACGATCGCTGCCGTGACCGAAAACTTGGAGGCCTATAAATTCAACGACGCGGCCGGGGCGATCTATCGCTTTGTCTGGAATATTTTCTGCGATTGGTATTTGGAGCTGATCAAGCCGCTGCTGAACGGCGAGGACGAAGGCTTGAAGGTCGAAACGCGGCGGACGGCGGCGTGGACGCTCGACCAGATTTTGGTGCTGCTGCACCCTTTCATGCCGTTCATTACGGAAGATTTGTGGACAAAGACCGCTGAATTTGGGCCGCCGCGCCGCGGGATGCTGATCGCTCAATCCTGGCCCGCGCAGGCGCCCGCCTGGATCGACGCCGACGCGGCCGCCGAGATCGACTGGGTGATCCGGCTTGTCACCGAGATCCGCGCCATGCGGGCCGAGCTGAACGTGCCGGCCGGGGCGCGCGTTCCGATGCATCTTGTCGGGGCCGGCAAGGCGGCCTGCGCGCGGCTCGATCGCTATCGCGATTTCATCGAACGGATGGGGCGACTTGATTGCGCGATAGTGGCCGACGATGCGCCGCCGGGCGCGGTGCAGATCGTGCTCGACGAAGCGCGCATTGCCTTGCCGATCGCCGGCTTTGTCGATCTTGATGTTGAACGGGCGCGGATCGAAAAAGAAATCGCCAAGGCCGATGGCGACATTGCCCATGTCGATTCCAAATTGAGCAATGCCGGCTTTATCGCCAAAGCGCTGCCGGAAATCATCGAAGAGCATAAAGAGCGCCGTCTGGAAGCGGTGGCGCTGAAGCAGAAATTGCTCGACATCGCGGCGCGATTGGCGCGCGTCTGATCGGTGTGAAAGGCAACGAATGTCAGGCGACCTTGACAGCGTGCAACCGTCATGATTTTGCGGACCTAGTGGTTCGTTCCTGACATTTGCATCCCGTTGCGGCATCCCAGTGGGGCAAATGTCAGGAACAGGAGAACCACTATAAATCTTTGATATTAGTGGAGTTTTTGGACCAATCACTCGCTTCGACGCCTGGCCCAGGCCGGGACGCGAATGATTGGGCCGCTCCACTAGGCGTAGACAACGCCGCTCGGCGGGGAGATTGATATGGGAAATTTGTTGTTTTCGGCGAAGGGCGCCATCGGTCGCAACCAATTCTGGACCGGCTTGTTGATCATCGCCGGGATTTCGCTGGCGATCTCGGCGGTGCAAGTGTTCGTCATTCAGAACTTTATGGTCAGCGGCCTCGTCGGCCTCCTGGCCGGTATCGTGTTGATCTGGATGGCGGCGGCGGTGTTCTCGAAACGTTTTCATGACGCCGGCATGTCGGGCTGGCTTGCAGCTGCGGTAATCTTTGCGTTTCCAGTCGTGACGGGTATTCTTGGCGTCGTGTTGGGGCCGTTGCTTGGCGCGAGCGCCGCCGCGCCGTTGACCGATCCATCCGACATCGCGGCCGTTATTGCGAGTGCGCAAAGCCAAGCGAAAACGGGCTTTCCCGCGACCGTTGCGGCGACGGTAATCTGGACCGGGTTGATCGGGCTGATCGTCGGCTTGCTGCCCTCAAAACCGGCGCCGGCATTGGCCCATCCTTGATCGCCTTTATTCAAAAACGATCACGGGGGCGGGTTTAAGGCCATAGCCCGCCTCCAACGCGTCGCGGATCATGCTCGCCATGCGGCGAAAGGCCCGGCCTGAAGCGGCGTCTGGCGCATCGTTCATAATGGGCCGCCCGCGATCGCCGCCGGCGCGCAAGGCCGGATCGATCGGGATTTCCCCGAGAAACGGCGCGCCGATCGTCGCCGCCAAACGGCGCGCGCCGCCTTCCCCGAAGATATGACTGACATTGCCCGACACGGGATCGACGAAAAACGCCATGTTTTCGACCACGCCGAGAATGGGCGTTGCGACCTTGTCAAACATGGCGACGGCGCGGCGGACGTCGGCAAGCGCAACCTCTTGCGGCGTTGACACGATGACGGCGCCCGACAACGCCGCGCGCTGCGCCAAGGTGAGCTGAATATCGCCGGTGCCGGGCGGCATGTCGATCACGAGGACGTCGAGCGGCGCCCACTCGACCTCGGTCAACATTTGCACCAAGGCGCCCGTGACAATCGGCGCGCGCCAGACAATCGGCGCATCGGCCGGGGCGCGAAAACCAATCGACATGATTTTCAGGCCAAAGGCCCCGGCCGGCTTGGCTTTGCCGCTGGGCCCGCGACCTGTGGGCGCTTGCGCGCCGGTCAAGGTCGGGATCGACGGGCCGTAAATGTCCGCATCCAACAGCCCAACGCGCCAGCCGGTCGCCGCCAAGGCCAAAGCGAGATTTACCGCCACGGTCGATTTGCCGACCCCGCCTTTACCGGCGGCGACAGCAATCAGATGGCGGACGCCCTCGAGCTTGGCTTGTCCAGGCGGCAAGGGCCGATTGGCGGCTGGTCCCGCGGCCGGCGCCGGCCGGTGGGCGGTGATCGCCAATTTTAGCGGCGCGCCCGCCAATAACGGCGCAAGCCCATCACGCAGGCGTTGTTCGAGCTCTGGCATTGGCCCGCCGCCCGGCGCTTCGATCACCAAAAACAGCGCGCCTTGCGCGTCTTCTTGCGCCTCCACCACCCGGCCAGGGGCAATAATCGCGGCGGCGGCAGCCTGCAGCGCGGCCATGTCCTTTGGATTTTCCGCCGCCATTGCATCGCTCCCGCTTGAACCCTGCCGCCCTGAAGGCCACATGCCGCAGATGGCGCGGGAGACCCGCCTTGACAATCGGCAATGCGCAAGGACTGGTCGGTCCGCAGAGCGCCAAAGCGACGCAAGCGATAAGAGGGCAAGACAGAATGCCGTGGAATGACAATGCCGATGGCGGCAAATCGAGCGGCCCTGGGCCGTGGGGCGGCCAGGGCGGCGGTGGTCAGGGGGGCGGCCCCAATAATCCGTGGGGCGGACGGCAAGGCGGGCCTGGGCGCGCGCAAGGACCCGACCTTGAAGAACTCATGAAGCGCTTTGGCGGCGGACGCCGCGGCGGGCGCGGCGGCGGCGGGCTGCCCAACTTTTCCGGGGCCGGGATCGGCATTGTCGCGGCTTTGGCGGTCATGGGCTGGCTGGCGACCGGGATTTACTCGGTCGATGCGGGCGAAGAAGCGGTCATCAAACAATTTGGCAAATATTCGCGGGTGACCGGCGCCGGGATCGGCTGGCATTTGCCGGCCCCGATCGAAACGCAAGAAATCGTCAATGTGCAGCGCGTCAATCGCATTGATATTGGCGGCTCGGGCCGCGACGGCGTTGAAGAAGCGCGCATGTTGACCGGCGATGAGAATATCGCCGACATCGATTTTGCGGTGTTCTGGCAAGTCGCCGACAGCCGCGATTTTCTCTATTATCTGCGCAATCAGAACGACACGATCAAAGCGATTTCGGAAAGCGCCATGCGCGAGGTCGTCGGCCGACGCCGGCTGGTGCCGATCATTACGACCGAGCGCGACGCCGTCCAGCAAGAGGCGCGCGATCTGATCCAGGCCAATCTCAACGCCTACAAAGCCGGCGTAACGATCACGCAAGTGCAATTGACCGACGCCGGGCCGCCGCGCGAACCTGAAGTGGTCAACGCCTTCCGCGACGTGCAAAGCGCCGAGCAAGACGCCGAAACGGCGAAGAATGGCGCGACCAAATTCGCCAATGAAACCGTTCAGAACGCGCTTGGCGAAGCCGCGAAAATGCGGGCCGAAGCGCGCGCTTATCGTGACGCCGTCGTATCGGAAGCCAATGGCGACGCCTCGCGCTTCAACGCCATTTACGACGAATATCGCCAGGCCCCGCAGGTTATCCGCGACCGCATGTTGATTGAAACGATGGAGCAGGTCTTGGGACGCACCAACAAAATCATCCTCGACGACAACGCCGGGGCGGTGCCTTATTTGCCGTTGAATGATTTGGTCCGACCGGGATCACGGCCCGCTAATCCATCGCAAGCGTCGGGAGGCGGTCAATGAACCGGACGATCATGACCCTTGGGGCGATTGGGGCGGGATTGCTGGTGCTGGCGCTGGCGACCTGCACCTTTATCGTCGATCAAACCCGCCAGGCTTTGGTGCTGGAATTTGGTCGGCCGCTAAATTCCGGCATCGTCAATGTCTGGAAAGCGGACCAGAATTGGCAAAATGATGAAGCCGGGTTGAAATTCAAATTGCCCTGGCAAACCGTTGTGCAATTCGATCGCCGAAATCTCGAATATTTTGCGCCGCAAGCCGAAATTCTGGCCTCGGACCAGCAGCGTTTGCTGGTGGACGCGTTTATTCGGTGGCGGATCGTTGATCCGCTGCGGTTTTACCAAAGCGTGCGCAGCGAGGTAAACGCCGCCAATCGCCTTAATACCCAATTGACCGGGGTGCTGCGCGACGTACTGGGCCGCGCGACAACGCCGCAGATCATCTCCGAGCGCCGGGCAGAACTGATGCAGGAGATCCGCACGGTGATGAACCGCGATTCCCAGCAATTCGGCATCAACATCATCGATGTGCGGATCCGTCAGGCTGATTTGCCCGAAGCCAACGCAGCGCGCGTTTTCGACCGCATGGTCTCCGAGCGCGCTCAAGAGGCGGCGCGCATTCGCGCAACGGGCGCAGCGGAAGCGACCGAAATCCGCGCCGAAGCCGAAGCCACCGCCCGTCGGACCATCGCGACCGCGACCGAAGAAAGCCAAAAGCTGCGCGGCGAAGGCGATGCGTTGCGCAACAAAATCTATGCCGATTCCTTTGGACGCGACGCCGAATTTGCGGCGTTCTATCGCTCGCTGCAATCTTACGAGAAGTCGATTACCGCGAACGACACCCTGATCATTTCGCCCGACAGCCCCTATTTCCGCTATTTTGGCAATCCGCGCGGCGGCCGTTAAAACGTCGCGCCGGTGAGCCTGCCGATCGCTTTTGTTATCGCCGCCTTCGGCTTTGCGCTGGTGCTGGAGGGGTTGGTCTGGGCGATCGCGCCGGATATGGCGCGACGCATGGCGCAATTGATCGGCGAACAGCCCAAGGAGCGTGTGCAGGCCGTGGCGTTCGCGGTCTGCGCCTTGGGCTTTGTCATCGCCTATCTGGCGCTGCGCTCGGCCGGCCTTCGCTAACGTGGCGCAATTTCAAGCCAATCAGGGTCAGTGACGATGCGCCCTATTGTTGCTTTGGCGCATTTTCTTCACGCGAACCGGTTCCCACTTCGCTTGAAAATGCGCTGGTTTTTCCAATTGTGACAGTTTTGATGCAACGCCGCATCAGTGCTGCGAAATCGTGTCGCGTGGGCGTGAGCAAATTTGATCTTACGTGAGCACAACTCTAGATCGGCGAAACTGTCTCGCTTGTCGTCGATTCGCGTTGCGCCTTTTTGGCCGACGTGATCGCTTTCAGGAACTTGCCATGAAAAGCCTATATTTTCTTTCTGCTGCGATGATTGCGTGTTGCCCGATTGCCGCTTTTGCGCAGGTCGAGGCAGGCGAAGATCAAGAATTACGTCAAGATGCAGTGATCGTCACCGCCCAAAAGCGCGAACAAGACATTTCGGACGTGCCGACCTCTGTTGCCGTCGTGGCGGGCGAAGAGCTTAACGTCATTAGTTCAGCCGGCGTTGATATCTTATTTTTGCGCGCCCGGGTACCGAGCGTAAACGCCGAGAGCTCTTTTGGTCGGGCTTTCCCGCGCTTTTACATTCGGGGTCTTGGCAATACCGATTTTGACCTGAACGCCAACCAGCCGGTCTCTTTAATCTATGATGAGGTGGTGCTCGAAAACCCCATCCTGAAAGGCTTTCCGGTATTTGACTTGCAGCGGATCGAAGTCCTGCGCGGGCCGCAAGGAACCTTGTTCGGCCGCAACACCCCGGCTGGGATCATCAAATTTGAAAGCGCGCGTCCGACGTTCGAGAATGAGGGCTATGGCAGCCTGACCTATGGCCGTTTCAACACGGTCGATGTCGAGGCGGCGATCTCCGGTCCGCTGATCGAGGATCAGCTCGCTTTCCGCATCTCCGGCCAATATCAGCGCCGCGACGACACGGTCGACAACACCTTTGAACCGGGGCCGATCGACGGCTTTGAGAATTTCGACGAATTCGCCGGCCGTCTCCAATTTCTGTTCAAGCCGACCGATGATTTTACCGGTCTCCTGAATGCGCATGGTCGTTATCTCGATGGCGGCTCGCGCACCTTCCGCGCCAATGCGTTTTTGCCGGGCACGAACGAGCCGGTTCCAGGCTTGCAGCGCGATGAAGCCGCTCAAGACGCCGTGCAGTTTTTGAACGTGCGCAATTTCGGCGTCAATCTGAAGCTCGATTGGGATGTCGGCCCGGCGACGCTGACCTCGGTCAGCGCTTGGGAAAACGTCACGATCGAGGCGCAAGGCGATGTCGACGGTGGTTTTGGCGCGGTATTCGCGCCGCCGTCTGGCCCCGGCTTTATCCCCTTTCCAGCCGAAAGCCGCGACGACATCGACAACCACAATCAATTGACCCAGGAATTGCGCGCGCAAACGCGCATCGCCGACCGCATCGATTTCACCGCCGGCTTCTTCCTGTTCTACGAAGACTTGGACATCACTTCGTTCAGCTTCGACACACTGGCGGGGTCGATCCAAAACGGCCTGGCGGTGCAGAACCAAGAGACCTTCGCCTGGGCGTTGTTTGGCGCGGTCGACATTGCCGTGACGGAGCGGCTATCGATCGCCGGCGGCATCCGGTTCTCCGATGAACGAAAAGACTTCACCGCCAGCCGGCTGGTCGGGCCGTTTGGGTCGGGCGCCCTGTTGGGTCTCACCGCCAATCCCGAAGACGGCGCGTTTTCCTGGGATGTCAGTGCGACCTACGCCGTCACCGATTCGACCAATGTCTATGTGCGGGCCGCCTCCAGCTTCCGCGCGCCCGCCATTCAAGGGCGGATCTTGTTCGGCAATGTCGTGACGGTGGCCGATACCGAGCGCAATTTGTCGCTGGAAGGCGGGATCAAAGGGCGCCTGCCCGGCAATATCGGCCGCTATAGCGTGTCGGGCTTTTGGTTCGATCTCGACGACCAACAGCTTACCGCCGTCGGCGGAGCGGGCAATTTCAACCAATTGCTGAACGCCGATCAGACGCGCGGGCTCGGCTTTGAATTTGAGACCCAGTTCGAGCCAATTGAGCGCCTGCTGGTAACGACCGGCGTCAGCTTTAATCGCACCGAAATTCAAGACCCCGATTTGGAAGTCGGCATTTGCGGCTCGCCATGCACGGTGCTCGATCCGATCAATCCCCTAACCGGCAATGCGTTGATCGATGGCAATCCCTTGCCGAATGCGCCGCGTTGGATCGCCAATTGGACATTGCGTTATAGCATCCCGATGTTCGGCGGCGAGATTTTTGCCTTCACCGATTGGGCCTATCGCAGCCGCGTCAATTTCTTCCTCTATGAGTCAGCCGAATTCTCCGACGATTTCACGTTGGAAGGCGGCCTGCGGGCGGGATATCAATCTGGTGACGGTCGCTTTGAGATTGCCGCTTTCGGCCGAAATATTACGAATAATATTTCGTTCCAGGGCGCGGTCGATTTCAACAATTTCACCGGCTTCCTCAATGAGCCGCCGCTGTGGGGCATCGAGGTGATCGGCCGATACTAAAAATCGGGGAGGCCGCGCTGAGGTCTCGGCGCGGCCTTTGGCCCCTTCGATTATTCGGTCATCAATTGCCGTTTGGCGAGGCTATGCAGCTCCTCGAGCTTGGCCCGCAACATCGCATCGCCTGGATTTTTGCCGGCCGCATCGAGATCGCTGCGTAATTTGCCGAGCACGTCTTCATCGCCAGGTTCTGCAAGATCGGCCATCACGACGGTTTTGGCGTAGGCTTGCGCATCATCGCCGGTAAGGCCTAACAGATCGGCGACCCACATGCCCATTAATTTGTCGCGGCGCGCTTGCGCCTTGAACGCCAATTCCTCGTCATGGGCGAATTTCGCTTCAAACGCCTGCTCGCGGTCATCAAATGTCGTCATCGGATCGCCTCCTCCAGCCTTGAGCCTACGCGACTTGTCCTACCCATGCGCGCCTTGGGCGGCAAGCGCGCCGGAGGTCGCAGAGCGCGCCATTGTCACGCCGCCAAGGCTCAGCTATGTGTTCAATATGCCGTCGTGCGTGCGCGTTGATGGATTTGCCAATCCAAGTGCTTTCGCCGTGTTTAGCCGCGCAATTTTCCCACGATCGCTGGAGATATTCTGATGTCGCGTCGCCGTAAAATCTATGAAGGCAAGGCCAAGATTTTGTATGAAGGGCCAGAGCCTGGCACGTTGGTGCAATATTTCAAGGACGACGCCACCGCCAATAACGCCCAAAAACATGCGATCATTGACGGCAAAGGCGTTCTCAACAACCGCATTTCTGAATTTATTATGACTCACTTGAATGGGATCGGCGTGCCGACCCATTTTATTCGCCGCATCAATATGCGCGAGCAATTGATCAAAGCGGTTGAGATGATCCCGCTCGAAGTCGTCTGTCGCAATGTGGCGGCCGGGACCTTTTCCAAGCGATTCAATGTCCCCGAGGGCACGCCGATGCCGCGCTCGATCATCGAATTCTTTTGGAAAAATGACGAAGCCGGCGATCCGATGGTTTCGGAAGAACATATCACCGCGTTTAATTGGGCAACGACCCAAGAGATCGACGACATGATCGCTATGACCTTGCGGATCAATGATTATATGTCGGGCATGTTCTCGGCGGTCGGCATTCGTCTGGTCGATTTCAAGGTGGAATATGGCCGCCTGGAAGACGGCGACATGCTGCGCACTGTGCTCGCCGACGAGATCAGCCCCGATTCCTGCCGCCTATGGGACCTTACCAACGACAATCGGCGCCTGGACAAAGACATTTTTCGCCGCGATCTTGGCGATCTGACCGAGGGCTATGCGGAAGTCGCGCGGCGCTTGGGAATTTTGCGTCAAGCGGAGGGTTGAGATGAAAGCGCGCGTTCATGTCATGCTGAAAAACGGGGTGCTCGATCCGCAAGGCAAAGCTGTTCAGCAGGGCCTCTCGATGCTGGGCTTTACCGCCGTCAATGACGTGCGCGTCGGCCGGGTGATCGAGATCGACCTCAATGCGGCGAGCGCCGAGCAAGCCGAGGCGCTGGCGACCGACATGGCGCAGAAAATGCTCGCCAATCCGGTGATGGAGACCTTCCGGGTCGAAATCGCGCCGTAAGCTGGCGCGCAGCGCCGGGACTAATTCACCGCCGGGCGCGCATCGGGCAGATCGAGCGAGAAGGCTGGGATCGCCACTTCGAATTTGCGCCCCGTCGAATCGGTCATCAAATAGGCGCCGGCCATCATACCGGACGGCGTCGGCAGCGGCGCGCCGCTGGTATAGCGAAACCGCTCGCCAGGACCAAGCGTCGGCTGTTCGCCAACGACGCCGTCGCCAATCACTTCCTGGGTCTGCCCGTTGGCGTCGGTAATGCGCCAATGCCGGCGCAAAAGCTGCACGACCCGATCGCCGCGATTGGCGATTTCGATCGTATAGGTCCAAAAATAGCGATGCGCCTCGGGATCGGAATGATCCTGCGAGAAGGCCGGATAGACCCGCACCACAATGCCTTTGGTTTCTTGCTCATAGGGAAACCGCATGCTCACGCCCCTTTGCCGGCGCCGGCGGCCAAGGCCGCGTCGAGCGCTGCGCCGATATCGGCGCGCAAATCTTCAACCGCTTCCAGCCCGATGGAGAGCCGTACCGCTCCATCGCCAATCCCTAAATGCGCGCGCTCTTCCGGCGTCAGCGTGCGATGGGTGGTCGTCGCCGGATGCGTCGCCAGACTGCGCGAATCGCCCAAATTGTTGGAAATATCGACGAGCCGCAGCGCATCCAGAAACGCGAACGCCGCCTTCTTGCCGCCCCGTAACGTGATGGCTAAGAGCGGCCCGCCGCTCGCCATTTGTGCGCGCGCCAGCGCCGCGTGCGGATGATCCACATCGCCGGGATACGCGATGGCGGCGATGGCTGGATGGGGTTTGATTGCCGCAGCGAGCGCGGCGGCGCTGGCGCTGGCTTGCCCAACCCGCAAGGCCAATGTCTCCATCCCTTTCAGCACGATCCAAGCGGTAAAGGGCGACATGGCGGGCCCCGTATGCCGCACGAAGGGCTGCAATTCCTCTTCGACCCAAGCGCGGGTCCCCAAAATCGCCCCGCCAAGGGTGCGACCATGGCCGTCCATATGCTTTGTCGTTGAGTAAACGACGATATCGGCGCCCAACGCCAACGGCTTTTGCAGGACCGGCGTTGCGAAGACATTGTCGACGATCACCCGCGCGCCGGATGGTTTGGCCAGCGCCGCGACGGCGGCGATGTCGA
>DHHV01000006.1:34338-35059 GCA_002403455.1 Hyphomonadaceae bacterium UBA4763 | reverse complement strand
CGCGACGGCGGCGATGTCGACAAGGTCCAACATCGGATTGGAGGGGCTCTCGATCAGCACGGCTTTGGCGGGCGTCGCCAGCGCCGCGCGCCATTGCTCAAGATCGATCCCGTCGACATAATCAACCCGGATGCCCCATTTCGGCGCGAGATGATCGAGGATCCACCGGCAGGAGCTGAACAAAGCGCGCTGCGCGACGACGCGCTCGCCGGCGCTCAATTGGCACATCAGCGCGGCATGCACCGCCGCCATCCCGGACGCCGTCAGCCGGCAGCTTTCGGCCCCTTCCAGCGCGCAGAGCCGCGCCTCCAGCATCGAGAGACTGGGATTGGCGTAGCGCGAATAGACATAGCCTTGCGCCTCGCCGGTAAAGCGCGCTTCGGCTTCGGCCGCGCTCGCATAGGTAAAACCGCTATTCAAAAACAGCGCTTCGGAGGTCTCGCCAAACGCCGTGCGCGCCAGCCCGGCGCGCACAAGCTCGGTCTGCATCGCCCATGGGCGGTTTTGGCGGTCAGGCGCAGGCATTTTGGTCATGGGCAAGCAAATTACGTCACCGAACAAAGCATAAGCCGCCAGCACAACAGGCTTGCGTCGGCGCGGTCAAGACGCAACAAGGCCGCATGATCGAGCCGCTTCCGACCGCCCCCTCGCCCGCCGGCGTTCTGCCCGACCGCGCGATCGCCCGCCTGATCGCGCAAGGCGCGATCGCCGCCGACGCCGC
>DHHV01000006.1:33790-34027 GCA_002403455.1 Hyphomonadaceae bacterium UBA4763 | reverse complement strand
CGCGATCGCCGCCGACGCCGCTTTTGCGCCCGACCAGGTCCAGCCGGCAAGCCTTGATCTGCGTCTTGGTCGCGTTGCCTATCGGTTGCGGGCAAGCTTTTTGCCCGGGCCAGCCCCAGTGGCGGATCGGCTCACGCCAGATTTGGTGATGCATGAGATCGATCTGACGCGCGGCGCCGTCTTGGAGACGGGCTGCGTCTATCTCGCGCCGCTGATGGAGCGGCTCCCCCCCCCCCC
>DHHV01000006.1:4735-33478 GCA_002403455.1 Hyphomonadaceae bacterium UBA4763 | reverse complement strand
CCCCCCCCCCCCCGCCGACATTGCTTGCGCCGCCAATCCAAAAAGCTCCACGGGGCGAATCGATGTGTTTACGCGGCTGATTTGCGACGGGGCCAGCGCCTTTGACGCCGCCCCGGCCGGCTATTGCGGTCCGCTTTACGCCGAGATTTGTCCGCGGACATTTTCGATTTTGGCGCGCGCCGGCGATCGCTTGAACCAGGCGCGCTTTCGCCGTGGCCCTATCGATCCGATTCGCGAGGCGAGCTTTTCGATCGATCTCGATCGGCCCGGCCCGGTCGGCTATCGCGCCCGCCGCCATGTCGGCGTGTTGGACCTTGCGCGCGTCAACGGCCATGATCCGACGCGTTATTGGGAGCCGTTGCATGCCGAGAACCGCCGCATCGTGCTTGATCCCGGCGAGTTTTACATTCTCGCCTCGCGCGAAAATGTGACGATCGGCGGGCTGGAGGCAGCCGAAATGGCCCCGATCGCGCCGGAATTGGGCGAATTTCGCGCCCATTACGCCGGCTTTTTCGATCCCGGCTTTGGCCTGATCGCGCCGGGGGCGCGCGCCGTGCTGGAAGTTCGCTCGCGCGATGTGCCCTTCATCCTCGACCACAGCCAGGTCGTCGGCAAACTGGTGTTTGAAGCTTTATCCGAGCGCCCCGATCGGCTCTATGGCGAAAACGGCTCGCATTATCAGGGCCAGGGACTAAAGCTCTCCAAGCATTTTCAGTCCTGGCCGGCTTTGGCGGGGTGAAATGCAGGAGCTTACGCCTATCGCTCGGCGATTCCCGCTTCCGCCAACGCCACCAATAACAGCACATTCAGCGCGACATGCTGGTTCTCGTTGACCCAGAACTCATCGGGGGCATGCGCGCGCCCACCGCGCCCGCCGCGCGACAGCGTAATGGCCGGCAGTCCGCGCGCGATCGCAATATTGGCGTCGGTCGAGGAGGCGAGCGCTTTCGGCTCAAAGCCTTCGCTGGCGATGGCGGCGAAAGCGGCCTGCACCAGGCTGGCGCTTTCATCGCCCCGGCCGGCTGGACGCTGGCCGACGGCAACCAACTCGGCGCGGATTGGATCGCCAAGGCTCGCCCAGGCGTTTTCAGCCTCGACCGCTTCCGCAACGGCGGAGCGCAACGCCGCATCGAGCGCATCGATCTGCGCCTGCTCGCCAGAGCGCATGTCGACTTCGAACCACACGCTCGACGGCACCGCATTGACCGAGGCGCCGCCGCCGAGACGGCCGACATTGAAACTGGCGCGCGGGCCTTGCGCGGTGATCGCGGCGGCTTTTTCCGAAAAAACCGCGATGGCGCGGCCCAAAGCATGGGCCGGATTGGCCGTGCCAAACGCGCCCCAGGAATGCCCGCCAGGTCCGGTGAACTCGACCCGATAGCGATGCGAGCCGATCGCATGGGCGACCACCGCATCGCTGGCGCCGCCGTCAATCGCGATCAAGCGGTCGATGCGCGGGCCATCTTCACTGAACAAATGCTTGACGCCGCGCAGATCGCCCAGCCCCTCTTCGCCGACCGTGCCGATGAATAAAAGATCGCCCGCGGTCTGGATGTTGGCGGCGTTGAGCCCGCGCAAAACCGACAGCAGCGCCACCAGGCCGCGCGTATTGTCGCCAATCCCTGGCGCGCTGAAGACATTGCCCTCATTGCGCACGCTCACATCGGTCTCGGCCGGAAAGACCGTGTCGATATGGGCGGCAAAGGCGACGACGGGGGCGCCGCCCCTTGCGCCGGCGCGGCCGCGCCGCGTGGCGATCACATTGCCGATTTCATCGATCGAGACGTCATCGGCGCCCGCCTCGCGCAGCATTTGCGCCAGTTTTTCCCCGCGCGGGCCTTCGCCAAAGGGCGGCGCCGGTATTTGCGTCAGCGTGACCAGATCGCCGAGATTGCGGGTCTCTTCGGCCTGAAAGAAGCGAAAGGCGGCGGCGACGTCGGCGCGCGCCCGCAGGGCTTCGATCCGCGCGACCGACTCTCCCGCGATGACCGCAGCGGTCGCTTCCTCTTCCTGTGCAAGCGCGAAGGGAGGCAGCATCCCCAACGCGACCAAAGCGAGCGCCGTCGCCAGCATGCGCCTCAACCTGCGCCAATTCGTCATGCTGCGCTCCTTTGTACGCACGTCATCTCAGCCATTGCGCGCTTCGCGCCGCGCCAGAAACGCCAACCGCTCGAGCAGATGCACATCCTGCTCGTTCTTCAGCAACGCGCCATAGAGCGGCGGCAGCATTTTGGTCGGATCGCGCTCGCGCAATGTTTCCGGGTCGACCTCATCGGCGACCAGCAATTTCAGCCAATCCAGCAATTCCGAGGTCGAGGGCTTTTTCTTTAAGCCCGGCGCCTGGCGTAGATCGTAAAAGACTCGCAGCGCTTCGCCGACCAATCGCGACTGGATGCCCGGAAAATGCACGTCGATGATTGCGCGCATGGTCTCGTCATCGGGAAATTTAATGTAATGAAAAAAGCAACGCCGCAAGAACGCGTCGGGCAATTCTTTTTCATTGTTGGATGTAATGACCACGATGGGGCGGACAGCCGCTTTGATCGTCTCGCCCGTCTCGTAAACATAGAACTCCATGCGATCGAGTTCTTGCAGCAAATCATTGGGAAATTCGATATCGGCCTTGTCGATCTCATCGATCAGCAGAACGGGGCGCTGCGCCGATATGAAGGCCTCCCATAATTTGCCGCGCTTGATGTAATTGGCGACGTCGGAGACGCGTGGATCGCCCAATTGGCTGTCGCGTAAACGCGACACCGCGTCATATTCATAGAGGCCCTGATGAGCCTTCGTCGTTGATTTGATATGCCATTCGATCAAGGGCGCCTTGAGCGCTTTGGCGATTTCAATCGCCAACACGGTTTTGCCGGTGCCCGGCTCGCCCTTGATCAATAACGGCCGCTGCAGCGCGATCGCGGCGTTGACCGCGATCGTCAAATCTCGCGTGGCGACATAATCGCGCGAGCCGTCAAAACGCATGGCGGGGATCCTTTAGCGCTCGACGCAGAGCGCGATGCCCATGCCGCCGCCGATGCACAAGGTCGCCAGCCCCTTTTTGGCGTCGCGCCGGCCCATTTCATAGAGCAGCGTCGTCAGTATCCGCGCGCCCGAGGCGCCGATCGGGTGGCCGATTGCGATTGCGCCGCCATTGACGTTGACAATCTCTGGGTCCCAGCCCATGTCTTTGTTGACTGCGCAGGCTTGCGCGGCAAACGCCTCATTGGCCTCGACGAGGTCAAGGTCAGCTACCTTCCAGCCGGCTTTTTCCAGCGCTTTGCGCGACGCCGGGATCGGCCCGGTTCCCATCACCGCCGGATCAACCCCAGCCGACGCCCAAGACGCGATCCGCGCCAGCGGCGTCAGCCCGCGCCGAGCGGCGTCTTCTTCGCGCATCAGCACGAGCACCGCCGCGCCGTCATTCAAGCCTGAGGCGTTGCCGGCGGTGACGCCGCCATCTTTCTTAAACACGGCCTTCAGCTTGGCGGCCGCTTCGAGCGTTGCGCCGGCGCGGATATATTCGTCATCGGCGACAACGATATCGCCTTTTTTCGAGGCGATCGTGAAAGGCGCGATTTCGTCCTTGAACTTGCCGGCGGCGCGAGCGGCTTCGGCTTTGTTCTGCGAGCGGGTGGCGAATTCGTCTTGCTGATCGCGGTTGATCTGCCATTTCTCCGCGACATTTTCGGCGGTGACGCCCATGTGATAACCGTTAAACGCATCCCACAAGCCATCGCGGATCATGGTGTCGACCATTTGGTAATCGCCCATTTTGACGCCGCTGCGCAAATGCTGGGCATGCGGGGCAAGGCTCATGCTTTCTTGGCCGCCCGCCACGACAATGTCGGCGTCGCCCGCAAGGATTTGCTGATAGCCGGTCGCAACGGCGCGCAGACCCGATCCGCAGACTTGGTTGAGCCCCCAGGCCGGCGCCTCTTTTGGAATGCCGGCGGCGATCGAGGCCTGGCGGGCCGGATTTTGGCCTTGCGCCGCCGTCAGCACTTGGCCCAGCACCACTTCGGAGACTTCCGCGCCATCGATCTTGGCGCGCGTCAGCGCCGCCTGGATCGCGGTTTTGCCCAGTTCATGCGCCGGCACATTGGCGAACGCGCCGTTGAACGATCCGACAGCCGTGCGCGCCGCGCTGACGATGACGACATGACCCATGGCGTAAAATCTCCCGATTTGGTATCGCCGCAAAAGGCGCAGTAAAAGCCGATCAATGGCGGCCTTGTCATACGGGAAATTAACGTCGCTGCAAGCCGAGATGCGGTAGCTGTTTGGTGACGTCTAATGATAAGCCATTAGAGATCATCCGCAGCGTGGCGCTTGTGGCGGTGGAAATGAAAGAGTGCGACGCACAATTTTTCCGCGCAAACGCCGAGTTGATCACAACGCCGCAGGACAAAGGCGGTAAAAACTGATTATCTGTTTTGGATTGCGTTCCGGGTTGACCGGAGATCCGGCCGAATAACAACCCGTCACGGGACATCATAAAGGGTCATCCGAAAGCAGTTCGACAGCGGCGACCCAATGGGTTGAACCGCTTCTCCAGCAAAGGCGCGTATCATGGCGGACCAAAAAACAGCAATTGACCAAAAATTGACCGGCCAGCCCGTCGTCATTAAAAAATACGCCAATCGGCGATTATATGACACGTCGACCAGCGCCTATGTGACGCTCGATCATCTGAGCGCGCTCGTTAAAGACGGCGTCGATTTCATCGTGCAGGACGCCAAATCCGGCGAAGACATCACCCGCTCAGTTTTAACCCAAATCATCGTCGAATATGAAAGCCGCGGCGAAAATCTGCTGCCGATCAATTTCTTGCGTCAGATGATCCGGTTTTATGGCGATTCGATTCAGGCCTTGGTGCCGGGTTATCTCGACATGAGCATGGAAGCCTTCGCCAAGCAGCAAGAACAATTGCGCGACCAATTGCAAAAAACCTTTATGCCCGCGATGCCGGGCTTTCCGATGGCGGCGGGAGCGATGTTCCCCACCAATCTGGAAGATACGGTGCGCTCGAATATGGCGCTTTATGAGCAAAGCATGAAGCTGTTCGGCCCGATGATGCAAAACTATGCTCAGGCTTACAAAACCATGGCCGATCCGAAAACCGCCTCGAAGCCAGGCGATTTCGATATGATGTCGCAAATGCGCGCGCAAATGGATTTAATGCAGCGCCAGCTCGACATGATGATGGGCCGCAAGTCGAGCTGATAGAGAATAAAAATGAAGCGCAGGGGCTGCCCCCCTGCGCCGGCTTTATTCTATCGCAGTAATCACGACGGAAAGCAGGGCTTTCCCGCCGCTTTCAGATTGGCGTCTTCCCACGCAATGCAAGCCAAGCCGACTTGCTCGCGCACCGCCCGGGGTTGTTCTGATGCGGCGTTCGTCACAAATTCCCCATCACCCGGCGCCGTAATCGCGCCGCTTTGGCTCCAGGCCATTTTCCAACATGTCGATGACGCGGGTAATGGCGTTGCGCAGCAGATAAGGCCGCTCCATCGGCAAAAAGTGCGACGCGCCGCGAATGGTTTCAACAGATATCGCTGGCGATTTGAGCATTATTTTGCGCGCTGCCGGCTCGACGCAGGTCGACTGAACATCGCCCCGTAACAATATCGTCGCGGGAAATTGCGGGCCAATCGCCGACCATGGGTGGTGTCGTTGGGCTGCATAAATCGCCGCCTCCCAGCGCGGAACGCAGGCAAGCTCAAAACCGGATTCTCGCTCAATAAGTCCTTCCGCAAGATAATCGGCCAAAAACGGCTCACGCCATAAGGAAAAGGGCGGGCGTCGGTTGTAGCCGTCAAACGCCTGTTCGCGGCTGTCAAACTGGGCGCGGCGTTTGCGGGCCCGGGCGGCGATAGGAAGAGATTGCCGCGACCACATCACCATGCCCGGCAAAGCGAACGCCAAATAGGTCAGTTCCGGCAATATAACGGGCTCGGCCAACGCCAAGCCGCGCACGAGATCGGGGCGCTTCAACGCCGCCATCATCGCGACATTGGCGCCCAAGGAATGCCCCGCCAACACCGCGCCATTGGGGGCAACTGCCTCGAGAACCGCGATCAAATCATCCCGGAACACCGCCCAATTCTGCAAGCGCTTTGGCGCGATCGGCAGCTGCGAGCGCCCATGGCCGCGCTGATCATAAGCGAGCAGCGTCAATCCCGGGGCCATCGGCGCCAGCAACGATTGATAGGTGCGCGCGGTGAACCCGTTGGCGTGGAGAAACACCACGTCCGGCTGCGGCTTCGGTCCGAACCGATACCCAGCCAAGCGGCCATCGGGCGTCGCCAAACTCCAGTCCTGCATCAATCGAGCGTCCCCGGCCGCCATCGCCCACATGGCAATGGCAGGCCGGTTAACGTAGAATCAGCTCATCGCGCAATGCCGATCATCAAAAGCGATAGGCAACACCGACGCTGGCGATAATCGGATTGAGTTCAACGGCAGCCTCAATCGGTCCGATCACCGTGCCGATATTCACATCCTTATCGAGCCGCAGATATTTGAAGTCGACATTGATCCCCCAATTCTTGTTATTGAAGAACCAGTCAAACCCGCCTTGGACCGACCAGCCAAAATCGACGCCATAATCGATGCTTGTCACCGGGCTGGTCGGATCATCTGGCAAATTGCCGTTGAAAAACACCGTCAGATTGGCGCCGATCCCGACATAGGGCTTGAAGCCGTTGGAAAACGGCACGTGATATTGAAGGCTCAAGGTCGGCGGCAATAACCACACGCTGCCAAGATCGATATCCCCGACGGCGGTGCCGACGGCGGCAACGTCATGCGGATTGATCGCCGCGATCAATTCCACCGCGAAGTTATCCGTAAAGAACCAGGTGAAGTCGACTTCCGGCACCACGCGGTTGGACACCTCCACATCACCGCCGATCGCTTCGATCTCACCGCTCTCGAGCGGGACGACCGCGATCGCGCGCGCCCGGATCATCAGGCGATCCTCAAAAAAGCTCTGCGCTTGCGCCGCTTCACAGAGCCCGATCCCCGCCGTGAGCGCCGCGCACCCAATCAATGTCCGCAACATAACACTTCCTCCGCATCATCGCCGCCAGGAATGGCAAAGGCGATGCGGCGGATGTATAAATTTGTGCACCTGCGAAAATGCGGGAAAACGCCGCGCGGCATAACGTCATTGTACAAAGGTCTAAATGCAGAAGCCGCCACCTCTTAAAAGCCTCTGCACGGCATACGCTTTCACATTCGGCGACTTTTTACGAAATATTATACCCCTTCTAAAGTCGCATGCCGCAATGCGGCGATTGCAGCGCGCCGGTGCGCGCCATAACTCTACATCATCCATTTATTCAGCGGCGGCTGAAACACCGAGACGATATCGGCCGCGACGGCCTCGGCGACCTGCCGGCTGGCGGTCGGTCGCATCAGCACGACGCTCGCGCCCATTTCACGCGCCTTTCGCCACAAATCCGCCCCATCCGCTTCATCAGCCGCCCGCACCAGGAGCGGCCGCAAGCCCAGACAATCCTGCGTCGCAAAGATCAGCGCGCCTGGCTCTTGGCGTTTTTCCTCAATCGGCAGCGCGGCGAAGCGATAAGCCGCCCCTCGCCGCCCGGCAAACGACAATTCCACATCCGACGCGCCACAAGATGCGGCAACAGACCCAATTTCGACCATATGTTCCTCCAACGTTCTTGTTCCATTTGAGGGAATGTTCCGCTTTTGTCAAGAACAAAAAACGTACATCCACATCGATTTGGGCGTCCGCGTCCGGCGCGCTATGCTCTCTGCATGTCGATTCTGCGTTTGCCGCCTGATGTCATCAACCAAATCGCTGCGGGCGAGGTGATCGAGCGCCCGGCCGCCGTGGTGCGCGAATTGGTCGACAACGCCCTTGACGCGGGCGCGCGCGCGGTGCGGATCGATATTGCCGGCGGCGGGGTTGATCTAATCCGGGTCGAAGATGACGGCGCTGGCATGGACGAAGGCGATTTGCGCCTGGCGATCGAGCGACATGCGACCTCAAAATTGCGGGTGGACGAGGATGGCCGCGCCGATCTGCTTAACATCGCGACTTTAGGTTTTCGCGGCGAAGCGCTCCCCTCGATCGGCGCGGTGGCGCGTTTATCGATCCTCTCGAAAACCCAAAGCGGTGATTCCGCCCGCATCGCCGTTCATCGCGGCCTCGTGGAAGGACCAATGCCAGCCCAGGCCTTCGGCCTGACCAAGTCGGGCACGGTCGTTGAAGTGCGCGATCTTTTCCAGGCAACCCCGGCGCGGCTGAAATTTCTCAAATCCGAGCGGTCCGAGAGTGCGGCGATCCTTGACCATGTCAAGCGCATCGGCATGGCCCGCCCGACAGCAGCGTTTACGCTCACCCAGAACGGGCGCGTTGCGCTGCGCTTGGCGGCGGAAACCCAAGACAAACAAGGGCGGTTGGCGCGGCTGCGCGCCGTGCTTGGCGGCGATTTCGCCGATAACGCCATCGAGATCGAAGTCACCCGCGACGGCTTGCGGGTCAGCGGCTTTGCCGGCCTGCCCACGGCGGCGCGGGCCAGCGCCGCGCATCAATTCCTCTATGTCAATGACCGACCCGTCCGCGACAAAATGCTGACGGGGGTTTTGCGCGCGGCCTATCAGGATTTTTTGGCCCAGGACCGCTATCCGGCCGCTGTCTTGTTTGTCGATCTGCCGGCCGAGGAGGTCGATGTGAACGTCCATCCGGCCAAAAGCGAGGTGCGCTTTCGCGATCCCGGGCTTGTGCGCGGCGTGATCATTGGGGCGTTGCGGCATGGGCTGGGCGCGCAAGGCCATCGCGCCGCCACCACCATCGCCGACGCAGCCTTGGGCGCCATGCGCCCCCGCGCCATGCCCCCTCCCTTGCCCCGCGCGTCGCCGCGCCCTTGGCAAAGCCCAGCGCCGTTGGCGGCTCGCGCGCTGCATGCCGTTCCCGGATTCGCCGAGGCGGCTCTGCCGACCTTCGAGGCGCCCAGCGCCCGCGTCGACCCGGCCCCAGCCCCCATCCCGCATGCGCCCGAACCGGAGTTTCCGCTCGGCGTGGCGCGCGGCCAAGTCCACGCGACCTATATCATTGCGCAGACCGCCGACGGCATTGTGATCGTCGATCAACACGCCGCCCATGAGCGCCTCGTTTATGAGCGGATGAAAGCCCAATTGGCGGCGCAGGGCATTGCGCGGCAAACTTTGCTGATCCCGGCGATTGCCGAGTTGGGCGCGGCGGAACGGGAAGCGTTGCTTGCCCGGGCGGCGGAATTGGCCAGCCTTGGCCTGGTCGTCGAGCCATTTGGACCAGGCGCGATCGCCATCACGGAAATCCCTGCTTTGCTTGGCCGCGTCGACGCCGCCGCACTGGCGCGCGACCTGGCCGATGAGCTGTTGGACATGGACCGCGCCTTGAGCCTGCAGGAACGCCTGTTCGAGGTCTGCGCCAGCATGGCGTGCCACGGCTCGGTTCGCGCGGGTCGTGTGTTGTCGGCGGCTGAAATGAACGCGTTATTGCGCGAAATGGAGGCGACGCCCCATTCTGGCCAATGCAATCATGGGCGGCCGACTTATGTTGAACTGAAGCTTGCCGATGTCGAGCGGTTGTTTGGGCGGCGGTAATGCCTCACTGGCCAAAGTAAGATTTAAGGTCGCATTGAAACCAAAAGATAATTTTCTTCCATGCCAATTACGCAAACCTGTCCAAGATTGTCTTCACAAGCAGTCCCATCCGCGATCCGAGCGCGAATAATGGAACACTTCTCGTGGTTCCATATTTGACATGGAATGATTGTCTGAGCGCCGAGCTCTGTAAATGCCGAAATCACTCGATCTGGCTGCGTCATAAATTCCTGATAGTACAGGGGACTCAAACCACTTGGCATTTGATCCTGAATCCCTTTTACATACCCTTCAATATCTGGAATATCGACAACTAAATAAGAATACGCGCTTGGTCGACGCGGTAGGGCTTCTTCGACATTGCGGACATTTATCCTTGTAAATTCCGAATACCAACGTGTGCCTTGCAAACTCGTCCACCCAGATGGAAGGCCAATTCCGAAAATCAAAAGCGCCATTACAACTTGCCGTGCATGCGCTGGCGCAAGGATCGCGGGGAATGCAAGTATTCCTACCGCCATTGGCAACAGCGACCGAAACTGAAGCAGAATTCCAATGCCCAATAGAACCAAATAAGGGGAAATCATAACGACGATTACGTAGGATGTTTTGACAATAAAATCCGGCTTTATTTTTCTATCTGCAATTATTCCAGCCCCCACAAAAACAATAGTCAATAAAAGTGACCATACACCCCAGGTTGGAAGCCACTCGAATACATGTCCGGTGAATAATTCGGCGTATCGAGCGACATTGGCCGAAAGCGAAGCGAGGTCATGCGCCGGGTGCGGATCTCGCCAGGAAGCAACTTCAAAGCCAAACATCCCAAATTTTTGCCAATTGTAGAAAGCCGACACCAAATACCCAGCGATCATGCCGAAGCCCCACAAAACACCCTTTCCCGCCATAGCCAAGAAACCGCGCCAGGATTTATCTTCGTAGTTTTTCAATATCGCCAGGGGTAAGATAAAATAAAGGGATGGTATTGTTGCAAAAAACAAGATTCCAAAAGCAGGAGTCAAAAGCCAGCTTATTCTGGTAATGGCCATAACGGCAATCAAAAATAAAACGGATGCGGGAAGAGATGTTACTGGCCACGTGTTTTGCTCATGTAATCCAGGAAACATGATACAACAAAGTGTAAAAATAGACGAATGTAATGCAGAAAAGCCGAGCTCTTTGGACACCAAATAAAAACCGACGCCAATAAATATTAAATTAAGAAACCAAGCAAGATGTCCTGGAATGAACTGCAAAACGTCAAAAAGTAAATAGTTAAGCCACCTTCCTTCTTGTTGCACCTTGAGCGCCGCGACGTCCTTGCTGATGTACAAGAACGCGTCATGGCGCCAATGGCCTATTTGCAAGCCATAAAAAATACTTGTCGCCAACATCAAGAGGGCAAGGATCAATCCGACCCAGATCACCCAATCAAGTGCTAAACGCCACGTCGGGGACTGGACATTGTAGAGTGTCGCCTTAAAACTACGCTGCAATGGCGTACTTTCCTTCGGTTACGTCGGCGGCGGTATTGCATATGATCGACCTATCTGCAATCTTCTCATGGACGGGAGCGCGCTACGCGATTAGCGGTATACTAGTAGCCTCCATCTATGCCGGAAGCTTTTTTATTTTATCGCGGATTTTTTCGATCGCCAGCACGCCGTCATCCAGTATTGCATTATTAATTGCGATATTTGTCCAATATTTTCTTCACTCAATATATACATTCAAGCGCGATTGGCGCGATGGCGATCAACTTCTACGTTTCGTAATAACGATTATCACAGGTCTGTTGGTCTCGCAGGTCGTAATCGGAAATTTTGCCCCGCGAGTTGGCGTGCCCGATTATATCGGACTCGTGATCGTTATGGTTGTTTTGCCCATAGTTAACTTCATGGTTTTTTTTATATGGGTTTTTCGTCACAAGGGGTGACTGGACGGGAGGGGGCAGATGGGCGACAGTTTCGTGGGCGCACGCTCGGAGTTCGGCTTTGCTCATTCTAACGGTGGGTTGCCGGCTATCTCTGTGGTCGTGCCATGCTTTAATGAACAGGATGGGCTCGACGAGCTGTTGCGGCGCGTTCGCTTGTCTGTTCAGGCGTGTTTCGCTCACGACTACGAATTGGTTTTAGTTGATGACGGCTCGCGCGATGGCACTTGGGCGCGCATGCAGGCCGCCGCTTCCGCCGATCCGCATTTGCGCCTCATCAGGCTCTCGCGCAATCATGGCCATCAATTGGCGCTGACCGCCGGCCTTGCCGCGGCGCAAGGCGCGCTGGTATTCGTCATCGACGCCGATTTGCAGGACCCGCCTGAATTGCTCGGGCCGATGGCCGAAACCTTACGGGCGCAAGGCGCTGACGTCGTCTATGGGCTGCGTCGCCAGCGTAAAGGCGAGACCTTGTTCAAGAAATTGTCCGCCGCCGCGTTTTACCGTTTGCTGTCGCGATCGGCTGACATTGATCTGCCATTGGATGCAGGTGATTTTCGCCTGATGACGGCGCGAATCGCCAAGGCCCTTGTGGCGATGCCCGAAACTGATCGCTTCATTCGCGGCATGGTGGCGTGGATCGGATTCAAGCAAGTTCCGTTCGAATATGACCGCGACGCCCGCTTTGCTGGTGAAACGAAATATCCGTTGCGCGAAATGCTGCGCCTCGCCAGCCATGCATTCATGGGCTTTTCCATGCTGCCTTTACGGTTCGCCGCGCAGATATCGGCCTTGCTGTTCGCGATCATGCTGATCGTCATTGTTTATGCGCTGGTCTCGTGGCTGTTTTTCGACGTTATTTCAGGCTGGACCAGTCTGATGATCTTGATCTCGTTCTCCAGCGCCATGCAATTTGCGGTTCTGGCCGTGATTGGCGAATATGTCGGACGGATTTATCTCACGCAGAAAGCGCGCCCCTTATACATCGTCGACCAAGTTATTGGACTTGCGCCGGCCGCGCTCGCCGATTTGGGCAGAGGCCAGCGCTCCCCGTTAAACGCCGGTATATGGCCCGGGCCGAGCGAACAGGCGCGCTGAAAACCGCGGGCCATGCTCCATAGGGTTGAGACAATTCGGTGACCGATCCTGACATGCGCATTCAGCGACTTGGACCGCGCGATGTCCTTGTATTGGACCGCGTCCGCGCGTTGTTTGCCGAGGCGTTTGAAGACCCCGAAACCTATGTCGCCCGCGCGCCATCGGCGGTCTATTCGGCGGAGCTCTTAAGCGCGCCTTTTTTCATCGCGCTGGCGGCGATCAGAGGCGCCGACGTGGTGGGCGGTCTGATTGCCTATGATCTGCCCAAATTCGAGCAAGAGCGTCGCGAATTCTACCTATACGATTTGGCCGTCGCCGCCCCCTTTCGCCGCCAAGGAATCGCGACGCGATTGATCGGCGCGCTTGGCGCCCTTGCTCAAGCACAAGGGGGTGCTGGGATTTTTGTCCAGGCTCATCCCGAAGACGCCGCAGCGATTGCGCTCTATGCAAAATTTGGCGTCCGCCACGACGTCTATCACTTTGATATTGACGCCAATCAGGGGTAATTCGTTACGCGACCGGAACGGGGGCTGCGACGAATAGCGTTTAGTCCGCGATTCCCAACTTCGCTTTCAGTATATCATTGACCGCGCCCGGATTGGCCTTGCCGCCGGTCGCCTTCATCACTTGCCCGACCCACCAGCCGAGCGCTTTCGGCTTGGCTTTGACTTCATCAAGCTTGTCCGGATTGGCGGCGATCAGCGCATCGATCGCCGCTTCGATCGCGCCGACATCAGTGATCTGGCGCAAGCCCTCGCGCTCAACGATCGCGGCGGCGCCGCCCTCGCCCGCCCACATTTTTTCAAAGACGTCCTTGGCGATCTTCCCCGATATCGTGCCATCGGCAATCAAGTCCAACAGCCCGCCCAAAGCGTCGGCCGACACCGGGCTATCGCTAATCTCCTTGTCTTCCTTGTTCAGGCGGCCGAACAATTCCACGGAGACCCAATTGGCGGCGATTTTTGGATCGCGCCCGGCCGCGACCGCTTCGTAAAATTGCGCCCGTTCGGCATCGGCCGTCAGCACGCGCGCATCATAAAACGACAACCCATAATCGGCCATGAAGCGGGCGCGCTTGGCGTCGGGAAGCTCGGGCAGGCTCAAACGGATCGCTTCGATCCAGGCTTCCTCCAGCTCCAACGGCAACAAATCCGGATCCGGGAAATAGCGGTAATCGGGTGCGTCTTCCTTGGATCGCAAGGCGCGCGTCTCGCCGGTTTGGGCGTTAAACAGCCGCGTCTCTTGCCGAATCACCCCGCCCGATTCCAGAATCTCGATCTGCCGGCGCGCTTCAAAATCAATGGCTTGCGCCACAAAGCGCATGGAATTGACGTTCTTGATCTCGCATCTGGTGCCGAGCGGGGCGCCCGGCCGGCGCACCGACACATTGACGTCGGCGCGCATCGAGCCCTCATCCATATTGCCGTCGCAGGTCCCGATCGCACGCAAAATCGCCCGCAATTTCTTCAAATAGGCCGCCCCCTCTTCCGGCGCGCGGATATCGGGAAAAGAGACGATTTCCATCAGCGCCACACCGGCCCGATTGAGGTCGACAAAGGTCGCGCGCGGATCAAGATCGTGGATCGACTTGCCGGCGTCTTGCTCCAGATGGATGCGCTCGATGCGCACGTCAAAGCGCGCGCCGTCGTCCATATCGACGCTCAACACGCCTTCGCCGACGACCGGGTCCTTGTATTGGCTGATCTGATAGCCTTGCGGCAGATCAGGATAGAAGTAATTCTTGCGGTCAAAGCGCGACCAGCGATTGATTTTGGCGCCGAGCGCAAGGCCCGTCCGCACCGCTTGCTCGACACAAAACCGGTTGATGACCGGCAACATGCCTGGCATCGCGGCATCGACAAAGCTGACATGGGCGTTCGGCGCGCCGCCATATTCGGCCGAGGCGGCTGAAAACAATTTCGACTTCGAGGCGACCTGCGCGTGCACCTCCATGCCGACCACGACCTCCCAAAGGCCGGTCTCGCCGGGAAGGAGGAAGGGTTTGCGCGCGGGCGTCTCAACGCTAGAGGAAAGATGGATCGTCATGCGGCGGGAGATGAGAAAAACGCTTGCACGATGTCAAGCGTTGCGCTGCCAATATGGCGCGGTTCATATCACTCCCCATGACCGATCCGGCAGACACACTTGAGCCATCACGGCTTGCGCCAAGGCGCGCGCTATGTCATGCAATTGTCATCACCGAGGGGCGCCGGTCGGCAACCGGCTGAGATCGCGCGTTACGCCCGCTGCGAGCACCCTTAGAACCTGATCCGGAAAGCCGCGTTCAACGCGCGGATGACCGGCGGAGGGACGGGAATAGCGCGCTCTTCGTCCCGCCGACCCCCCTTATCCCCCTATTCCGCGCGCCGGAGGTATCGCCATGCCCGACACGCTGAGCCCGCTTGCCCCGATCGGGGTGACGACCGGCCCCCTCCCCGCCAGCCGCAAGACCTATGTCGCGCCCGATCGCGACCCAAGCTTGCGCGTGCCCGTGCGGATGATCGACTTGTCGGACGAAGCGCTCTCCCCCGTGCCGGTCTATGATTGCTCGGGCCCCTATACCGATCCCAACGCCGCCATCGATGTCGAAAAAGGCTTGGCCCGCCCCCGCGCCGATTGGGTGCGCGCGCGCGGCGGCGTCGAGCCCTATGCGGGGCGCCATGTCAAACCAGAAGACAATGGCTATGCGACCGGCGAGCGGCTCGCGCGCGAATTCCCGCTTCGCCACCAACCCTTGCGCGGCGTCGGCGCAGCGCCGATCACCCAGCTCGAATTTGCCCGCGCCGGCATGATCACCCAAGAGATGATCTACGT
The DNA here is from genome assembly GCA_002403455.1 of Hyphomonadaceae bacterium UBA4763. Classification (GTDB taxonomy): domain Bacteria; phylum Pseudomonadota; class Alphaproteobacteria; order Caulobacterales; family Aquidulcibacteraceae; genus UBA4763. The sequence goes on along the minus strand of DHHV01000006.1, from coordinate 18,018 downwards.
CGCCGCGCGCGAAAATCTTGGCCGCAAGCAAGCCCTTGCCGAAGCGCATGCCAAGCTCGCCGATGGCGACAGCTTCGGCGCCGCCCTCCCCGCCTTCATCACCCCGGAATTCGTCCGCGACGAGATCGCCCGCGGCCGCGCCATCATCCCGGCCAATATCAACCATGCCGAACTCGAGCCGATGATCATCGGCCGCAATTTCCTTGTGAAAATCAACGCCAATATCGGCAATTCGGCGGTCGCCTCCTCGATCGAGGAAGAAGTCGAGAAAATGGTCTGGGCGATTCGCTGGGGCGCCGACACCGTCATGGACCTTTCGACGGGCCGCAATATCCACAACACGCGCGAATGGATTTTGCGCAATGCGCCGGTTCCGATCGGCACGGTGCCGATCTACCAGGCGCTCGAAAAAGTGCATGGCGATCCCGCCAAACTCGACTGGGAGGTCTATAAAGACACCCTGATCGAACAATGCGAGCAAGGCGTTGACTATTTCACCATCCATGCCGGCGTGCGGCTGGCCTATGTGCCGCTGACGGCGCGGCGCAAGACCGGGATCGTCTCGCGCGGCGGCTCGATCCTCGCCAAATGGTGCCTTGCCCATCACCGCGAGAATTTCCTTTACGAGCGCTTTGCCGACATTTGCGACATCATGCGCCGATATGACGTCTCGTTCAGCCTCGGCGATGGCTTGCGGCCCGGCTCAATCGCCGACGCCAATGACGCCGCCCAATTTGCCGAGCTCGAGACGCTGGGCGAGCTCACCAAGATCGCCTGGGCCAAGGGCTGCCAAGTGATGATCGAGGGGCCCGGCCATGTGCCGATGCACAAGATCAAAGCCAATATGGACAAGCAATTGGCCATCTGCGGCGAAGCGCCGTTTTATACCCTAGGGCCGCTCACCACCGATATCGCTCCCGGTTATGATCACATCACCTCGGGCATAGGCGCGGCGATGATCGGTTGGTTTGGCACGGCGATGCTGTGCTATGTCACGCCGAAAGAGCATCTGGGCCTGCCCGACCGCGACGATGTCAAAACCGGCGTGATCACTTATAAGATCGCCGCCCACGCCGCCGACCTCGCCAAAGGCCATCCGGCCGCGCAAATCCGCGACGACGCCTTGTCCGACGCCCGCTTTGAGTTTCGTTGGACCGACCAGTTCAATCTCAGCCTTGACCCCGACACCGCCAAGGATTTTCACGACGAGACCCTGCCCAAAGAAGCCCATAAGGTCGCGCATTTTTGCTCGATGTGCGGGCCGAAATTCTGCTCGATGAAGATCACCCAGGACGTGCGCGATTACGCCGCCGCTTTGCAAGCGCGCGAGGACGGCCTTGCTGCCAAGGCCGCCGAATTCGCCGCTACGGGCGGCGCGCTGTACGTCCCGGAAAGCTGACGCCAGCGCGTGTCCGATCCCGATTTCACACCCGCTTTTATCCGCACCGATTGGCTTACCGCGGCCCATGGCGCGCGGCTTTATTATCAATATTGCCCGCCGCAGCTTTCGCCGCACCGCACTTTCGTGTGGCTGAGCGGCTTTCGCTCTGACATCTCCGGCGCCAAAGCCCAATTGGTGTTAGAACATGCTCTCCGTCGCGGCGACGGCGCGCTGCTGGTCGATTATTCCGGACATGGCCGCTCGGCCGGCGATTTCGCCGACGGGACGATCAGTTTATGGCTAGCTGACGCGCTCGCCGCGATCAAAGCGTTGACGCAGGGTCCACTTATCTTGGTTGGCTCCTCCATGGGCGGCTGGATCGCGCTCTTGGCGGCGCTGCGCTTGCCGGCGCGCATCGCCGGCCTCGCCTTGGTCGCCCCGGCGCCGGATTTTACCGAGCGGCTGATATGGCGAGCGTTTCCGGACGAGATCCGCGCCGCCATCCTGCGCGACGGGGTGTATTGCCGCCCCTCTGCTTATGACCCGGCTCCGACCCCCATCACTCGCGCGCTGATCGAGGACGCCCGCCAGCATTTGATCATGGACAATTCGATCCCGATCCACGCGCCCGTGCGCATCCTGCATGGCCAGCAAGACCCCGATGTGCCCTGGGCGCAAAGTCTGGAATTGGTCGAGCGCCTCGCCAGCACTGATGTTCGCCTGACGCTAATCAAAGACGGTGATCATCGATTGTCGCGTCCAGAAGATTTGGCGCTGCTCCGGCTTACGCTCGATCCGTTCATCGACAACGTCTAACATGGACTGAGCCACTCACCTCAACCCGCCCCAAAACACGACTCGGGCGTCCGGGTTCGGACGCCCGAGCGCGTGGAGCGGATTTGACGTTTGATCCCCCTGCAGCCCAAGGCATTGCATCAAACGTCAAATCAGAACGCTCCACGCTACCCCTGATTTTGCTAGTGGTTCTTATGACTCCAACATTTGCCGTTTGCTTTGAGGCAAGGGAAGCAAATGTCAGAAACGAACCACTAGCGGGCTCACGGCGGAGAGAGAGAGGGCGGACCCGCCGCAAGCCCAAGCGGCAACTTATTGCGGATCGGGCGATTTCTGCGCCGAGCCGGTTTGGGTGCGGGTCTCGCCATTCGGACCGGTCACCGTCCGGGTGACGGCGACGCCGTTTTCGGTGCGGGTGATGACGCGTTGCCCGCTAAAGGGCTCGCCGGCGCGGGTCGCGCCGCTGACCGTCTTGGTCGCCGCCCCGGTTTCCGGATCGACGCTGCGCGTTGTGGTTGCCGAGGCGCTGGTCCCATCCGGGAAAGTCGTGCTTCGATTGCGAAACACCGCGCCGGTTTCCGGATCGCGCGCCACCTCGTCATTGCGGGTGACGACATTGCCGTCGGGGCCGGTCGTCGTTTGGCTGCGGGTAAAGCCGGTGTCGGTGCGAGCGACATCCACATTGGTCGTCGCAGCGCCGCGCTCGGTGTCGACTGTCGCTTGACGGTTGAAGCCGTTTTCGGTGCGCGTCGTTGCAACACTGCCCGATTGGCTGCGGGTCTGGCCATCGCGCCCGGTCACCGTCCGCGTTCCCGACACTTGACCTGGTTCGCCGCGTTGCGCCGATTTATCAACCTGGCGCGTTGTTCCATCGCCAAAGACGCGGGTGCGGTTTGCGCTGGCCGTGCCGGCCGCGCGATCGCGTTGGCGGCTTTGGTCGAGCGTCGTTGACTTCCCATTCCCGCCGGAAATGGTCGTGCTGCGGTTCAGCGCGCCTGGTTCGCGCGTTGTCTGGCGGGTTCCCGTCACCGTGCCGCGCGGGCCGGAGGCCTGGCCCTCGATCTGGCGCTGACGTTTGCCTTCTTGCGCCTGCGCCGCGCTCGCGCCCAAATCGGCGCTGATCAGCACGCCAAGACCGATCGCCAATAATGGCAGGGTTTTCAAAAGATTCATATCCGTCTCCTGGTCATCGCCACAAAATAGGACAAGGAAGCTAGCGCGCGTCTTGAGAGAGCGCGTTGCGCAAACTGTAACACGCTTGCCTTTCTTCCTGTTCCGCTCTGTTTAACGGCGGAATACACAACTTCCGTCGAAAAATTTTTGGCTAACAATTTGATTTTCTTGATGAATGGATATTCATTTTCACGCGTGATCTTCGTCCGCCGCCGCCAAGGTCAAGCGCACCGCCCGACGCCATTGCCGCAAGCGTTTTTGCCGCTCGGCGTCCTCCATCATCGGCGCAAAGGCCCGCTCGGGCCGCGCCATTTGCGCGGCTTCCTCTAACGAGCCAAACAGCCCGCCGCTCACCCCCGCCAGCATCGCCGCGCCCAAAGCCGTTGTTTCCATGATCTGCGGCCGATGCACAGGCAGACCAAGACAATCGGCCAAGAACCCGCAAAACCAATCATTGCCGACCATGCCGCCATCGACATTCAAATGCTTGGGCGCTGCGCCGTCTTCCGCCATCGCCGCCAGCAAATCAGCCGTTTGGAACGCGGCGGCCTCCAGCGCGGCGCGGGCCAATTCGCGCTTGCCGCTTGCGCGCGTCAGCCCAAAAATCGCGCCACGCGCCTTTGCCGCCCAATGCGGCGCGCCCAAACCGGTAAAGGCCGGCACCAAGATAACGCCGTGATCGGGATCGGCCGAGCGCGCCAGCGCCTCGGTTTCCGCCGCCGAGGCGATAATCCCCAGCCCATCGCGCAGCCATTGCACCGCCGCGCCGGCAATGAAAATAGAGCCCTCCAGCGCGTAGGTAACGCGCCCATCCAGGCGATAAGCAATTGTGGTCAGCAAGCGATTGCGCGAGGACAGCGCCTGCTCGCCCGTGTTCAACACCACAAAGCACCCCGTTCCATAGGTGCTTTTGACGTCGCCTGGCGCAAGCGCGCCCTGGCCGATCAGCGCGCCTTGCTGGTCGCCAACCATGGCGAGAATGGGCAAAGCCCGTCCGAAGATATCCGGATGGGTATCGCCAAACCGGCTCGCATTGTCTTTGACCGCCGGCAATAGCGCGCGCGGCGCGCCGAACAACGCGCAGAGATCATCGTCCCAGTCTTGGGCATGAATATCAAAAAGCGCGGTCCGCGCCGCATTGGCGGCGTCGGTCGCGTGGATTTTTCCCCCCGTCAGACGCCACAAAAGGAAGCAGTCGACGGTGCCAAACGCCAATTGCCCGGCCTGCGCCGCCGCTCTTGCGCCGTCATGCGCATCGAGAATCCAGCCGATTTTCGTCGCCGAAAAATAGGGATCGAGCAGCAATCCGGTGCGCGCCGACACGGTGTTCTCGGCGCCGTTTTGGCGCAAATACGCGCAGCGTTCGGCCGTTCGGCGGTCTTGCCAGACCAGCGCATTGCCGAAGGTCTGGCCATTATCGCGCCGCCAGATAAGACTTGTCTCGCGCTGATTGGCGATCCCGAGCCCCAAAATCTGCGCGCCTTTGGCGCTGGCGGCGGCCAAAGCGCGGCGCAAAACCGCCAATGAACTCTGCCAAATCGCCTCCGGATCATGCTCGACCCAGCCCGGCGCGGGGTAAATTTGCGGAAATTCCTGCTGCGCGAGCGCCAGAATGGCGCCATTTTGGGCAAAAACGATCGCCCGGCTCGACGTTGTGCCCTGGTCCAGCACCAAAATCGCCTCGTTCATGGCGGCTAATTCCTCCTTGAGTGTCGCTTATTGCCGCTTAAAACGGCCCTTGCGCTTGCCAATTTGCCCGAAATTGCGTTTCTGACGCGCGATGGTCACGCCCGAAATCGCCTCCGCCGCTGCGCCGCGACGCCGATCTTTGCGCGCTTTATTGCGTCATCTTTATCTCGGCGACAGCGCCAGCGCGCAACGATTTCGCTGGTTGTTGGTGGCGTTGGACGTGGCGATCATCGCTTTTTTCTTTGCCGGACCGTTCTTGCCAGAGACGGCGTGGGTATTGGCGTTAGACTACGCTATCGCTGTGTTTCTGGTTTTGGATGTTTTGGCGCGTCTAACGGTTCCGCCGCGCTTGAAATGGGGTTGGTTTCGACCTTTGGTAGCGATTGATTTAATTGTTATTGCGTCCTTATTGTTTCCGGGCGCGTTCGGCAATTTTGGATTTTTGCGAGTCTTGCGCGGCGTGTCATTTTGGCACAGTCCGCTGGTGGAAAACACCTTGCGGCGGCGAGTCAAATGGTTCGCGCGGCATGAGCAAGTGATCGATGCTGCCGTAAACTTGGTGACGGCGCTGTTTTTGATGACGGGGTTGGTTTACGCAACACAAGTCAAAATCAATCCGGCGGTTGGTAATTATCTTGATGCATTTTATTTTACGGTAACGACCATCACCACCACCGGCTTTGGCGACATCACCTTGAAAGGATCTTGGGGACGTCTACTATCGATTGGCATTATGCTCGTCGGCGTCACCTTGTTTGTTCGCCTGGGGCAAGCCTTGTTTACCGGCGGCAAGGTCAAGCATCGCTGCCCGCAATGCGCCTTGCTCGATCACGATTACGACGCCGTTCATTGTAAAGCCTGTGGGATCGTTCTCGATATCCCCAATCATGGGTGAATGCGTCATGACGGGGTATTCAACATTGGTTCAGGTGCGACATGGCAAAACCTTTCCCATGAACAAGAACTTTCTTTTCGCATTGGCGATACTGCTCGCGGCCCTGCCCGCCGGCCAAGCCGCTGCGCAATATCAACGGCGAGAAAACGCCTCTTCTCCCACAGGCGAAGAGGTATTGCCGTTGCGGACAATTATCCAACGCGTCAATGCGCGCGCGCCAGGGCGGATGTTGGACGCCGACCTCAACAGCCAAGGCAATCGGCCCGTCTATCGCATCCGGTGGCTGACCGAAGACGGTCGCCGCATTGATTTTCAAGTCGATGCGCGCTCTGGCCAAGTCTTATCCCAAGGCGGAAATTAATCCATGCGTATTTTACTGATCGAAGATGAACCAGATTTGCGCCGTCAGATCGCCCGCACTTTGACTGATTCAGGTTATGCCGTCGATCAAGCCGGCGATGGAGAAGAAGGTCAATATCTCGGCGAGACCGAGACCTATGACGCCATTGTGCTTGACCTTGGTTTGCCTAAAATCGATGGGGTGCGCGTGCTTGAACATTGGCGTCGCGCCAAGATGACGACGCCTGTATTAATTCTGACGGCGCGCGATCGCTGGAGCGAGAAAGTCGCTGGTTTTGACGCTGGCGCTGATGACTATTTGACCAAGCCGTTTCACCATGAAGAATTACTGGCGCGACTGCGGGCTTTGGTGCGGCGCGCCGCAGGTCACGCCAGCGCCTCGCTGGAATGCGGCGCTTTAACGGTTGATACGCGGGCAGCGCGCGCCAGTCTTGACGGCGCCCCGATCAAATTGACCTCGCATGAATATAAAGTCTTGGCCTATCTCATGCACCATCAGGGCCGGGTCGTGTCGCGCACGGAATTGGTTGAGCATATTTACGACCAGGATTTTGACCGCGATTCCAACACAATCGAAGTGTTCATCGGCCGGCTGCGGAAGAAAATCGGCCAGGATCGGATTTCGACCGAGCGCGGCCTTGGCTATCGCTTGATCGATCCCTCGCAAGCGCATGCGTGATCAGCAAGATAGACTGAGATTACCGACCCACGCCAGCATGTCCTTGGGTTTACGCTTGTTCTTGATTGCGGCGTTATGGTGCGCCGCCGTGTTGACTTTGGCAGGCTGGGCGTTGTCCACGCTCTATAGTCGGTCAATTACCGATGCGCTCGACCGAGAATTGAGCGCTGTTTTAGAGAATTTGACGACCGATATCGAATGGGCCGAAAACCAACTCGCCCTCGAAGATCCGCCCAACGATCCGCGCTTTAACCACGCCTTTTCGGGACGTTATTGGACAGCGATCGCCGATCTCGGGGCTGGCGCCCAATCGCTCGCCCAGTCGCGCTCGCTGTGGGATGAAGGCCTCATTCTCCCGGCGCCGTTTCTGGCCGATTTGAAGGCAAATCCCGGCAATCGCCGCGCCATCGCGCTCGCTGGTCCCAATGGCGAACCCTTGCGGGTGCTCGCCACCGCGATCGCCTTGAGCGACCCGGCGCGCGGCGATCTGCCGATCGTCCTCGCCGCCGCCGCCGATCGCCGCGAAGGTGCTGAAAGTGCAAGGAATTTTGCCTTGACGATCGGCGCCGCGTTTGCCGCTTTAACGCTCGGAATGATCGGCGCCGTTGCCGCCCAAGTGCGTTGGGGACTGGCGCCGCTGCGCGATCTGGAGGCGGAAGTTGCGGCGGTGCGAAACGGGCGTGTTCCCCGGCTTGGCGGGCCGCATCCGCGCGAAGTGCGGCCCTTGGCGGCCGAATTGAACGGGTTGATCGATAGTAATCGTGATATTGTCGAGCGCGCGCGTACGCATGTCGGCAATCTTGCTCATGCATTAAAGACGCCAATCGCGGTGCTATTGAACGAAGCGCGCGCGCATGAAGATCTGCTTTTATCGCCTTTGGTAATCCGGCAGGCAGATGCGATGCGCGATAGTGTCGAGCATTATTTGCGCCGCGCGCAGGCTGCCGCCCGGGCTGAGGCATTTGGGGCAAGATGCGAGGCGCGATTGGCGCTCGAAGACCTCGTGCGGTTGCACCAAAAGCTTTATGCCCGCGAGGGCGTCCAAGTCCGGCTGGAGCCTGGTCCTTCGCTGTTTTTCCGGGGCGAGCGGCAAGACTTTGACGACCTTGCGGGGAATCTTCTCGATAACGCCTGCAAATATGGCGGCGGCTTGGTCGAAGCGCGGTTGAATGCGCAAGATGCTGATTTTCTTCGTCTTATCGTCGAAGATGATGGGGCGGGCCTCACTGCCGACGAACAGGCCGCCGCGCTCAAACGTGGCGTTCGGCTGGATGAAACAGCGCCGGGATCGGGCCTCGGCTTATCGATTGTCGATGAGCTCGCGCGCGCCTATGGCGGGTCGCTGAAGCTTGGTCAGTCCGATTTGGGCGGGCTTCGGGCCGAATTGACCCTGCCCCGCGTTGATTAGTCGCTTTGCAAAATACCTGAAGACGCGCTGAAAACCAACGTCGCTCAAGCTGCGTAAGAAAGCTCGTTGCGGTCTTGGCCGACGGCAATTGCTACCATGTTGATTTGACAGGAAAAAGCGTGGCGTTTTGGATTGCTGCCTTGGTTTTGACGAGCGCTGCGGCCGCTTGGGTGGCGCTGGGCGTTGGCCGCGGTTTGAGCAACAATAACAGGGCCATTTCGGCCGACGAAGACGCGGCGCGGGCAAGACTTTCGGCGCTGGAGCGCGATCTTGCGCAAGACTTGATCAGTGCTGAGGCGGCAAAGGCGGCGCGGCTGGAAATTGGCCGAGCGCTCGCGCGCGCGAAAGCGGGGCAAAACGCGCCATTGTCCCACGGCAAAACGCCAGCCTTTTTGGCGATCGCCGGGGCGGGAGTAGCGGGTTTGGGGGCCTTTGGGCTTTATTTTTTGCTTGGCGCGCCGGGAAAACCCGATGCGCCTTATGCCTTGCGGCTGGAGCGCATCCGCGCCCAAATCGACGCCGATATCACCGCCAATCCCGACAATCCGGGCAATCTCTCCGCCACGCCCGAGGATTTGATATTGTTTCTGGAGCACCGAGCGGCCAGCTTCCCGCAAGACCCGACGCCGCTTTATCTGCTCGGCCAGATCCAAACTGAAATGGGGCGCGAGAAAGAGGCGGTGTCGGCGCTGACGGCGGCTTTGGCGCGGGCCAGCGCCAATCCGTTCCTCATGAGCGCCCTGGGCGCGGCCCTCGTGCGGCGCGATAATGGAGTGACGGCGCAGGCGCGGACATTGTTCGAAAACGCCTTGGGGCTTGATCCGAGCTTGGGCGAACCAAAATTCTTCTTTGGCATGGCCGCGCTGCAGGCCGGCGACAATGAGGCGGCCCGCGAATGGTGGACAAAAGCAGCGCAAGATTTGCCGGAAAATGATCCGCGACGCAGCATGGCGGCGCAGTTTCTCGCGAGCGAGACGCCGCCAATAGCGGTGCAATAACAAGGAGTTGAGCGCGATGCGCGCACGCACGAAAAGATTATGGGCTTTAGGCGCCGGGGTCCTCGTATTGGGCGGCGCGGCCGTCTTGACGGCGACCGCCGTTCAGGATTCAGCCGCCTATTTCTACGCCCCGTCGAGCCCGGAGCTCGACATCGCCAAAACCGCCAAACGCGCGCGGTTGGGCGGCCTCGTCGCTGAAGGTTCGATCCAGCGCGGGGAAGACGGGCGCATCAGCTTTGCCGTCACCGACGGCGCGGCGAGCGTCCCGGTCCGCTATCAGGGCGTCACCCCCGATTTGTTCGGCGAAGGCGAAGGGGCGCTGGTCGAAGGTCGCTTTGGCGCCGACGGCGTGTTCGAGGCCGACCGGATTATCGCCAAGCATGACGAGACCTATGTGCCAAAAGAAGTGCAAAAAGCGCTGGAAGAAGCCGGTCAATGGCGCGGCCCGCCGGCGCGTGAAAGCAGTGCGCCATGAGCGTTGAACTTGGCCATTTCGCGGCAATATTGGCGTTTGCCTTGGCGCTGGCGCAAGCTGGTCTTGGCATTTTCGCCGCGCGGCGCGGCGCCGGCGCGCAAGCTGGCGTGAGCCGGCTCGCGGAAGCGGCGTTCCTGCTGGTGGCGGTGGCGTTTGCGAGCTTGGCGGCAGCCTATATCCGCTCGGATTTTTCGGTCGCCAATGTCGCGGCCAATAGCCATGTCGCCAAGCCGCTCTTGTATAAAATCGCCGGGACCTGGGGCAATCACGAAGGCTCGATGCTGCTCTGGTGCCTGATTGCGGCGGGATTTGCGGCTTGCGCGGCGTGGTTTGGCGGCTCGATGAGCCCGTCTTTGCGGGCGCGCGCCATCGGCGTGCAAGGGGCGGTGTCGGCGCTGTCGCTCGGCTATATGTTGTTCACGTCAAATCCGTTTGCGCGGTTGAACCCGGCGCCGGGGTCAGGCGCTGATCTTAACCCGTTATTGCAGGACCCGGCGCTCGCGTTCCATCCGCCATTTTTATATTTGGGCTATGTCGGTCTTTCTTTCGCCTATTCCTTGGCCTTGGCCGGCATGATCGAGGGGCGCACCGATGCGGCCTGGGCGCGGCAAATGCGGCCCTGGGCGTTGGCGGCCTGGATATTCTTGAGCATCGGCATAGGGCTGGGCGCCTATTGGGCGTATTATGAGCTGGGCTGGGGCGGCTGGTGGTTCTGGGACCCGGTCGAAAATGCGAGCTTTATGCCTTGGCTGGCGGCGTTGGCGCTGATCCATTCAGCCAGCGCGGCGGAAAAGCGCGGGGCCCTGGCGCAATCGACGGTATTGCTGGCGATTACCGGGTTTTGTCTGTCTATCCTTGGCACGTTTTTGGTGCGATCGGGGGCGATCACCTCGGTGCATGCTTTTGCGCTCGATCCGGAGCGGGGCCTGGTGTTGCTAGGCCTGATGGCCGTCGCCGCCATCGCCGGCTTTGGGCTTTATGCGTGGAGGAGCGGAAACAATGACGCGCCGCCTGCGCCCTTTGCGATTGTCAGCCGCGAAAGCGCGCTGATCGTCAATAATCTGTTCCTTGGCGTCGCGGCCGCCACCGTGTTGTTCGGCACGATTTATCCGTTGATTTTGGAGGCGGTGAATGGCGGGCAAATCTCGGTTGGACCGCCTTATTTCAATGCGACCTTCGCGCCATTGATGAGCATGGCGTTTTTGGCTTTACCTGTTGCGCCGTTATTGGCGTGGAAGCGGGCGGCCCTCGCCCCGATCTTGCAGCAATTGAGCGTGCTGGCGGCTTTGTGTTTGGCGATCGGGGCTTTGACCCTGGCCGCGTTCGGCGCGCCGATTTGGACGGCGATCGGGGCGGGGTTGGGGGCCTGGCTGGTGCTGGGCACGCTCTATGAATTGCTGCAGCGCGGCAATTGGCGCGCCGGCCCCGGCGTGTTTTGGCGACGATTGCGGGCGCGGCCGGCTTCGGCCTGGGGCATGACGCTCGCCCATATCGGGGCGGGGGTTTTTCTGCTCGGCGCCACGATCGAAACCGGCATGCGGCTCGAAGCGACGATCAGCCTTGGCATTGGCGAAAGCGCTGCTTTTTACGGACGCAGTGTGCGCCTGGAGGCCGTCGAGCAGGGGTCGGGTCCCAATTATGCGCTGGAGCGCGGGACCGTGACGATCGAAAAAGACCAACGGGTCTTGGCGCAACTTAAGCCGGAGCGGCGATTTTACCCCGTCGCCGGCATGCCGACCAGCGAAGTGGGAATCGGCAATCGCGGATTTTCCGATCTTTATGTGGCGCTTGGCGAGCCAAACGCCGGGGCGGACGGGGTGCGGCGTTGGACCCTGCGGGTTTATTGGAACCCGTTGATTGATCTCGTTTTTTGGGGCGTTGGGCTGATGGCGCTGGGCGGTCTGGTCTCGCTGACGGAGCGACGCTTGCGAATCGGGGCGCCGGCCGGGAGGCGCAAGAGCGCTCCTGCCTCGGCGCCGGTGGCGGCGGAGTAGAAGATGGGCGCGCTGACGGGGCTGTTAATGGGCGTGGCGCTGGTCGCCAGTCTGCCCGATCCGGCGCAAGAGGCGCGGGCGCGCAATCTCGAGCGCGAAATCCGCTGCGTCCAATGCGTTGCCGAGCCGATTGCCCAGTCCAATGCGCCGATCGCGCTCGATATGCGCCGGATCTTGCGGGATCAAATCGCCGCCGGCGCCAGCGATAACGAGGTACGGGCGTTTTTTGCCGATCGCTATGGCGAAGGCGTGCTCTATCGGCCGCGGCTGAACCTTCAATCCTGGGCGTTATGGGCGTTCCCGTTCGTGCTGCTCGCGGCGATCATCGGGTTTTTGGCGCAGCGCGCGAAGGCGCGAGCAGCCGCGCCGCTGACGGTCGAAGACGCCCAAGCCGAGGCGGCCTTGGCGGCGCTCGAGACGCGGCAGGAGTGAGCGGGGCGGAAAGGCGCTTGCGCGCCCGACCCGTCTGATTTCGCTTAATTCTCGATCCAAGGATTGAGTGTGGCGACGCCCATCGGCTCAAAATCGGCGATGTTGCGCGTGACGATCGACAAACTGAAGCACCCCGATTTTCCGGATTTAGGGAAACCCCTTTGGCAGCCCGCTTACATAAAAGAAAAACATGCCACTTTTGGCAAGCAGCATTAAGAAACAAGCGCGGCGATATCTTGCCTTACAAATTAGGAAATCTAACAGTGTCGCCCGCAACGGCTTTGCCTCACAAAAAAGAATAACTATATTTGCCTGCTCTCTTCAAAGATCATTGGGCCGCGTCCCCCGACGCGGCCCAATGCCCTCCCGACAGACCGCGCGATTAAGCTTCGCGGGCCTGCAATGCCGAGACCGTGGCCCCGTCGCTCGGGGTGACGACAAAGGCGCGGTCGAGCTTGGTCTCAAAGCTCTTGGTCTCAATATTGTTGACGACGTGGAATTCGGCCTCGGCGCGATCTTTGGCAAGTTTCAGCCACAAAAAGCCGCGATCATTCGGATTGTGCCAGACGACTTCTTTGTTGCGCGCTTCCATCAGCGGCCCAAGCTGGATCCCCAAGGGCCCCAGCGTGTTCCCAAAACCGGGCGAGGTGATCGACGTCGTTCCGAATTCAACGCCGATCCGGGTCGCGCCATCGGCCATGAACAGCTCATTGGCCCAGGCGGTGTGGGTGTCGCCGGTGACGGTGATCACATTCGCCGCATTGGTGGCTTTGATTGAGTCATAGAGCCGTTCGCGCGCGGCCGGATAGCCGTCCCAGGCGTTGGTGTTAAAGGGCAGATTGGTCTGCGCCAGCTCGACAAACCGGCGAAAGCCTCGCCATTGCTGGTCCAGCGCTTGGAATTGTTCAGGGGTCAGTTGACCGGCGATATCGGGCGCCTGCACCCGCGCCATGATGATCTGGTTGCCCAACACTTGCCAGGTGGTCCCAGCCGCGACGGAAGCC
>DHHV01000006.1:0-4436 GCA_002403455.1 Hyphomonadaceae bacterium UBA4763 | reverse complement strand
GCCAGGTGGCCCCAGCCGCGACGGAAGCCGCGAGCTGCTGGCCGACCCAGGTCTGCTGCGCGGCGCCGAGCATTTCGCGGGCCGGGTCATTGAGTTTTTCGCTTTCAAAACGGGCGACGTCCGGCAAATAGCGATAGCCCTCGGGGAGGGCGCCGCCCGCAGCGGCGAAAGCGCTGGCTTGCGCGTAATCGAGCACTGGCGCGGGCGCGCCGCTGCGCAGGTCAAACGGGGTCGGCAGGCGCGCGAGCGTCGCGCCGGAACTTTGCGCGGCCGCGAGGTCCGTGACGATCGTCGGCGCGGCGGGATTGGTGATGTCGTACACCGTCTCGCGCGGCGGGATGTCGGTCAGATAATCCCATTGCAGATCGCGCCCGACGAGGCGCGTTTCCAGCATGATCAAGGTGGCGACGTCGCCAAACTGAAAGCTGCGGTAAATCGCTTCGCGCGCACCGCCCTCGGCCGGATCGCGTACCGGCATCCACTCGTAATAGGCCTGCAAGGCGACGCGCTTGCGGGTTTCCCAATCGCCTTCGTTCTGATCGGGGTCGTGATTCTCTGCCCCATCGCGCCAGGGATTATTGGTGATCTCGTGGTCGTCCCAGACGGTGATCCACGGCGCGGCGGCGTGGGCCGCCTGCAGGTCCGCATCGGATTTATAAAGCGCGTGGCGCTTGCGGTAATCGTCCAACGAGACGATCTCGGTCGTGGGGTCGACGACCCGACCAAGCCGCGCCGCGACTTCGCCGCCATAGCCATTGACGCCATATTCATAGATGTAATCGCCCAGATGCAGCACCGCATCGAGCGCATCGGCGCGGGCGGCGATCGCCTCATAGCCGTTGAAATACCCGAACGGGTAATTCGAGCAGGAGCATACGGCGAAATTGACCGCCTCGACGGCGCCTTGCGGCAAGGTCTTGGTGCGGCCGGCGACGGAGCGGGTCTCGCCGACCTGAAAGCCGTAATAATAGACGAGGCCGGGCTTGAGGCCGGTCACGTCGACTTTGACGGTGTAATCACGCTCGGCATTGGTGGTGAAATCACCGAGTTTGACGATCTGCGCGAGGTCTTTGTCCTTTGCCACCACCCAACGCACCGGCACGGGCCCGTCAGCCTGCGGGGTAACTCGCGTCCACACAACGACGCGATCCAGCCCAGGATCGCCGCTGGCGACCCCATGGGCGAACGTCACCGATCCCTCATAAGGGAGCAGCGGCTTGGCCTGCGTGCAAGCCGCCGCCGCCGCGCCAAAGCTGATGGCGCCCAGCTTCAACAGATCGCGGCGTGAAGTCGTGGTCATGGGAAGGCCTCGAGCAAAGAACAACCCCGCCGGCTGACGGCGCGGCGGGGTCGTGGGAGACTTTTTTTAGTAGGTGACCTTGGCGCGGACGCCGAACAGCCGCGGATTGCCGCGGATAAAGGTCGGAATGCCGAAAATGTCGCCAGTATTGCCGGCGTCGATAATGAATTCGCGGTTGAGAATATTGTCCGCAAAGGCCTCCAATTGCCACAGCCCGCTCGGCGCCGACAAACGCAGGCGGACGTTGAAGAGGCCGTAGCTGTCCTGGAACTCGTCTTGAACGGCGTCCGCCGTATTGCCGACCGAGCCCGGGATATCGTTATTGTCGTCGAAGAACACCGAGCTCTGCCACGAATAGGTCGGGGTCAACGTGACCAGCGCCCATTGATCGATCGGCAAGCGCAGGCTGAAGCCGGCCGAGACCTTGTGGTCGGGCGACAGGCGGAATTGATTGCCGGCGAAGACGCTATCGCCGCGGAAACGCGAGCGATTGTAGCCGTAATTGCCGAAAACATCCAAGAATTCATGGGCGCGCCAGAACACTTGGCCTTCGACGCCGACAGAGGTGGCGCGGCCGGCGTTCACCACATCGGTGGTGCCGTTCAACGGATCGAGCACTGTCGTTTGGAAGTCGCGATAGATGTAATAGAAGGCCGAGCCGTCGAAGGTCAGCTCGCCGTTCAGCAGAACGGCTTTGGCGCCGCCCTCAAAGCTGTCGACCGTTTCTTCGTCGACAATGTCAAAGCTCGGCGGCACCGGATTGGCGACCAGCGCGGTAAAGGTCGCGTTCGGGGTGATGATCGGGGTGGCGCCTTGCGACACCTCGATGACTTCCGGTCGGCGACCGCGCGCATAGGAAAAATAGGTGTTCAACCAATCGGCCGCTTCGTAATTGGCGACGACGCGCCACGAAAAGCCGTTGAACTGCTCATTCGTCTCAACGGTGCCCGGCGTTGGCTGGGCGAGCAACCCAAAGGGCTGACCAAACAACGTGCCGGCAAGCGGCCCAAGGCCCGGAATGGCGCTAACCGCGCCAATCGTCGAGAAGGTGGTGAGCAAGCTCGGCGCGCCATCGAGCGTGGCGAAAGCGCCGGAGGTCTTGTCATCGCGCGTCCAGCGACCGCCGACGGTGACGTCGAGCCGCTCGGTGACGCCAAAAGTGACGTCGGCGAAGATGTCAAACGAGAAGGTGTCGCCGACATTGCCGATGGTCTCGAAATGCGCCGTCGACAGCGGGATTGGGAAAGCGGCGCCCGGCGCAACGAATGAGGCCAAGATTTGCTCGTTAATGCCGAGCGGAACGACTTGGGCGCCGTCCTCTTGGAAAATGCCAAGGCCGAAAAAGCCCGAAATGCGGTCATTCGGGGTGTATTCGAGACGGGTGTCAAAGCTGAATTGCTCGCCGGTGGCTTGCTCGGCGAACACCAGGAAAGGCAGCGAGGAGCCGTCCGGATCGAACACTTCTTGGCTGTCGAATTCGCGATAGCCGAGATTGGCTTTGAAGGTCAGCGATTCGCTCAACTCATACCGGGCGAGCGCGGTAACGCCCCACACTTCGCGGTCGAGGCCGAGGCTTTCGCCGCCGAGGAAGCCGCCAAAAGTGTTCAGCGCGGCGAAGGTGAAGGGGCTGGTGTCGCCTGCTGGCGGCGCGAACGTGCCGGATTTGAACGCGGTGCCGGGCGGGGTGTCTTGTTGATAATTGAAGATGACGTCGCCGGTGAAACGCTCATTCGGCGTCCAACGGCCGGAAATGCGGATCGCGCCCGAGCGCAAGCCGTTAAGGTCATCGCCATTGGCGTTATCGAACGTGCCGAACACGTTCTCAACAACGCCATCGCGGCGGTTATAGCGCCCAGCGACGCGGACCGCCAATTCGTCCTGGATGACCGGGATGTTGATGAAGGCTTCGCCTTCGAGGAAGCCGAAATTGCCAAGGCCAAAGCTGGCGCTGCCGCTAAGACGCGACGCGTCCGGTTTATTCTGGATGATGTTGATCGCGCCGATCAACGCCGAGCGGCCAAACAGGGTCGATTGCGGGCCTTTGGCGACTTCGACGCGCTGCAGGTCAAACAATTGCACGAAGGAGCCGCGCGAGCGGGCGATCGACACCCCGTCTTGGTAAATCGACACGCGCGGTTCGATGGTCGCTTCGCCTGAATCTGAGGTAATGCCGCGGATCACGAAACCTGGGTTGTTCGGGCTTTGGTTTTGAACGACAAGGCCCGGTGTGAACAACGACAATTGATCAAATTCACGAATGCCAAGCAATTCCAGGAAATCGCCATTATAAGCGGTGATATTGATCGGCACTTCTTGCAGGCTTTGTTCGCGGAACTGCGTGGTGACGACGATTTCCTGCTGGCGCAGAACTTCGTCTTCCTCGACCGCGACTTCTTGCGCAATGGCGCCTGAGCACATCATCGCCGCCGTAATCGCCAGCGCGCTGACACCGACAAACCGCATGAAAACCCCCTCAAAAGGCAAATGTCTGCTGAATGGGCCGGGTAACGACAATGTGTGACAGTGTCATGTCAGCCTCAGTCGGCCAAGATGCGCGCGGTCAAGAAGTGATCGAGTGCGGCGCGAATGTCACGCTTGACGAACGGGCGACGGTGCTGACAACGCATTTGTTCTCTTGTTTTGACGGATCATGCAATGAAATTGCCGTTTTTTCAGATTGATGCGTTTGCCGACGCCCCGTTCGCGGGCAATTCTGCGGCGGTGACGCCGCTCGAGCGGTTCTTGCCCGCCCGCCAAATGCAGCAGATCGCGATGGAGAATAATCTCTCCGAGACGGCCTTTATTGTGCGCACGGGGCCGGCGCGTTTTGATCTGCGCTGGTTTACGCCAACGATCGAAGTGCCGTTATGCGGCCACGCGACTTTTGCCTCCGGCTTTGTGGCGCTGAATTATTTGGGCGTTGAGGGCGAGGAGGTAGTTTTCGATACCCAAAGCGGGCCGCTGAGCGTTGCCCGCGCGGCGGACGGTCAGCTCGCGATGCGGCTGCCGCGCGAGGCGCCGATTTTGGCGCCCGAGCCGGATGAGGCGGTGGCGGCGGCGTTCGGCGCGGCGGCGCAAGCGATCTATGTTGGGGATTATCTGACCCTGTGGTTTGCCGACCCCGATTTTGTGCGCG
>DHHV01000118.1:499-17301 GCA_002403455.1 Hyphomonadaceae bacterium UBA4763 | reverse complement strand
CGGCGGGGTGGCGACGCGCGCCAGCGTCACGTCGGCGCCGCCATGCGCCTCGATCTCTGCGGTTTTTGCCTCGCCGAGGAAAGTAAAGCTGCTCGCCCCGCCGGCGGTGACGCTGACGCGATCGGCGGCGCCTGCGGCAATGTCGACCTCGCCCGAGCCGTTGAGAACGGCGGCAATCGCGCCGGTCACTGAACCTGCCGCAATATTGCCCGAGCCCGTTACCGAAAATGTCGCCGGGCCGAGGATGGCGCCGCCCGCGATGTCGCCCGAGCCGCTGACCGAGAGATCGGCCGCGCCGCTGATCTTCTGGAAGTCGATATCGCCTGAGCCGGAGACGGACAGGTCGGCGCGGCCGCGAATTTCGCCAACCTTGACATCGCCCGATCCCGATACCGACAAAACGGCCGGGCCAGCGATCGCGCCTGCCGCCACATCGCCGGAACCGGACACGCTGATCTCGGCGGCGGCGCCGATCGAGGCGATCGCAATGTCGCCTGACCCGGAGACGGCAAGGTTCGCCGGACCGCCGACGGGGCCAATCTGCAGATCGCCGCTCCCCGACACGCGCGCATCGAGGCGAGCGCGCACGGCGTCAAAGCGCAAATCCCCGCAGCTGCTGAGGCCGATATCGCCCGCCCCGAGCGTCGCGCCGCCGCCGAACAGCACACCGCCGTCGATGACCAGCCGCGCCTCGGCCGGGGCGGTAACGGTGATTTCGGGGAGCTCTTCGAGACGGATGTCGCGATCATTGATCCGCAGCCGGGTGACATTGTTGCGGGTCGAGCATTGGCTGAGGCGAATGTTATCCGGCCCTTGAATGGCGGAAACGCCGCCCGATTGGGAAAGCTTGGGCTTGAACGCCCCTTCCCCGATCGTGACGCGAACCGGCCCCGGCGCATTGCGCCAAACAAGGCGACCAACGACATTGTCAAGCTTGACCTCCGGGGCGGCGCTCTGCGCGAAGGCCGGGCCGGCCCCGAGCGCGAGGCCTGAGGCAAGCGTAATTGCCGCAACGGTCGTCGGAATGAGGCGAGTCATGAACGGGGCTCCATATCGATTAGCAATGTTATTTTATTGATATTTATGGAGCGCGCAAGGGGGCCGCGCGTTACAAATGCGAAAGGGGGAGCGCGCGGATCGCTCGGCTTTGGCTGATTTACGGGTCGGAGGTCGTACAATTTGAGATTGGCGCCAAAACATAATCGGCACTAACTGATTCCAAATGTTTGCCGATCGGGGACGACTTGTCGAAAGCTAAACTAAAGTCGTCTTTAAATATCAACGGAACCACAATTCCAAGAAAATGCCTTTTTTCTATTCTTTTCGCAAGAGATGGGTCATTCGGTGATTTGTAAACAATTTTACAAAATTCAGTAGAAATATATAACCAGCCTTTTCCTGGTCCAAAATAAGGTACATAAAATGGCGGCGACTCAGCGTTGGGTTCAACGACAATGTCGCCCCTATGAGTATCTAAAAAAATTTTATAAGTTGACATGTTAGAAATAGTCAATTTCGTAACCGGCACGCAAGCGCTTAGTATTGAGCAGCTCATCAAAATAATAGAAAAATACAATCTGTTCACGACGTTAGCGAAGCCCCGTGTGCGTCCCTCACTTTTCCTTGTTGGAAAAATACTCATTTCCATAGACCTCCCGACGCGCGGCGAACGGCGTCCGGCTCGCGAGCGATGACGCGCAAAAAGGCGTTGGCGGCGGCGTCGGGCGCGCTACGGCCCTGTTCCCAATCGCGCAATGTGCCGATCGGTATGCGAAATTGCGCGGCGAAGTCTTCCTGGGTCAGTCCCAACGCGCGGCGGATGATTTTCACTCGCGGCGTTCGCCGCATACGCGCGAGGTCTTCATAGGTGAGCGGCGCGTCGTCCATTTCCTCGATCGCCCCACCCATCCCCCTACCCCTCGCGCCATTTGTGGCTGATCGGATAACGGCGGTCGCGGCCAAAGGCGCGCGCACCGAGCTTGACGCCGGGGGCGGCTTGACGGCGTTTATATTCGGAGAGGTGCAAGAGCCGCTCGACCCGCGCAACGACGGCCCGGTCAAAGCCCTGGGCGGCGATGATATCGACGCTTTCGTCGCGCTCGATCAGTCCGCGCAAGATCGCATCGAGCATGTCATAAGGCGGCAGGCTGTCCTGATCGGTCTGGTTGGGCCGCAACTCGGCGCTGGGCGCGCGCGACAACACCCGCTCGGGGATGACGATCCCGGCTGGCCCCGCTCCGCCGCGCGGGATTTGCGCATTTCGCCAACGGGCGATGGCGTAGACCTCGGTCTTATAGAGGTCCTTGATCGGGTTATAACCGCCGCTCATATCGCCATAAAGCGTCGCATAGCCAGTGGCGATCTCGGATTTATTACCGGTCGTCAGCAACAAGGCCCCAAATTTGTTCGAGAGCGCCATCAGCGTGACGCCGCGCGCCCGTGATTGCAGGTTTTCTTCGGTGACGTCGGCCTCGAGCCCGGCAAAGGGTCCGCTCAGCATGTCCAGGAAACCGCGCATGGCTGGATCGATGCCGATCTCGTCATAGCGAACGCCAAGCGTCTTGGCGATCAGCCGAGCGTCGGCGAGCGAATCGCTGCTGGTATAACGGAAAGGCAGCATGACCGCCCAGACGCGCTCGGCGCCGAGCGCGTCGACGGCGATGGCGGCGGTCAGCGCGCTATCCACCCCGCCGGAAAGGCCCAACAACACGCCAGGAAATCCATTAGCGTCAACATAATCGCCGACCGCTTGCATCATCGCGGCGTAATCAAGCGCGGCGGCGGCTTCAGGCTCGGCGCGTTCGGCGGTAACGCACGCCCACCCCTTGGGCCCGCGTCGCCAGGTCGCCAGACTCAGCTTTTCGGCAAAAGCCGGGAGCTGTTGGACGATTGCGCCCGTCTGGTCGAGGCTGAAACTGCGCCCGTCAAAGGCCAAGTCATCCTGGCCGCCGACCCGATTGACGAAGATGAACGGCAGGGCGGTCTCGACCACGCGCGGGCGCATGGCCGCCAGCCGCTCGGTCTCGATCGTGCGCCGATAGGGCGAGCCATTCGGGGCCATCAGGAATTCAGCGCCGCCGGCAGCGAGGGCTTCGGCCGGTCCGCGGTTCCAGAAATCCTCGCAGATCGCGACGCCGAGCTTATACCCCCGCCAATCGAGCGGAACCGGCGCCGGGCCGGGCGAGAACACCCGCTTTTCGTCGAACACGCCATAATTGGGCAGATCGACTTTATAGGTCGCGCCGATGACGCGGCCGCCCTCGATCAACACGGCGGCGTTGTATAGCTTGCCATTCTCGGCGATCGGGGCGCCGACAATAATCCCGATCTTGGCCTGCGCGGTGGCGCGGGCGATATGGTCGAGCGCGCGGGCGCTGGCGGCGACGACCGAGGGGCGCAGCACCAAATCTTCGGGCGGATAGCCGAGCACGGATAATTCCGGCGTCAGCACGAGCGCGGCCCCCCGTTCGGCCGCCGCATTGGCGGCGGCGATGATCTGACCGGCATTGCCGGCCAAATCGCCCACTTGGGCCCGCAATTGCGCGCTGGCGAGGACTAGCTCTTGGCTCATGGCGCTCCAAGCAAAGAGGACGACGTCAAAGACAAAGCCGCCGCAAGGTCAATCCCAAGCCGCAACCAAATTTGGCGCAAATCCTCCGGAACCGGCGCTTCGAGCGCAAGCGCCCCGCCGCTTGGATGCGGGCCGTGCAGGCGAAAGGCGTGCAAATGCATGCGGCAGGCGGGCTCTGCGCCCAAGGCGAACAGGCCGCCATATTTGCCATCGCCGAACAACGGCGCGCCGAGAATTTGCGCATGGACGCGGAGCTGATGCATCCGCCCGGTGAGCGGCGCCAAGACAAGGAGCGTTGCGCCTTTGCTTCGCCCGATGACCTGATAATGCGTTTGAGCGGTTTGCGCGCCGGGGGCGTTTGCAGCGCAGGTCTCGACGAGGTCGAGGCCGGCGCGCGCCGTTTTGCGCAGCGGCTGGTCGATCACGCCGTCGGTGGACGCAACGTCACCGCAGGCAAGAGCCAAATATAGCTTGCGCATGCGCCGTTCGGCAAAGGCGGCGGACAAAGCGGCCGCCGCCGGCTGAGTGCGGGCCAGTATAATAACGCCGGAGGTGTCGCGATCGAGGCGATGGACAAGCCGCAAGGGCCGTTTGGACCCGCGCGCGAGCGGCGCGGCAAGGCTCTCGACGCTCTCGGTCACGCCGCGCCCGCCTTGCGAAGCCAGCCCGGCCGGCTTGTTGAAGGCGATCAGGGCGGGGTCTTGATGGACGATGAGGCCGCGCAGGCGATCGTGTGCGGGGTCAGGTTGGGTCACGTTTTTGCGCCCAATGCGCGAGGCGCTCGCGCAGGCGCGCCTCGGCGCCGCGATCGGTTGGTTGGAAAAAACGCGGACGGCCGAGCTCGGCCGGGAAATGGTTCTGGCCGCTGAAACCGCCGGGATAATCGTGATCATAAAGATAGCCGTCGCCGCGCCCCATGGCTTTGGTCACGGCATTGGGCGCGTTGAGCGAATGGGCCTGCGGCGGTAGCGCGCCAGTGGCGGCGGCGCTGCGGCGAGCGGCCTTGTAGGCATTATAGACGGCGTTGGATTTGGGCGCGCAGGCCAAATGCAGCACGACTTGGGCAAGGGCGAGCTCGCCTTCGGGCGAGCCCAAACGCTCATAGGCCTGCCAGCCGGCCATGGCGACGGTGAGCGCGCCCGGTTCGGCAAGGCCGATGTCTTCGCTCGCCATCCGCACCAGCCGGCGGGCGAGAAACAACGGGTCCTCGCCACCTTCCAGCATGCGGGCAAACCAATAAAGACTGGCGTCGGGGTCGGAGGCGCGGACGGCTTTATGGAGGGCCGAGATCAGGCCGTAATGGCCCTCGCGGTCCTTGTCGTAATTGGGGGCGCGGCGTTGCGCGAGGCGCGTCAAGCCATCGACATCCAGAACGCCGCGCGCGGCGGCGAAAACCGTCTCGGCCAGCGTCAACAAATGGCGGCCATCGCCTTGCGCAAAACCGATCAGGGCGGCGCGCGCGTCCGGCGTCAGCGGGAGCGGTTTGGCGAGGGCTTCCTCGGCGCGCTGCAAGAGCCGCTCCAGCGCGCTGTCATCGAGCGCAGCCAGCGTCACGAGCTGACAACGCGACAACAGCGCCACATTGATTTCAAAAGCCGGGTTCTCGGTGGTGGCGCCGATCAAAGTGACGACGCCCTCTTCGACAAAAGGCAAAAAGCCGTCCTGCTGGGCGCGGTTGAAGCGGTGGATTTCGTCCACAAACAGCAAGGTCCCCTGCCCGGTCGCGCGGCGGGCTTTGGCCGCCTCAAAAGTCTTGCGCAAATCCGCAACGCCGGAAAACACGGCGGATAATTGCACGAAGGCAAGGCGGGTCTCGGCGGCGAGCAGGCGGGCGATCGTTGTCTTGCCAACGCCGGGCGGGCCCCAGAGGATCATCGACGGCAAGACGCCCGAGCGCAGGATTTGGGTCAGCCGCCCGTCCGGCCCCAGCAAGGCGTCTTGACCGACCAGGTCCGCGAGCTTTTGCGGCCGCAGGCGATCCGCCAGCGGGCGGGCGATGTCCGTTGATAATCCCGCTGCGGCGAACAGATCGCTCATCGGGGCGGCGAATAGCGGAACCGTTCTTCGAGCCGCTTGCCCTGCCGTTCGATCGCCAAGCCCCAGACGCCATCGGCGGGCGCAGCGCGCAAGTTTTGCTCCAGCGCCGCCGTATTGGCGACGTCGCGGGCATTGATGGCGAGGAGGCGATCGCCAACGCGCAAGCCAACCCGAGCGGCGGGCGAATTGCGGGTAATTTCCGCGACGTAAACGCCGGAGATAAAGGGGTCGAGACCCAATTCATCGGCCATAGCGGGCGAAAGATTCACCACAACCGCGCCGTCAAACGGATGCGGGCCGGCGAGCGCGCGACGATCGCGCGAAGGCGTTTCCGGCGGCGGCGTCACTTTGACGGTGAGCGCACGGCGCTGGCCCGAACGCAGCACGTCCGCAGTCATCGCCGCGCCTGGGCGCTTGGTGGCGGCGAGATAGCGCAAACCCTGCTCGTCGAAAATCGGCTCGCCATCGAGCGTCAACACGACATCGCCGCGGCGGATGCCGGCCGCAGCGGCTGGCCCATTGGCGAACACTTCGGTGATGATTACGCCCTGCGGGGTCGCCAGCGCCAAGGAGCGGGCGATGTCGGGCCCGACCGGCTGGGCTTTAACGCCGAGCCAGGGACGCAGGATTTTGCCGTCCTGCACCGCCGATTCCACCACGCGCTGAACCATCTCGGCCGGGATCGCAAAGCCGATGCCATTGGAGCCGCCATCGCGCGAGTAAATCGCCGTGTTAACGCCAACAAGGCGCCCATCGACGTCCACCAGCGCCCCGCCGGAATTGCCCGGATTGATCGCCGCGTCGGTCTGGATGAAGAACGAATAATCGGTGATGCCGACATCGGTGCGCGCCAGCGCTGAGATGATTCCGCTCGTCACCGTTTGCCCAACGCCAAACGGATTGCCGATGGCCAGGACAAGATCGCCAACTTCGGCCGTGCGGGTATTGGCGAAGGGCAAGATCGGCAGACGACCGGCATTGCCCTCGATCCGCAGCACGGCAAGATCGGTGCGCTCATCGGCGATCAGCACCGCGGCGGGGAATTCGCGCCGGTCGGCGAGCACGACTTTCAGCGCATCGGCGCGGTTGACGACATGAAAATTGGTGACGACGAGGCCATCCTCGCGGACGATGACGCCGGAGCCGAGCGAGCGCTGCACGCGGTCTTGCTCGGTGTTAAAGAACCGGCGGAAGAACGGATCGTCAAAGATCGGCGAATTGGCCGAGCGCACCACCCGCTCGGCATAGACATTCACGACCGCAGGCGCGGCGCGGGCGGCGATGGGCGCAAATGAGAGCCGAATTTGCTCTTGCGAGCGCGGGATCGCGCGCGGGGCTTGCGCCTCGGCGCCAAAGGCGCTGGAGGCAACCAACAAAACCACAACCCAGAATGCGAAAATCCGACTAACCATCAATGCGCCCACATCTCTGCGCCCCTGCCGCCAAATAGCATAGGGGCTAAGTACGAGCGATCAATGGCGCGTTTCAGTTAAACGCATGAAATTTCGGACGGACTTCTTGGACGCCTTTTAAGCGGCTTGCGCGGGGACCGGGGCCAAGGGCGCGCCTTTGGCGTCGACATCGCGATCGACGAACTCGATCACCGCCATCGGGGCGGCGTCGCCGTAGCGAAAGCCGGCCTTCAAAACGCGCGTATAGCCGCCGGCGCGCGTGGAATAACGCGGACCGATGGTCGCAAACAGCTTGCGCACCACGTCTTCATCGCGCAGGCGCGACACGGCAAGGCGGCGCGCATGCAAATCGCCGCGCTTGGCGAGCGTCACCAGGCGCTCCACCACCGGGCGCAATTCCTTGGCCTTGGGCAGCGTCGTGACGATCTGCTCATGCTGGATGAGCGCCGCCGCCATATTGGCGAACATTGCGCGCCGATGGCTCGCGGTTCGGTTGAGCTTGCGATAGCCTTTATTATGACGCATGCCGATAGCACCTTGATTTTCTATTCAGCGCCGCCCCCCATCCGTGGGGGGTCAGATCTGATCTTCGTATTTCCGCGCCAGTTCTTCGATATTTTCTGGCGGCCAATCGGGAACGTCCATTCCCAGATTGAGATTCATGTTCTGCAGCACTTCTTTGATCTCGTTGAGCGATTTGCGCCCGAAATTCGGCGTGCGTAGCATTTCGGCTTCCGTGCGCTGAATGAGATCGCCAATATAGACAATATTGTCGTTCTTCAAGCAATTGGCCGAGCGAACCGACAATTCCAATTCATCGACTTTTTTCAGCAATTTCGGATTGAACGGCAGCGCCGGTTTGTCGTCGACCGGCTTTTGCGTGACGATTTCTTCGAACGAGATAAAGGTCTGCAACTGGTCTTGCAGGATGCGCGCCGCAAAGGCGACCGCATCATCCGGCGTCAGCGCGCCATTGGTCTCGACCTCGAGGATCAGGCGTTCATAATCAAGGCTCGCGCCAGAGCGCGCCGATTCCACCTGAAAAGCGGCTTTGCGGACCGGGCTGAAAATCGAATCGATCGGGATGAGGCCGATCGGGGCGTCTTCGGCGCGATTGACATCGGCCGGCACGTAGCCGCGGCCATTATTGACGGTCAGCTCCATGCGGACCGACGCATTGTCATCAAGCGTGCAGATGACAAGGTCGGGATTGAGCACGACCATGTCGCCCACAACCTGAATTTGCCCAGCTGTCACGGGGCCTGGGCCCGTGGCGCGCAGCGCCACGCGCTTGGGGCCTTCGGCGCCCATGCGCAAGGCGACCTGCTTGAGGTTCAGCACGATGTCGGTAACGTCTTCGCGCACGCCCGGCATCGAGGAGAATTCATGCAGCACGCCGTCCAATTGCACGGCGGTGATCGCCGCGCCCTGCAGCGAGGACAACATCACGCGGCGCAGCGAATTGCCGATCGTCGCGCCAAAGCCCCGCTCGAGCGGCTCGATCACAAGGCGCGCCCGGCGCGACGGATCAAACCCGCTTTCGACAACCGGCTTCGGTGGACGGATCAGGCTTTTCCAATGCTTTTCAGCGTTCGACATTAGTTTATCCTTGGGGGAGGAATTCACGCTCGATAAAATGCGGGAAAAGCGCGGCGGAGCGCCGCGCCAGCGCGCATTGACAAACGCACGATGTTAGATGCGGCGGCGTTTCGGCGGACGGCACCCGTTATGCGGGATTGGCGTCACGTCGTGAATTTGCGTCACGGTAAAGCCGACCGCCTGCAGCGCGCGCAAGGCCGATTCGCGTCCCGAACCTGGCCCGCAGACGCTGACTTCGACGGTGCGCAAGCCATGCTCGGCAGCTTTCCGTCCGGCGTCCTCGGCGGCCATCTGCGCCGCGAACGGCGTCGATTTGCGCGAGCCTTTGAAACCCATCAACCCGGACGAAGACCAGGAGATCACATTGCCCTGCTGGTCGGTGATCGTCACCATGGTGTTGTTGAAGCTGGCGTTGACGTGCACGACGCCAACGGCGACGTTTTTCCGTTCGCGACGGCGGACTTTGGCGACTTCTTTGGCCATTCTCTTCGTGCTTTCCGATTAGCTTATTTGCGCGTGGCTTGTTTTTTGCCGGCGATCGGCTTGGCGGGGCCTTTGCGCGTGCGCGCATTGGTATGGGTGCGCTGGCCGCGCACCGGCAACCCGCGGCGATGGCGCAGGCCGCGATAGCAGCCCAAATCCATCAGGCGCTTGATATTGACGCCAACCTCGCGGCGCAGATCGCCTTCGACGAGATAGTCGCGGTCGATCGTCTCGCGGATTTGCAAGATTTCCGGATCGGTCAGCTCATGCACGCGGCGCTCGGCCGGAATGCCAACTTTTTCGACGAGCTCTTTGGCCTTGGCCGGGCCAATGCCATGGATATATTGCAGCGCGATGATGACGCGCTTTTGCGTTGGGATGTTGACGCCGGCGATCCGAGCCAAAACGGCCTCCAAACAAAGATAAGCGCGGCGAACCCGCGCTGCGAACGCCGAACCGATCCGGCAACGGATCAAGCGCGGCGGCCCTGCCAAAACGAGAGACGGCGCTTATAAACGAAAGCGCCTCGCCGTCAACCGATCGGCGAACTTTTCGATCATTTTTCCGTGAGGTCGCCGACTTTTTTAAGGACCGGTCGGATTGACCCGCGCGCCGCCATCGAGATGCGCGGCGATGTCGGCGGCAACTACGTCGACGGACCGCATGCCGTCGACATGGCGCAATTTGCCTTGCGCGTCGTAATAGGGCCGCAGCGGCGCGGTGTCGCGATCATATTTTTGCAGCCGAACGGCGAAACTGTCCGGATTGTCGTCGGGGCGGCCCTCGGCCGCAAAGCGTTTGTGGACGCGCTCCATCAACAAGGTGGGGTCGACCTCGATCGAGATGACCTGATCAATCTTCGCATGGCGCCGCGCCAGCATCGCATCGAGCGCTTCGGCCTGAGCGATCGTGCGCGGGAACCCGTCGAAGACAAAGCCGGGCGCGCCGGCATGGGCGGTCAAGGCGGCGTCGATCAGCTCGATAACGATCTCATCGGACACCAAACCGCCGGCATCCATGATGGCGCCAACGCGCTCGCCCAGCGCCGAGCCCGACGCGCGCGCCGCCCGCAACATATCGCCCGTCGACAATTGAATAAATCCGCGTTCGGCGATGAGGGTCTTTGCCTGCGTGCCTTTGCCGGCCGCTGGCGGTCCGAACAGGATGATGTTCACGTCGTGCGCCCTCTCAGCCGCGATTTCTTGATCAAACCCTCATATTGGTGGGCCAGCAAGTGCGATTGCACTTGCGTCATCGTGTCGATCGTCACCGAAACAACGATCAGCAGCGACGTGCCGCCCAAATAGAACGGAATTTGATAATTCGCGATCAGCACTTCGGGCAATAGACAGACAAAAGTCAAATAGACCGCCCCGATCACGGTGATGCGGGTGAGAATTTGGTCGATATATTCGGCGGTTTTCTTGCCAGGCCGGATGCCGGGGATGAAGCCGCCATATTTGCGCAAATTGTCGGCCGTCTCTTCCGGATTGAAAATAATCGAGGTGTAGAAAAACGAAAAGAAGATAATCAGGCCTGCATACATCAACATGTAGAGCGGTTGGCCATGACCCAGCGCGGCGGCGACCGCCGCAAGCCCGTCGATCACTGAAGATTGCCACGACCCGTCCGTCGTCGGCCGGTTCGCCAACAAGGGCGTGATCGTCGCCGGCAGCAACAAAAAGGTCGAGGCAAAGATCGGCGGCAACACGCCCGACGGATTGAGCTTCAGCGGCAAGAACGAGCTTTCGGGCTGCGACATCCGGTTGCCTTGCTGGCGTTTGGGATATTGCACCCGCAACCGGCGCAGCGAACGTTCCATAAAGACGATGAAACCGACCAGGCCGAGCGCCATCACCGTGATCGCAATCACCGCGAGAAAAGACAGCGATCCTTCGAACGCTAACGTCAACGTCCGCCCGATCGCATTGGGCAATTCGGCGACGATGCCGGCGAAGATGATCAAGGAAATGCCATTGCCGACGCCGCGGGCGGTGATCTGTTCGCCCATCCACATCAGCAGCATCGTGCCGCCCACCAAAGTGATGACCGTCGACAGAACAAAACTAATGCCTGGGTCGCTGACCAAGCCTTCTTGCGATTGCATGGTGAAGGCGATCCCGGAGGCCTGCGCCAACGCCAAAGCGACGGTCAAATAGCGCGTATATTGATTGAGTTCTTTGCGCCCCGCCTCACCGTCTTTTTTCAGTTTTTCCCATTGCGGGATGACCGTCGTCATCAATTGCACGATGATCGAGGCCGAAATATACGGCATCACGTTCAATGCGAACACCGCCATGCGCTCAACCGCGCCGCCGGAAAACATGTTGAAGACGCCGAGCAGGCCTTGCGCCTGGGTATTGAAGGCGGCTTGGAACTGCGCCGCATCGATCCCCGGGATCGGGATGAACGTGCCCAACCGATAGGCGATCAATATCCCAAGGGTGAACAAGATGCGCTGTTGCAATTCCGTCGCGCGCATCAGCGCGCCGAAGCTGAAATTGCTGGCCAATTGTTCGTGCGCCGACGCCATCTTTTTCCCCAAACTCAACGCGCTGGGCGCCGCCATTCAGGGGCGCATACGGCGCAAACTGTCTGTGCGACGATTTTGCGTCGTCGATCAAACGCTAATCGATAGATTGGGGCGCGTCAAAGCCGGGCGCAAGCCGCGCCGCCACAAATTGTCGGTTAGTCGGCAGCAACCGCCGCCGGCCGCGTCAAGGTAATCGAGCCGCCTTTGGCCTCGATCGCCGCAATCGCCCCCGATGAAGCGCCCGAAACGACGATCGTCAGCTTTTGTTCGACCGCGCCGCGCCCCAAGAGCCGGACGCCGTCGCGCTTACGCCGAATAAGGCCCGCCGCCACCAGCGAATCCTCATTGATCTCTTGCGCCGGATCAAGCCGCCCCGTCGCGATCGCCTGGGCGATGCGATCCAAATTGGTCCAGGCAAAATCCAGTGCGTTCGGCTTGTTGAAGCCGCGCTTCGGAATCCGCATATGGATCGGCATTTGGCCGCCTTCGAAGCCGTGGATCGAGACCCCGCGCCGCGATTTCTGCCCCTTGACGCCGCGCCCCGCCGTTTTGCCCTTGCCCGAGCCATAGCCGCGGCCAACGCGCATGCGCTTTTTAACGGCGCCCGGATTATCGGAAAGTTCGTTCAAACGCATTGCAAATTCTCCGTCGACCTCAATCAGCGTTCTTCAACGCAGACGAGATGGGCGACTTTATTGATCATCCCGCGAATGGCGGGCGTATCGTCTAATTCTTTTTCCCGGTGCATTTTGCCAAGGCCGAGACCGATCAAGGTCTCGAGCTGGCCCGGAATGCGCCGAATTGGGCTGCCGGTTTGGCGGACGAGCAATTTCTTGGCCATCACCTTATCCTTCCAAGGCGTCCGGCGCGCTCGCGCCATCGGCGCGGCGGGCCAACAGGTCGGCGACCTTCATGCTGCGGCGATTGGCGATCGCGCGCGGGCTTTCTTGGTTCTTCAGCGCGTCGAAGGTGGCGCGCACCATGTTATAGGGATTGGAGGAACCCAAGCTCTTGGCGACGACGTCTTGAATGCCGAGCACGTCGAACACCGCCCGCATCGGCCCACCGGCGATGACGCCAGTGCCGGGCGGCGCGGAGCGCAATTTGACGCGGCCCGCGCCCCAGAACCCTAAGCCGTCATGATGCAGCGTGCGCCCTTCGCGCAGCGGCACCCGGATCATTTGCTTTTTGGCTTCATCGGTCGCCTTGCGGATGGCGTCCGGCACCTCGCGGGCTTTGCCATGGCCAAAGCCGACGCGGCCCTTTTGGTCGCCGACCACGACAAGGGCGGCAAAGCCAAAGCGCTTGCCGCCTTTCACCGTCGTCGAGACGCGGTTGATCGCCACCAATTTGTCAACGAATTCGCTGACTTCACGCTCTTCATTGCGGCGCGCCATCGCCGTCTCCTTAAAACTGCAGACCGCCCTCACGGGCGGCGTCGGCGAGCGCTTTCACACGCCCATGATAAATATAGCCGCCGCGATCAAACACGACGGCGGAGACGCCGGCAGCCATCGCGCGCTCGGCGATCATTTGCCCGATGCGAATAGCGGCGGCCTTGTCAGCGCCCGTCTTGCCGGCGGCGCGAAAATCGGCCTCCAGCGTCGAGGCGGCCGCAACCGTCACGCCGCGATCGTCATCGATCACTTGCGCATAGATGTTCTTGCCAGAGCGGAACACCGACAAACGCGGGCGCCCGTTCGACATCGCCTTCAAGCGGGTGCGGACCCGTTGCGCGCGCTTGGCCAAAATATCGCGAGAGGACTTCATGGCTTACTTCTTCTTGCCTTCTTTGCGACGGATGCGCTCGCCCGCCAGCTTGATGCCCTTGCCCAGGAACGGCTCCGGCGGCTTATAGCCACGGATCACCGCCGCCATTTGCCCGACCAATTGCTTGTCCGAGCCGGAAATGCGGATTTCCGTCGGCTTAGGCACCTCGACCTTGATGCCCTTCGGCATTTGCACCAGCACGTCATGCGACAGGCCGATCTGCAATTGCAGATCATTGCCCTTAAGCGCCGCGCGATAGCCGACCCCGACCATTTCGAGCGTCTTGGTGAAGCCCTCGGTGACGCCCTTCGCCATCGCCGCAATATTGGCGCGCGTCGTGCCCCAGATCGCCCGCCCAAAAGCGGTGTTCTCGCGCAAGGGTTTGACGTTGACCGTCGTGCCGGCAATGTTGACCTCAACGGCGTCGGTGAGCGCGAGCTCGAGCTCGCCCTTCGGGCCTTTGACCTTGATCTTGCCGTCAGCCAGCGAGGCTTGCGCCCCGGCCGGCAATTGAATGGGTTTTTTGCCTACGCGAGACATGATTGCGTCCTCATCAATAGACTTGGCACAGAATTTCGCCGCCCACCTTCTGGGCGCGCGCTTCGGTGTCCGACATGACCCCGCGCGAGGTCGACAAAATCGCAACGCCTAGACCGTTCCGCACAAGCGAGAGGTCCGAAATGCTGGAATAGACCCGACGGCCCGGGCTCGACACCCGCTTGATCTCAGAGATCACCGGACGGCCGTCATAATATTTCAGCTGGATTTCGATCTCGGTCTTGCCGTCTTTTTCAACTTCCGCATAGCCGCGGATAAAGCCTTCCGACTGCAATACATCGAGCACGCGGGCGCGCATTTTCGAGGCGGGCGTCGTTACCGTCGAGCGGCGCCGTTCCTGCGCGTTGCGAATCCGGGCGATCATATCGCCGAGGGGATCAGAGATGTTCATTGCGCCCCTCCTTACCAGCTGGCTTTGACAACGCCGGGAATCAGACCTTGATTGGCGAGTTCCCGCAATTTGATCCGCGACAATTTAAACTTCCGATAGACCGCGCGCGACCGTCCCGTCAGCTCGCAGCGATTGCGATAACGGTTCGCCGCCGAATTGCGGGGCAGTTCCGCCAATTTCATCCGCGCCGCAAAGCGCTCTTCCAGCGGCAGATTGTCATCCACCGCTTGCGCTTTCAGCGCTGCGCGCTTGCCCGCATAGCGCGCGATCAGCGCGGCGCGGCGGTTATTGCGTTCTATCGACCCTTTTTTCGCCATGTGGCTCCTCCAACGAGCGCCGTCTGCCGCTTCGGCACAGCACGCTCGCGCGCAAGATTAAGCTTTGAACGGGAAATCCAATTCCTTCAGAAGCGCGCGCGCTTCGTCATTGGTCTTGGCCGTTGTGCAAACAATGATGTCGAGACCCCAGATCACATCGACCGTGTCGTAATTGATCTCCGGGAACACGATGTGCTCTTTCAAGCCCATCGCGTAATTGCCGCGCCCGTCGAACGACTTGCCGTTGAGGCCACGGAAATCTTTCACGCGCGGCAGCGCGATCGTCACCAGACGGTCGAGGAATTCGTACATCCGCTCGCGCCGCAAGGTCACTTTGCAGCCGACCGCCATGTTTTCCCGGACCTTGAAGCCGGCGATCGATTGGCGCGCTTTGGTCACCACCGGCTTTTGGCCGCTGATCAGCGTCATCGCCGCCACCGCCGAGTGCATTTTCTTGGAATCGCCGACCGCTTCGCCGACGCCCATATTGAGCACGACTTTGTCGACCGACGGAATTTGCATCGGATTGGTGTATCCGAACTTTTCCTTCAGCGCGGCGCGGACGTTGGCGTCATAACGCGCCTTCAGCCGCGGGATGTATTTTTCGGTCTCAGCCATCGATTTTCACACCTGACGCTTTGGCGATCCGCACTTTTTTGCGGTTCTCGCCTTCGCCCACGAACGCAAAGCCGACGCGGGTCGGCTCCCCGGTTTTCGGATCGGCGATCGCCACATTCGAGACGTGGATCGGCGCCGGAAAGGTCTTGATGCCGCCTTGCGGATCGGCCTGGGTCGGGCGCACATGCCGCTTGACGACATTGACGCCCTCAACGATCACGCGCGCCTCATCGGGGCGCACCTCGGTGACCTTGCCCTTTTTGCCTTTGTCCTTGCCGGCGAGAATGACGACATTATCGCCCTTTTTAATTTTCGCGGCCATGGTCACACCACCTCCAAGGCGAGCGACACGATCTTCATGTGGTTCTTCGCGCGCAATTCGCGCGGCACTGGTCCAAAGATCCGGGTGCCGATCGGCTCGTTCTGGTTGTTGACCAGCACGGCGGCGTTGGTGTCAAAGCGGATCACCGAGCCGTCGCGGCGACGAATGTCTTTGGAGACGCGCACGATCACGGCCTTCTTGACGTCGCCTTTTTTGACTCGCCCCTTCGGCATGGCTTCCTTGATCGACACCACGATCGTGTCGCCGACAGTGGCGTAGCGGCGCTTGGAGCCGCCGAGCACCTTGATGCACATGACGCGCTTGGCGCCGGAATTATCGGCAACCATCAAATTGGATTGCATCTGGATCATGACGCTGCTCCTTCATTGACGGTCGAGCGCGCCGCCGCTTCGGCTTCCGCCGGCGTCATCGCTTCCCAGCGCTTCAGTTTCGATTTCGGCGGGCATTCGCGGATCGCGATGACATCGCCGGTCTTGAAGCGATTGTCCTCGTCATGGGCGTGAAAGCGCCGCGACTTGCGGACGGTTTTCTTGAACAGGGGATGCAAGAACGTGCGTTCAACCTGAACGACGACCGTTTTTGCGCCTTTGTCGCTCACCACGACGCCCTGCATGATCCGACGGGGCATGTCCTACTCCTTTGCCTCAGCGCGCCTTCACGCGCCGGCTTTTTCGCGCAGCACCGTCATAATGCGCGCGATATCGCGACGCACTTCCCGCACCCGCGCCGTCTTTTCGAGCTGGCCGGTGGCGCGCTGGAAGCGCAGATTGAATTGCTCTTTGCGCAATTGCGCGAGTTCATCGTGCAATTGGTCCGGGGTCTTCACCCGAAAATCCGCCGCTTGCGTGGTCATCCTACATTCTCCAGCGCTTCAGCGCCCGATCCGAGCCGCACGACAACTTTGGTGCGCACCGGCAATTTCGCCGCGCCGAGCGACAAGGCCTGGCGCGCCACTTCGTCGGAGACGCCGTCGAGCTCGAACAAAATCCGGCCCGGCTTGACCCGCGCCGCCCAATATTCCGGCGCGCCTTTGCCGTTACCCATCCGCACTTCGGTCGGCTTTTGCGACACCGGCACGTCGGGGAACACCCGGATCCAGACCCGACCCTGCCGTTTCATCTCGCGGGTAATCGCCCGGCGGCAAGCTTCGATCTGGCGCGCGGTGATCCG
>DHHV01000118.1:0-189 GCA_002403455.1 Hyphomonadaceae bacterium UBA4763 | reverse complement strand
GATCTGGCGCGCGGTGATCCGCTCCGGCTCCAGCGCCTTCAGCCCATGCGAGCCAAAGGACAGGTCAGCGCCAGATGTCGCGAGGCCCTTGATCCGGCCTTTGAATTGTTTGCGGAACTTGGTCCGTTTCGGTTGCAGCATCGTCTTAACTCACCTTCCCGCTCAACCCGGCGCCCGATCGGCGCCGCC
>DHHV01000026.1 GCA_002403455.1 Hyphomonadaceae bacterium UBA4763 | reverse complement strand
GGAACAGCAGTTGATCGAGGTCGCCATATTCGATGATCAGCTGTGCCGCGGTCTTGACGCCGATGCCGGGCACGCCGGGCACGTTGTCGGTGGAATCGCCGGCCAGCGCCTGCACCTCGACCTGAACGGGGCGCGATCCTTCGATGCCGGCAAACACGGCGGCGCCGCTGGCGCGCGCGCCTTGCGGGCCCAAGAACAGCGCGCTGGGATTGGTGACCTCGCGCAAGCCGCTTTCGCCCATGTCGAAGACGCCGATCTCATCGGCGGCGCCAAAGCGGTTCTTGACCGCTCGCAAAATGCGAAATTGGTGGCCGCGTTCGCCCTCAAAATAGAGCACGCTATCGACCATATGCTCGATCACTTTGGGGCCGGCGATCTGCCCGTCTTTGGTGACATGGCCGACCAGCATGATGGCCGTGCCGGATTTCTTGGCAAAGCGCACGAGGTCTTGCGCCGCTGCGCGCACCTGCATCAGCGAGCCGGGCGGGCTGTCGACCGCATCGCTCCACAAGGTTTGCACCGAGTCGATAATTGCTACATCCGGCGCGGCGATCTTCAGGCCGGCGATGATGTCGCGCACATGCGTCTCGGCCGCCAATTTGACCGGCGCCGAAATCGCGCCGAGCCGGCGAGCGCGGTCCTGGATTTGACCGGCCGATTCTTCGCCCGAGATATAGGCGACCTCGGCCCCGGCGCGGGCGAGCGAGGCGGCGGCCTGCAGCAACAAGGTCGATTTGCCGATCCCCGGATCGCCGCCGATCAGCACCGCGCTGGCGGGAACGACGCCGCCGCCCAACACCCGGTCAAACTCGCCAATGCCGGTGCGCCGACGCGGCGGGGCGGGCTCGACGCCATCGAGCGGGACAAATTCAAGTTTGCCCGCCTTGCGGCCTGAAGCTGCTGCGCTCGGCGCGCCGCGCGCCACCGGGGCGGCAGGCGCCTCTTCGGCCAGCGTGTTCCATTCCTGGCAGGCCGGGCATTGCCCCGCCCATTTCGCCTGAATGGCGCCGCAGGCTTTGCAGACGAAGACGCTGTCGCCGCGCGCCATCGGCTTACAAATTCGGTTGGATCGGACCGTCGGCCCGACCGTGGACGAATTGATCGACAAAGGGGTCGCCGCTGGCGTTGAGCAGAGCCGGCCGGCCCTCCCAGAGAATACGCCCGTCATGAATCATCGCAACGCGATCGGCGATCTTGCGGGCGCTCGCCAGATCATGGGTGATGGTCAGCGCAGCGCAGCCCAAATCGCGCACCAGCGAGGAGATCAACGCATTGATCGCATCGGCAGTGATTGGATCAAGACCGGTCGTCGGCTCGTCAAAGAAAATCAAATCCGGCCGCCCCAAGATCGCGCGCGCCAGCGCCGTGCGCTTTTGCATGCCGCCCGACAAATTGGCTGGATAAAGCTCGGCGACGTCGGGCCCTAGGCGCACTTTGGCGAGCGCCTCGATCGCCTGGGCTTTGGCGGCGCGGCGGTTAACATGTTCGCGATAGATCAAGCGGAACGCGACATTTTCCCAGACGCGCAGGCTGTCGAACAAGGCGCCGCCTTGGAACAACATGCCAAAGCGGGCGAGCGCCGTGGCCCGCTCGGCCCCACTCATCGCCGCAAGCGATGCGCCATCGATGACGATCTCGCCCGCATCGGCGCGCATCAGGCCCAAGGCAATCTTGATCGTGACCGATTTGCCAACGCCGGAGCCGCCGATCAGCACGACCGACTCACCCCTGCCGACCTCCAGCGACAGGCCGCGCAAAACCTGTTTGTCGCCAAAGGCCTTGTGCAGCCTACGCAAAGCCAAGAGCGGCGGCATCTCTGGCATGGCTCAACGCTCCACGAACAAAGCGGTCATCACGTAATTGGCCGCAAAGATCAGCACCGCTGCCGACACCACGGCGTGCGTCGCGGCGATCCCGACGCCGCGCGCGCCGCCGGCGCTGCGATCACCGTGAAAACAGCCCATCACCGCCAGCAAGAACCCGAACACCGCCGCTTTGATGAGCCCCGTGCCGACATCGGCGGCTTCGAGAAACTCAATCGTGTTGCGCAAATAGACTGACGGATTGAAGTCCAGCGACCAGACTGACACCAAAAACCCGCCCATGACGCCCAATATATCGGCGACGATGACCAAAAGCGGCAGCGTCACCACCGCCGCGAGCACGCGCGGCGCGACCAAAAACCGCATCGGATCGGTCGACAAGGTCTTCAGCGCGTCGATCTGCTCGGTGACCCGCATCGTGCCGATCTCGGCGGCGATCGCCGCGCTGACCCTCCCTGCCAGCATCAAAGCGGCCAGCACCGGCCCCAATTCCCGGGTGATGCCCAAAACGACGATATTGGGCACAAATTGCTCGGCGTTGAAGCGCGCCCCGCCCGTGTAAATGTTCAGCGCAAGCGCCGCGCCGATGAACACAGCCGTCAGTCCGACAACGGGCAGCGAGAAAAACCCGATCCGCAGCATCTGGCGCCCGATCTGATCGATATAAAAGGGCGGCGAGCCGGCCGCCGCAAGCGCCCGCGTCGCAAAGATCGCCGCCGCGCCGATCAGGCGAAAAATGCTCAAGGTCGAGGCGCCGATCGCCGCCAGCGGGTTCACGCGGCTCCCTCGCGATAGAGGCGGCGCACGCGCGGCGATAATCCGGTCAGCGCTTCATACGGGATCAAGTCGCATTGCCGCGCAAAAGCGCCAAGGCTTTGCGCCTTCCCGAAAAATTCAATCCGGTCGCCTTCGCGCGCTTGTGGCGCGTCGCTGATATCCACCGCCGTTAAATCCATCGACACGCGCCCGAGCACGGGGGTTCGCGCCCCGGCGCAATGGCCATAGACCGCGCCGATCTTGGCCCGCAAGACGCCATCGGCGTAACCATGCGCCAATATCGCGATCGTCATGTCCTGCGGCGCGACAAAGGCCTCGCCATAGCCGTAAGACTGCCCGCGCGGCAGCCGCCGAATTTGCAGGATCGGCGCGGTCAACGCCGTCGCCGGAACAAGCGTGCTCAACGCGCCGTCATGACCCGGGCGCGGATCAAGCCCATAAAGCCCGATGCCGGGGCGGATCTCATCTAAATGATAATCCGCGCCCAAAAACACCGCGCCCGTATTGGCGAGGCTGCGGCGCGCTTCGCTGAATAAGGACGCGGCGGATTGAAACGCCGCCAGCGCGCGCGCATTCGAGGCGTGCCCCGCATCCTCCGAGCAGGACAAATGCCCAAGCACGGTACCGGGGCGCAGCTTTGCCGCCTCCAAAGCGCCGGCGGCGGCGGCTGCTTCGCCGCTTGCCACATCAAGCCCCAGCCGGCGCATGCCGACATCGATCTGGACGTCAAAGGCCGGCTTTGAGTTGCGCGTTTGCGCGACCGCGATCCAGGCCTCAACTTGCGCAAATGTGCCAAGCACCGGCGCCGCCGCCGCCCGCAATAGCAGGTCTTCTTCGCCCAGCGTCGCCCCATGCAGGACGGCAATCTCCGGCCCTGCGCCAAGGATCGCGCGTAGCGCCAGCGCTTCTTGCGCCTGCGCGACGTAAAATCGGCCTATGCCCGTCGAGGAGAGAACGGGCGCAATGCGCGCCGCGCCCAGGCCATAGGCGTCGGCTTTGACGACGGCGGCAAGGCGGCTATGCGGCGCGCGGGCCTTTAAGGCGCGCGCATTGGCGGCGATCGCGGCGAGATCGACGCTTAAAACCGCAGCGCCGGCCAAATCTGCATCATTAACAGGAGAGAAATCGGCCATGCGCGCGATGCGGCTTCCCAGCGATGGCGGATCGCGACTTCTCAGAAGCTGCGCCGCTCGAGATTGGAAAAGCGCGTATATTTCGCATCGAATTGTAATTCTACCGTGCCAATCGGCCCGTGACGTTGTTTGCCGATGATCACTTCGGCGCGGCGTTCGAGCCTATCCATATCCTGTTGCCAGGCGTCATGCTCGGGCGTGCCGAGCCGTGGCTGCGTGCGCTCCAGATAATAGGCCTCGCGATAGACGAACATCACGACGTCGGCGTCCTGTTCGATCGATCCCGATTCACGCAAATCCGCCAATTGCGGGCGCTTGTCTTCGCGGTTTTCGACCTGGCGCGATAATTGCGACAACGCCAAAATCGGAACGTTCAGCTCTTTGGCGAGCGCCTTCAGCCCTTTGGTGATTTCTGTGACTTCCTGCACGCGGTTGTCGGAATATTTTCCGCCCGTCGTGATCAATTGCAAATAGTCGATGACGATCAAATCAAGGCCATGGACGAGGCGATGCAGGCGCCGCGCCCGCGTCGACAGCGCCGACAGCATGATCCCGCCAGTCTCATCGATATGCAGCGGCATCGCTTCGATCTCGGCAACCGCATCGATCAGGCGTTCATAATCAGCATTTTTGAAATCGCCGCGCCGAATGGCTTCAGACGACAAGCTCGCATAATCGGCGAGCAGCCGCGTTGATAATTGCTCGGCCGACATTTCCAGTGAGAAAAACGCGACAACCCCGCCTTCGACGGTCTTTTGGCGGCCAAGTGAGTCGGTCTCGCGTCGGCAGGCCTTGGCGACATTGAACGCGATATTGGTCGCCAGCGCGGTTTTGCCCATCGACGGGCGACCGGCCAGAATAATCAAATCGGATTTGTGCAGGCCGCCCAATTTCTGATCGAGGTCAACAAGGCCGCTCGCCACACCCGAAATCTTCCCGTCATTCTTCATTGCCGCCAGAGCGCTCTCGAGCGTTGCTTGCAGCGCGTTTTTGAAGGGGATGAAGCCCTTTTGGCGAACGCCATGTTCGGCCAGCGAGAACAAACGCTCTTCGGCCTGCTCGATCAGCGCGCGCGCTTCCGGGCCAGCGGCAAGACTTGCTTCGAGCGCAATCTCCCCGCCGATCCGCATCAAATCGCGCTTCAAGGCGAGGTCATAAATGATCTTGGCGTAATCCGGGGCAACAGCCGGATCGGGCGCCGCCCGGATCAGCTCGAACAAATATTGCGCGCCGCCAATCTCTTTCAGGGCGCCGTCTTGCTGGAAATGGTCGCGCAGCGATACGCCGTCGGCGAGCTCATTATTGGCGATCTTGACCTGGATCGCCCGGAAAATGCGCCCATGCACCGGTTCATAAAAATGCGCCGGCAACAGAAAATCACCGAGCCGGTGATAGGCTTCATTGTCGAACAACAACGCGCCCAGCAGCCGGCGTTCAGCGTCCAGATGATGCGGCATTTGCGTCGGCGCAGGCG
The DNA here is from genome assembly GCA_002403455.1 of Hyphomonadaceae bacterium UBA4763. Lineage (GTDB taxonomy): Bacteria > Pseudomonadota > Alphaproteobacteria > Caulobacterales > Aquidulcibacteraceae > UBA4763. Next base: position 27,203 of record DHHV01000026.1, on the reverse strand, counting down.
CGACAGAACCAAGCGTATCCATGGCCTCAATCTATCGCATTCGCCGTTGAGTCGCGACCGGCCCATAGCGACCAGATTCGGAAAAGGCGCAACTACCTCTTCGCGGGGCTGGGGAAAAAGCGGGAAAAGCCGGGTTTCTAACCTCCGTTTAGCTTTAGCAACCCTCAATCCACCACCCTCAGTGTATGCAGAAATCACTCTAACCACGCGGAAACAATATTGTAGTGTGACATGGTCAAACCTTTCGACGTTTCCTCTATGGCCGCACTCGACTCAGCGTCAAACACTCCCGAAGAGCTAAGTCGGCTGTCAATGGAGAAACATCAACATTATCCCCGCTTGTTCCTCCCCCCGAGTCCTGCTAAAACGATTCAGCGATAAACGATAAAGGTCGGCGCGATGCATTTGCTGTATACGTTCTTTCTGCACCCCATTTTGACGCTGCTGATCTATGCAATGGTGGCCTCGGCTATCATTTCCTGGCTGATCGTGTTCGACGTGCTGGACCGCAGCAATCGGATCGTTTGGCAGATCACCCAATTCATCGACGCCTTGACCCGTCCTCTGATCGAGCCTTTGCGCCGCATCATCCCGCCGATCGGCAGCGTTGATTTGAGCCCGCTCGTGTTGATCCTGATCTTGTTGTTTTTGCGCGACGGTTTGCTGCCGATGATTTTCTTATGAGCGCCAGATGTCTGCTCGCCTGATTGACGGCAAAGCCATCGCTTCGGACTTGCGCGCGGCGACCCGCCAGCGCGCGCTGGATTACGCGGAGCGAACAGGACGGATGCCGAGCTTGGCCGTTGTGCTGGTTGGGGACGATCCCGCCAGCCACGTCTATGTCGGCGCCAAGCTTAAGGCTTGCGCCGCCGCCGCGATCGGTTCGGTTGAACGGCGCCTGCCGGCCTCGACCACGCAAGCCATGCTCGAGCAGGTGCTGACGGCGCTAAGCGCCGATCCCGACATCGATGCAATCTTGTTGCAATTGCCGCTGCCGGCCGGCCTTGACCAGGCGCGCGCCATCGCCTGCATCGCCCCGGAGAAGGACGTTGACGGCCTGACCGCCGTCAATGCCGGGCGGCTGGCGTTGGGCGAGCCGGGACTGCGCCCCTGCACGCCGTCGGGATGCATTGTGCTGGCGGAGCGGGCCTTGGGGGACCTGTCGGGCGCGCATTGCGTGATTTTGGGCCGCTCGATTTTGGTCGGCAAGCCGGCCGCTTTGCTGTTCTTGGAGCGTCACTGCACCGTGACGATCGCGCATTCGCGCTCGCGTAACTTGCCAGACCTCTGCCGCAGCGCCGATATCCTTGTCCCCGCCATCGGCAAGCCAAATTTCGTGCGGGCCGATTGGATCAAACCCGGCGCTTGCGTGATCGATGTTGGCATCAATCGGATCGAAGACCCTGCCACCGGCGCCACCCGCTTGGTCGGGGATGTCGACTTTGCAGCAGCCGCGCAGATCGCTGGCGCGATCACGCCGGTTCCAGGCGGCGTTGGGCCGATGACGATCGCCTGTTTGATGCAGAACGCTGTCCAAGCGGCGCGAAACCAAGCTGATTTGACAGCTGAAACCTAAAGCGCCGAAGGCTTAATTGCCAGTTCCAGCCGTTGCCGCGCCGGATTGAGTAAAGCTGATATAGGCCGGACCCAACACGATCAGCATCAACACCGGCACAAAGAACACGATCATCGGCACGGTCAGCTTGGCCGGCAAAGCAGCGGCCTTTTTCTCGGCAGCCGACATCCGAAGATCGCGGGTCTCCTTGGCCAGGGTACGCAACGCCGAACCGACAGGCGTCCCGTATTTCTCGCATTGAACGAGCGCCATCGCGACTGCCTTAACGCCAGGCGCGTTGGTGCGTTTGGCGAGGTTGATGTAGGCCAGCCGGCGTTCGGGCAGGTAGTTCAATTCCGCATTGGTCAGCGCCAGCTCCTCGGCCAACTCAATCGAGGCCGGACCGATTTCCTTGGCGACTTTGGCGAAGGCCGGCTCGACCGCCATGCCGGACTCAACGCAAATCAGCAGCAAATCAAGCGCGTCGGGAAAGGCCGACATCACCGCTTGTCGGCGCTTGGACACCAGATTTTCGACCCAAATCCGCGGCAAATAAAAGCCCACCGCGAGCGCGCCGACAACCACGACGAGCTTCATATTGGGGGCGAGCGTTGGATTGACCACGAGCGCGTAAAACGCCCCAAATAACGCAAAGGCGATCGGCAAAGCAAAACGCGCAAAATAAAAGAAAGCGATCGGCCGCTCGCCGCGCAAGCCCGCTTGCATCAATTTTTCATTGAGCGAAGCGTCTTCTAACAGCTTTGACAGATTGAGTTTATCGACAATTTTCTTGGTGATGCCGGTCGCTTGCGCTTGCCGCAAGCCGGTTTTCTCTAGATTGGCGCGGCTTTGCCGGCGTAATTCTTCGCGGCGCTTGGCGACGGATTTCAGTCGGCTGTCCAAGCGGCCACCCTGAAATGCGGGCGAGAACAAGGTGATAAAGGTCGCCGCCACTGCGCCAAACGCCAGAGCGCTGCCCATGAAGACAGGGTTGGTGATCGTCGTCGCGATATTGCTTATCGGGTCAGCCATCGTCCGCCTCAGGGCTTAAATTCGATCATGCTGCGGATGATGAAAATACCGATCCCCATCAATACGCCGCCAATCAACAAGAACAAATGACCCGTCGATGTGGTGAAAAGCAATGTGATATATTTTGGGCTGGTAGCATAAACCAATAACATAAACACAAAGGGCATCGAGCCGATAATCCCGGCCGATGTGACTGCTTCCGCCGATAAGGCCTTGACCTTCTCCTTCAACAATTTTCTGCCGCGGAGGACGCCGGTCAAATTGCTCAGCGCTTCGGACAAATTGCCGCCGGCGCGCTGTTGAATCAGCAAAACAATGTTGAAGAAATTCACTTCCGGCAACGGCATGCGCTTATACATGCGCTCGGCGGCTTGTTCGATCGGTAGGCCCACTGATAACGAGTCCAAAAACAAGACGAATTCCTGGCGGACGGGATCGGGGCTCTCGCGGGCGATGATTTTTAAACACTCGTTCAGCGGCAAACCGGAGCGGACGCCGCGGACGATCACGTCGATCGAATCGGCGAATTGATTGAGAAACTTCTTTCTGCGCCCATTTATCATGAAGCCTAGCACCCACCGGGGCAGGCCAAACCCAGCCGCGAGCGCAGACGCTCCGGCTACCAGCGGGGGTGCGCCCGCAAAAAACAAACCGGCGCCCGTCACTACGCCCAGAACAAGTGATGCGACCCAAAACACGCGAACATTAAACTTCAGACCGGACTGCTCTAATTGAGCGGCGACAGAAGCTAATGATTTTTTATTCTGCTTCTGGTTTTGTTCCAGAGCCTTCAATTGATCAACCGTCTGTTTTCGTCTTGTCGCTGATACGTCAACGACTTTTCGATTACTTTTGCTTGTCTTACGCTCTGTTAGAGCACGCGCGCGTTTGGTGGTCGATTCGGCACTGGATTGTGGGACCAACGCGAACCCTGCGCCGACAAACGCTAAAACGCCAAGGGCGACGGCTATGATCGTGGTTTGATCAAGTGTCACCGCACGCGCTCCGCCTCGTCCAACGCAAAAGCTAGGTCGCGATCCATGTTGTAATATTTGGCGCGATCCCAGAAGCGAGGCCGGCTGATGCCTGTGCCGCGATGTCGACCTGCAACTTTACCGTTTTGGTCTTCGCCTTCGAGTTCAAAAACGACCAGGTCCTGCATAATGATCGTTTCGCCTTCGAGCCCAACGACCTCGGCAATATTGATAATCTTACGCGAACCATCGCGCAGGCGCGTTGCTTGGATGACGACGTCGATCGAGGCGACGATCATTTCGCGAATAGTTTTTTGCGGCAGACGGAACCCGCCCATGGTGATCAAGCTTTCCAAGCGCGACAAGGCCTCGCGCGGAGAATTGGCGTGGATCGTGCCCATGGAACCGTCATGGCCGGTGTTCATCGCTTGCAGCAAGTCGAAGGCTTCGGGTCCGCGCACCTCGCCGACGATGATGCGATCGGGGCGCATCCGCAGACAGTTCTTGACGAGGTCGGTCATCGTGACCTGCCCCTGACCTTCCAAATTCGGCGGACGGGTCTCCAGGCGCACAACATGGGGCTGTTGCAATTGCAATTCGGCGGCGTCTTCGCAGGTGACCACCCGCTCGTCTGGCGCGATAAAGCCGGTCAAACAGTTCAGCAATGTGGTCTTGCCAGACCCGGTGCCGCCGGAGATCAGCGTGTTGCAGCGCACGGCCCCGATGATCTGAAGCAATTTCGCGCCGGGTGGCGAAATCGAGCCGAAATCAACGAGATTTTGCAGCTTCAGCTTGTCTTTTTTGAATTTCCGAATGGTCAGGGTCGGCCCGTCAATCGCCAATGGCGGCGCAATGACGTTGACGCGCGAGCCGTCCGGCAAACGCGCGTCGCAGATCGGCGAGCTTTCATCGACCCGACGACCGACCTGGCTGACGATCCGCTGACAGATGTTCATCAATTGGCCGTTGTCGCGGAACCGGATATTGGTCTTTTGGACCTTGCCGCCGACTTCGATGAAGACATTGTTGGCGCCATTGACCATGATGTCGGCGATGTCGTCGCGCGCCAAAAGCGGCTCGAGCGGGCCATAGCCCAAGACGTCGTTGCAGATATCCTGCAACATCGCCTCTTGCTCGGAGATCGACATGACGACGTTTTTGATGGCAATGATTTCGGCGACGATGTCGCGGATTTCATCGCGGGCGCTGTCTTGGTCGAGCTGCGCCAATTGCGCGAGATCGATTGTTTCGATCAGTGCGTTAAAGATCGTGGTCTTGATCTGGTAATAAGCGTCTGAGCGTGTATCGATCGTTGTGATCGCAGGCTTAATCGGCGTGACATTTGCGCCCGCGTTGCGTGGCGGAGCCGACGTAACCGTGGGTGGCGGTGGCGCGCTCGATATCAAAGGTGGTTCAGGCGCGGGCGCAGGCGCGCGTCCGATCGGGCCAGGCGTGGCTCCGAGACGTTGCGATGGGAGTTGGGCTCCCTCACTGCTTCGACGACCAAAACTCGCCATTGTCCCTTACAATTCCTTCGATGCCCTCGCCTCTTATCGAGACGTCATCTTGCCGAACATTGCTTGCAATTTGGCCAACATTCCCGCGGGGGGCTTCTCGATCGCCGCGCGACCCGTCAAATGAGCAACCAACGCATCAAAGGCTTGGGTCGCGCGCGACGTAGGCGCGAGCTCGACAACACTTTGGCCGTTATTGGCTGCTGTGCCGAAAACGTGCGGTTCAAAGGGCAACACCACGACCGGTTCAACGCCCAGCGATGCGCCAAATTCTCGCACCGGAATTTCAGGCCGTTTCGGCGCGCCAACCATGTTGACAACCACACTCGGCTCCCGGTCGTTTGCCCGCACGGCTTTCAGGAAATCAAGCATGTTTTTGGTATTCCGCAGCGACGCAAGGTCTGGCGCGGCAACGATCACAATCTCGTCCGCCGTCGTTAGCGCATGACGAACCCAAGGCCCCCAAACATGTGGAAGGTCGATAACCACAAAAGGCGCAATTCGACGCATCTGGTCAACTACGGCCTCATAACCGTCCTGACTGATCACAAAGTCACGCTCGATTGCAGCAGGGGCCGCCAACAACCACAATTTGTCGCCAATCTGGGTCAGCAATCGTTCTAATACGACACGGTCAAGGCGTTCTGGTTGCAACAAAGCTTCAGCAGAACCCTGGTGGACATCTTGGTTGAAATCCAATGCGGCCGTACCGAAGGCAAGATCGAAATCGCCCAATATCGTTGCCGTGCCGCGCCGTTCTGCCGTGCACCACGCCAGGTTGTGAGCAATTGTCGACGCGCCGACACCGCCTTTGGCCCCGATCACCGCCACCGACTTTCCCAGAAAGGGTGTTTCGGGGTCTTCATAAAGCGCCGAAATTGTCCGCGCCAAGCTTATAGGTTGTACCGGAGCGACCACATATTCGTCGATCCCGCGCCGCATCAATTCGCGATACAAGGCGATATCATTATATGAACCAACGACGATCACCCGCGTATTGGAATCGCATAGCTCCGCCAACCGCTCCAAATCACGGAGCAGACCGATGGAAGCGCCTTCGAATTGCAGGATCACCAGATTTGCACTCTGGCGGGTCTTGTAAGCGGCGATCGCGGCCTCTGCGCCACCCAATGTGGCTGTCATTGTGGCTTTCGCGAGACGCCTGTCCGACGAAATCGATCGCGCCGTCTCCAAAAAATCGGCTTGAGTGGCGAAGACATCTATAGCGATAGACGGCACCACCCCGTCGCCGCGCTCTGTGGCTTTATTACCATCCCCGAGCACGCCGGACAGCGCCTCCTTGGCAATGATCGGGTCTGGCTGATGCGTTTGTGGCGCAACAATTTCAGCCTCAAGAGCCTCAAAATCCAGATCCCATTCGGGTTCAGACGCCCGTTGTGCGCCCACTGACCACGCCGTCATTGCGCCACCTCCGAAACAACACCACGCTCGCCCTGCGTTCGCTGAGCTGACGTCGCCTGGGCAGCGCGATACGCCGCCAGAACAGTCGAGCGGCGATCAGCATCCGGCGCGTCTTGGCCACGCGGACGAATAAGGTCGCGCGGATCTTCGATCACCGCAGCAATATTGGCTTGCACAGAGCAACCAAAAGCGCGTTTTTCGCGGCCCGTGAACGCCACGCTCAGATCAGTTTGGGCGTAGGTTGGGCATTGTGGCGCAACTGCCTCGTACAGGCTAAAGCCCAACACGATCGGCGCCGATTGGCTCGGGTCGCCAGAATAAGCCGTCTCGATAATCGCTTCCGCTGGCAAGGCGATTGCGGCAAAATAGCGACCAAGATCAGCGGCGACTGCATCGCGCGCATCCGTCGCCAAGGTCGCTTGGGGCAGGCTGACAACAAGCGGACCGTCGCTACGGCGTTTCCAAACAGCGATGACTTCATCGATTTGGCGTAGCTGCCCCGGCCCCAACGAGCGCTGCGCCGGGTCGATCGCCAGATCGACGCTCGCAGTGCGCTCCTTCGCGGTCAATGGATAGCGATCGAGCAAAGTGGCCGGCTCCGGTACATGCGAACACGCGGACAAGGCGGTTGCTGCGCCCAATAAGATGCATAAGACTGAGTTTTTCTTTGCACGCATCCGCCGCGTCCCCCTATTCCACCACAAAGCCGATCGGACCGCGCCAGGTCTTGCCGGACGCGTCGGCCCCCTGAACGCGATAACGATCGTTAATTTTGCCTAAGAAAATCGCCGCCGCGTCATTGGCGACGCGAACGCCGTCGGCGGCGCTCTGCAAGCTTTTGACCCCAGCCGGATCGACCAGATAGGGCGTGGCGATCACCACCAGTTCGGTTTCTTCATTGACGAAATCGCGCGAGCGGAACAACGCGCCCAGAACTGGCGCGTTCTTGATGCCCGGCACACCGTCGAGAGTGCTCCGCGTGTCCGCCTGGATCAAGCCGGCCATAATCATCGAACCGCCCGACGGCAGTTCCAGCGTCGATTCAACGCGGCGCACCGCCAAAGCAGGGATCGTGAGACCTCCAGTAGTGACCGCGCCGGTCGTCGTCAGATCGGAGACCTCAACTGACATCCGCAACGAAATTCGCCCGCCCGAAAGGACAACCGGCGTAAAGCCGAGGCCAACCCCAAATGGACGGAATTCGATTGTGACAACATCTTCTTGCTGAGCCACGGGAATAGGAAACTCTCCCCCCGCGAGAAAACGGGCCGATTCTCCGGAAATGGCCGTCAAATTCGGCTCGGCCAGCGTTCGAACAACCCCAATTCGCTCGAAGGCGTTTAAGGCCGCCGCGGCGCTTTGGAAGGTTGCTGTGGGGTCAATGTTTTGAAACGCGGTTGTCGTATTCAGGCCGCCAACCAATCCGCTATTCACGCTAAAAGGGTTCAAGGTCTGCGCCGCCAATTGCAATTGGCCGTCAAAAAATTGCGCCGAAGCTGCAAGATCGATGCCTAATTGCTTCAGAACGGTGCGCTGCATTTCGACAACGCGCACTTTCAGCAATACTTGTTCGCTGCCTTGGATAGCGACCAGATTAACGATTTGTTCTGGGGTGCCGGCAAACTGGGCTGCAATGCGGGCTGCTTGATCGGCGCTTGCCGCCGAGGGCGCGGTGCCGGTCAATACAACCGAACCGTTGAACGATTCGGCCACGATTGCTGCATTCGGTACGGCGCGGGCGAGCATGGAATTCAACTCGCCAACATTCGGCTCCACCCGCACATGCAAGTTCAGGATCGGGCGCCCCGTCGCATCGAAAAAGAATAGATTGGATTGACCGATTTCGCGCCCTGTGATGAACGCGCGGCGCGGCGAGCGGATCACCGCATCGACAATCGCTGGATCGCCAACGACGACATCGGCTGCGGACACTGGCAAGTCGACGACGCCGGCTTGGTTGAGGCCTAACACGATCGTCCGCGCGACCGGTCCGTCGCCGCTCAACGCAACTTCGGCGGTTGGCGCCGCGATGGTCTGAGCGAGCGCCGGCAGCGTCCAGAACGCCAACGCGCTGGCCGCCATCAACAGGGATTTGACAATCTTCGGCTTCATGGATTTGCGCCGCCTTGGATGCCGCCCTGGTAAACGCGCACCGCGGGCTCGGTTTTTGAAGAATCGCGGCCGCGCACGCCTTGCGCAAGCACGCGCGGATCGGCGCGTCGCGCTGCCTTGGCAATTGCCGCCTCGCTTGAGATTGGCCGCAGCGACAAGGTCAACTCGCCAATGCGCTCGGCCAACAACACGGCTTCGACATCGGCGGGCGCAACTTCCAGCGTTGCGGTGGCGCCAATCAAAGCGGTGGCGCCTTCGGGCGGCGCGACGGCCTGGTCGATCGCCAGCACGCGGACATCGCCTATGACGAGATCGGTTGTCGAAATCTGCTCTTCGACACCATCGCCGACGACGCGGGTGAATTCCCGCGTTAGCAACACATCGACTCGATCATCCGGAAGGATAAAACCACCCGACGCTGATTCCGCATCGATCCGCACCGCCAGAGCGCGCATGCCCGGACCAAGGCGCGCAGCGATCAGGCTGGTTTCGCCGACCGGCAAGAGCTTTTCGAGCACGATCGGCTCGCCCGCCGCGATTTCCAGCCGGACGATCGAGGTTTCCAATTCGGTGATCGCTTCGGGACGTTGGTCGCGCCGAACAAAGGTCGCGGGCGGATCGGCCGCCCCCCACCCAATCCAGGCGAGATCGTCTTTAGTTAGCGCCGATCCAACCTTGACGGTTGTAACGGCTGCAAGAATCTCAACGTCGGGTTTGTCAGGTGCGATCACATTTTGCACGGCGGCGGGCACGGCGCCGCCTTGCTGGCTCGATGTGACCAGGAAATAGACGGCTCCAGCCGCCATCAACGCGGCAACGCCTAGGATGATCCATCGCAATGGGTTCACTTTACTACTCCCGCGGCCCTACCGAACGCTGCGAACATCGAGAGCATTGAGCCAAAGTGATGCTAAGCTGAGGTTAATTCATTGAAAAAATCTGCATTAAACTGCGATCGCAGCAACTTCTGGCAGACAGGGGGCGATCAAGCGGACCGCAACGCCTTTTTCCGCAGAAATCTCCATGCGGCCCCCATGAGCTTCGATTAGCCCTTTCGCAATAATCGCGCCCAAATCGGGAGCGTCGCCGGCATGGATGGTACGCGCGCCGATTTCGAACATGGTATCTGCATCACGCTCACCGAGGCGGGCCTGCTCGCCCGTTACCTTCAGTTCAACAACGTCAGAGGATACTTGACCCTCAAGTGTGATGGTCGCCCCGATCGGTGTCCAGCGCAACAACACACCGACCATGCCGCTGAGCGCTTGTTTCAACGCACGACGGTCGGCAAAGGCTTCAACATTTGTCACATTTTCGCGGGCTAATACTGTGACCCCACCAGTGCGGCCTTTAAAGGCGCGCGCTGTCTCTACCAAAAATTCGTTAATTTTGAACCGCTCGCCGGAAAGATCTACGCCGCCGGATTCAATCTTTGACAGAGTAATCAGGTCATCTATCGTCGCCAACAACCGACGCGAGGCGTCGACGATCTCCAAGGCATATTCGCGATATTCCACTGCGCCGAGCGGCCCCCTAGCCTCCTTTAACATTAGGTCGGCAAATCCAATCACAGCGGACAGCGGCATACGCAGTCCATGCGTCATCGACGCCAGAAACTGGGTTTTCGCGCGATCTGCATTGGCGGCTGCTGCTAAAGCCGTAGACAAAGAAGCTTCGGCGGCAGCCCGTTCGGTCACCTCTTGCAGCAAGCGCTGATTAGCCAAAGCTAGAACGCGTGTGCGCTCGGCGATGCGTTGTTCGAGCACCGCGTTCATTTCCGCCAATTCGCGCTGCGCGACCGAGCGATCTAAATGCGCAGTCAATCGCGCCAGCAAAACCGGAAACGAAATCGGTTTCGTCACATAATCATTGGCGCCGACTTCAAGCGCTTGAACGACTGATTCAACCTCCGAACGTGCAGTCACCATAAGAATCGGCAAGCTGGCCGCGTCATGATGTTCTCGTAGAGACCGCAATACATCGATGCCGGAAATCCCTGGCATCATAAAGTCGAGCAACACGGCATCTGGACTTTCAGTCGCGACCAGCGAAATGGCTTCACCGCCGGACGCCGCTTCGATCACATCATACCCGCGCAAAGCGAGGCGTCGACTGATGACTATACGGTTGTCTTCCATGTCATCAACGACAAGGATCTTCGGCTTGGTTAGCGCTTGGTTCGGCTCGGACATGTCCTCTCCTCTTGAGAAGTGCGTTCGAAAGCGCCAAGTGGCCACTCCCGGCGCATAATGCTCGGCTTGAATGCATCGGAATAGTTGCACCCATACCAAGGGGGCCGAGTATGATCCCGGCAGATTTATTGAAGGATACCAAGCGCTCGTGGATGGATTGTTAACAGCATCGACAAATGCATGCTGCACCCACGAATATAGCGGTTATTGACTATAAGTTCGCACTCCAGGTAGTTCATTATGCTCCGGCGGCTCTAACGCCTTGCGGGCGGCATCAACCAAATCGCGAATTGAAAACGCGCCTTTGACGAACTGACCGCAAACAAAGGGCGGCAAGGCGGCCTTTTCCGCCTTGGTCAACTCGGTACCGCTGACAATAAAACAAGCCGGGGCCTTCGCGCCGCAGCGCCCATTGATCTCGCGCAACAGCCCCGCGCCATCCAAGCGCGGCATCGCCCAATCGCAAATGACAAGGTCAGGCAGGCGTTGCTCAACCGCCGCCAGCGCTTCGACGCCGTCGACGACGACGCGCGCCGTCCAGCCAAATTGCCGGAAGGCGATTTCCAACACGCGCCCCGCGACCGGATCATCATCGATGATCATGACTTCGCCGACCCGTTGGGTGTGAAATTGGCGCACAAGGGCTAAAAGAGCGCTGTCATCGGCAGGGATGGGGAAGGCGGCGTTGGCGCCGCGCGCCAGCGCCCGTTTGCGCGCGTTGAGCCCGCAAAACGCCAGCCTTGGCGTCGCCTGCAATTGCGGCGTTGCCGCCATCGCCGAAAAAATACGCCATGATTGTGGGACCCTTGCGGTCTCCGCCGCCAGCGCCAGCACCGGCGGGCGCCGCTCTCGATCAATCGCTTTGGCGAGCGCCTCGGCGTCGCGCACATGGCGGACCTGAAATCCGCTTTTCTGCAGCGCATCCAGGCGTAACGTGAGCGCGCCGGCCGGGTCATGCACGAGGACCCAGCCCGCATTTGTCGACGATGGGCCGAGGCTGGACGCGACAAGTTGGGCGGACGCCGCCGATTGCGCGTTGTCCCGCTCGGCTTCAAAAGTCGCGTCAATGGTCAGCGTAAAGGCCGAGCCTATGCCGACGTCGCTCTCGACGGTGACATCGCCGCCCAACGCTTGCGCCATTCGCCGCGTGATCGTTAACCCTAGTCCCGTGCCGCCGAAGCGGCGGGTGACCGAGGCGTCCGCCTGCGTAAAGGCTTGGAAGAGATTGCCGATCTGCTCGGGGGTCATGCCGATGCCGCTATCGCGCACCGTGAAACAGAGCGCGTCGCGCGGGCCGCATCGATGACGCCATACGCGCAGATTGATCTCGCCAGAATCGGTGAATTTGGCGGCGTTGCTCAGCAGATTCATCAAGCATTGGCGAATCTTGAAGGCGTCGGATCGCGCCATGCCAAGGTCGGGCGCAAGCTCAACCGACAGCCGATTGCCGCCTTTGGCGATCAGCGGCGCGATCGTGTCAGCAACCTCGCGCGCCAAATCGCCTGGCGAGAATTCGCCGATCTCCAATTGCAGGCGCCCCGCCTCGATCTTGGAGAGGTCAAGGATTTCGTTGATCAGACTGAGCAAATGTCGCCCGGCCGCGTGAATGCGCCGTAAATCGCTGAGCTGCGTTGTCTGACCGACGGCCTCGGAATCCTCAATCAATATCTCGGAAAAGCCGATGATCGCGTTGAGTGGGGTTCGCAATTCATGGCTGGTATTGGCGAGAAATTGTGATTTCGCCACATTCGCCGCCTCGGCGGCGTCTCGCGCATCGACCAATTGATGCACGAGGCTGGCGAGCTCGCGGTCGCGGGTTTGGATTTCCCCCAGCATGGCGTTGAAGGCCGCGACCATTTCGCCGACCTCATCGCCCGCATGCACATCGACAATCGCAGCGTAATCGCGGGTTTTGCGAATGCGCGCCATGGCGCGGGTCAACGCCGCTACCGGGCCCGTAACGCGGCGGGCAAAAACAAGGCCGATGAGTCCGGCCACCAAGATGGAGATGGAAAACACCAGCAACCCGATGCCAAGATAAGAGCTCAAGATTGCGCTGCGCCCTTCCATCGACACATCGACCACAAGCCGACCAACGACGTCAGGCTCGATGACGATCGGCACGTCGAGATGCAACAGGTCGTTGTGCACGGCGAAACGCTCTTCGGCCGCGAGCAAGGTCGCCGACGACGACAGCGCGCTCGCCGGCGAACTCTCCGCGTTTTCCGCGTGATCGGCGCCCAAATCGCCATAGATCGCGAAGGTCTCGCCATCCCGATCAAGCACGCGCGCGCGCAAAATCTCCGGCGATTGCGAGAACGCTTCCAAAATGTCTTCCGCGACGATCGGATCGTCGAACAACACCGCGGCGGAAACATTGGCGGCGACGACTTTGGCGACGGCGGCTTGGCGCCGGATCAGATCCTTTTCGAAGGTCACATATTCATTGACGGTGAACGCCCCGCAGGCCAGCAGCAACGCCAAGGCGCTGGCGCCGACCACGATCCAGGTGATCTTGGCGCGAAAGCCGGCAAACAAGAAGTGGACCCGGGTCAGCATCAGTTAGCCTCAACAATCGCGGCCAGCTGCAACACGCGCGAGCTGAGAGTGATTTGCGCGCGCTGCAGCGCGGCGAGATTGACTTCAAACCGGACGCGACGATCGAGCGTGATCAGCCCAATGGCGCCGTAACGCGCGAAGTTTTTGGCGTCGCTGACGACCAGCACCTGGGCGCGTTCCAGCGCGGCGAGCGAAACGCCCTTCAGATCGGTCTCGGACACATAAGCGACGTCGCAGTTCCCGAGTAACGCATTGGGGGCGGGCACGCGGATCGTCGCCACGCGGCGCGCGCCCAATTGGCGCCCGCTCCATTCGGTAAGGGCCGGCCCAAGACTTGCCCCGTCGACAAAACACAGCCGCAACTCGCCGGAACCCGGTTGGCCCGCCGGCCCCGACCATTCGGCAAAGCGCGCCACATTCAGCAGGACGCCGGCTTTGACCTGGTCTTCGCTGGCGATCGTTTGCGCCGTCGCCGACGCCCAAGCGCCCTCAACCCCGATCGAGGCGATCCAAATCAGACCGATCCAGCGAACGAGGCGCCCCAGCATTAGAACCGCGCCGTCACTTGCACGAGCACTTGCCGGCGGATGTTGCGCGGTTGCACCCCGGTGAAAATCTCCTGAAACTCAAAGCGCTCGCGGTTGAGCAGGTTCTGGCCAACAAGGGCGACGCTCAGCGTTTTTGTCAGCGGCGCGGCGACGCGCAGATCAAAATCGACATAATCGGCAATGCCGACCGCTTCCAACGCGCCGACATAGCGCGCCCAGCCGTCGATGGTCGCCCCGCCAGGCAGATCAACGCCCGCTCGCAGCGAAGCTTGGTGATTGGGGCTCGCGCTGGCGTCCAAGCGGAACCCCGTCGCGTCTTCGACCGGCAAATCCGGCCCCAAGGCGCTCGCCAAATCCAAGCTGAGATAAGAATAGGCCGCGCGCAACCGCGCCCATGACGTCAGATCGACGTCGAGCGCCGCCTCGACCCCGCCTGCGCCGCCCATGGCGGCGTTCTCGAATTGGAATTGCTGCACGAGGCTTGGGCCGGCCGGCGTGAGCTGCAGCGCAGGCGGCATGGCGTTCAGCGCGATCAAATCGGTCGATCGGGCGTAATAGGCGGTCACGTCCATCCGTAGGCGCGCGCCGATCCGCTGGCGCCAGCCGGCTTCCACCGTCACGACGTTCTCGGCTTCAACCTCGGTATTTCCGACCAATTCAATGAAAGCCGGCAGCGGCGTTGGGTTGAACGGGCTCCCCGGCGGGGCAAAATTGATGACCTGGTCGATATCGTCCTCAAAGCGCGAGGGCGTGCGCACGGCGCGCGACACCGCCGCCCACAGCCCCGTCGCGGCATTGGGGTTCCAGATCACCCGAGCGCTTGGCTGGACTTCGAAACCGGAAAACGTGTTGTAATCGAGCTTGACGCCCAAAGTGACGGCGGCGCGCCCCGCGGCGAACGGGGTTTCCGTCTGCACAAAGCCGCTGACGCGATGATCGGTGCGCTGATCGACCGCCAACGAGGACGGTTCAAACGTGTCGTCGTCATCGGTCAACCGATAGCCAAGACCCCAAATGATCTCGTTTCCGGCGAAACCGAAGCGGTGGCTTGCCTCAAAATCGGCGATCTGCACGTCAAAATCGAAGCCGCCTTGGCGCCGGATCGAACGCTCGTAATAGCTTTGCACGTTCAATTGGCCGCGCGCGCCGAGATCGCGGCCCCAATTGATCATGGCTTGACCGCCGACAAAACCGCCATCGCTTGGGTCGATTTGCGCAAAAGGCGGGACAAAATCGACGATCAGATTGCGCTGCTCGAAATTGCCCCAATAAAGATCAGCGCGCGCTTGCAACTGATCGCGCGGGCTCGGGCTGGCGTCAAATCGCGCCGAAAGCTGGCCAAATTGGGTGCGATCGCTCACCTGGTTGCCGGCTAAATCGGTCGATGGATTGATCAATGACCCATGCGCGGTGAGGCGCAAAGCGGCTTTTTCGCCGAGGCCGGTCGAAACTTGCAGCGTGAGATCGGCGTCAACGTCATTGCCGCCGGCCGCTTCAGCGACAACGCCGGCCCCGCTTTGCGCTTGTTTCGTGATGATATTGATGACGCCATTGACCGCATTGGCGCCCCAAATGGTCGCGCCCGGGCCGCGAATAATCTCAATGCGCTCCACATCGGCGAGGGCGACGCGCCGTTGATCCCAGAACACGCCCGAAAAAGTCGGCGTGTAGACCGAAACGCCATCGATCAGGACCAAAAGCCGGTTGGAAAAGCGGTTGTTAAAGCCGCGGATCGATACCGCATAGGTATGCGCATCGATGCGGGCGACCTCCATGCCTGGCGCCATGCGCAAGGCTTCGGGCACGTTGATCGCGCCGGAGCGGCGAATGTCATCCGCCGTGATCACAAACACCGCCGAAGCGGTCTCGTTGAGCTTTTGGCTCTTGCGCGCGACGGAGGTCACTTCGACCGCCAACAGGGCTTCCAGGCTGAGGTCCTCGAGCGTCTCCTGCGCCCGCGCCGCTGGGCTCGCCGCCGCCCATGCGCCGCTGAGCAACAGCAGCGGAACGACGCGGCGTCCCTGTCGTGACTGGGGCATTGCAAGCGGCTTTCTGCGAGTTGAAACCAGCCTTTGGCTTAGGCTCAAGGCTTGAAGATCGCGTAAACGCGCGCGCCAAACAGGGTTAACGCCCAAAAGTCACGAATAACGACGCGGCGCGAATTGGCGATTGCCAAGGCTCAAATTGCGCCGCATGGGAGCGGCGTTTGCAGCGCCTTCGCCAGCCTCGTGGAGCCCTTTCATGTCGAACAATCCGTGGTCCATGCCGAACACCCAGGCCGCCGCCCATGCCCGCCGGGCCGGGATCGCCGACGATATCGATTTCGAGATCAAGGGAAGCGAGCTGCAATTCGTCGAGATCGAGCTCGATCCGGGCGAAAGCGCGATCGCCGAGGCCGGCGCCTTCGTTTGGAAGGACGCGAGCGTCGAAATGTCGACGGTTTTTGGTGATGGCCGCGCCCAAAACCAAGGTTTCATGGACAAATTGCTGGGAGCGGGCAAACGCCTCTTGACCGGCGAGAGCCTGTTTACCACGGTCTTCACCCATGCCGGCCAGGGCAAAGCGCGCGTGGCCTTTGCCGCCCCGGTGCCGGGCCATATTCTCCCCATCAAGCTCGACAGCATTGGCGGCACGATCATTTGCCAGAAGGATGCGTTCTTGGCCGCTGCCAAGGGCGTGCAGATCGGCATTCATTTTCAAAAACGTATTCTGACCGGCCTGTTCGGCGGCGAAGGCTTCATCATGCAGCGCATGGACGGCGATGGCTGGGTGTTCGTCCAAATGGGCGGCACGGTGATCGAACGCGAGCTCGCCGCCGGCCAGTCGATCCATGTCGATACAGGCTGCGTCGCCGCTTTCACGCCGTCGGTTGACTTCGACCTGATCCAAGCCGGCGGCATCAAATCGATCTTTTTCGGCGGCGAAGGCCTGTTCTTTGCGCGTTTGACGGGCCCTGGCAAAGTCTGGGTTCAGAGCCTGCCCTTCTCGCGGCTGACCGGACGGATCTTGGCCTCGATCGGTGGCGGCGGCCCAAGCCGCGGCGAAGGCTCGCTGCTGGGCGAGATCGGCGACATCATCGGCAATAACAGATAACCTCTTGTCAGCGCAGGGCTTTGAGGGCCAAATCGGCGCAATGTTGCCGTTGTTTGATCCAATTGCGCTCGCCCAAAGCCTGATCCGCGCCCCGTCCGTGACGCCGCAGGATTGTGGCCTAGTCGACAGCCTGGCCGAGAGCCTCGCCCCGCATGGATTTGCGATGTTTCGCCGCCGCTATGGCGAGGTCGAGAATGTCTATTTCCATCGCGGGCCGGGACCGCATTTATGCTTTGCCGGGCATCTCGACGTTGTGCCGCCAGGCGATGTCGGCGCTTGGCGCCATCCGCCTTTTGCCGCGGCGATCGAGGATGGCTGGCTCTATGGACGCGGCGCGGCGGACATGAAGGGGGCGATCGCGGCGTTTTTGTCGGCGGCGACGCGGCCGCAAATTACCCCATCCACCGGCGGCCTTAGCCTGCTGCTGACCTTGGACGAAGAGGGACCCGCCATTGACGGCACCGCCAAGATCTTGCCCGATCTCGCCGCCGCCGGCCTGATCCCGGCAATGTGCGTGGTGGGCGAGCCGACCTCGACTGCGGCGATCGGCGATACGGTCAAAAACGGCCGGCGCGGCTCGCTCAACGCCGTCGTCACCGTAAAGGGCCAGCAAGGCCATGTCGCTTATCCCGATGCGGCGCGCAATCCGGTCAGCGCGCTGATCGCCTTTTGCGCCGAGGTCAAAGCCCGCCAGCTCGATGCCGGCAGTCCGGGCTTTCAGCCGTCGAACTTGGAGGTCACCTCGCTCGACGTCGGCAATCCAACCCACAACCTGATCCCCGCAAATGCGCAGGCCCGGCTCAATATGCGCTTCAACCCGGCCCATAACGGCGCCAAACTGGCGCAATGGTTGCGCGAGACCTTGGCGCGCGTCGCAAGCGCCCATGGCCTTGAAGCCGACATCGCCATCGCCATCACGGGCGAGCCCTTTTACACCGAACCCGGCCGGCTGACCGCCATGCTCGGCCATGCGGTCACCGCCGTGACGGCGCAAGCGCCGATCCTGTCGACCAGCGGCGGCACCTCCGACGCTCGGTTCATCCGCCATTTCTGCCCGGTCGCCGAACTTGGCTTGCAGAACGCCACCGCCCACCAGGTCGATGAGCGGGTGCGGGTCGAGGACATCCACATCTTGACGCGGATTTATGCGCATATGATCGATGAATTCCTGCAAGATCCGTTGCTGTAGCAGGCGCGAAACGCGCCCCATCAGCGCCGGCCAGCGGGAAGCTTTTCGTCAACGCCAAACAACAGGTGCGGCATGAGCAGTTTTTACGACCGTTTCATTCTGCCGCGCCTGATCGCTTGCGCCTGCTCCAACAAAGCCTTTGCGCGCGAACGCGCCGGTCTGTTGGGCCGCGCGCGGGGGATCGTGCTGGAGGTCGGCGTCGGCGCGTGGCCGAATCTTGCGCATTATGACCCCACCCGGGTCGAGAAAGTGATCGGCTTTGAGCCGTCCGATGAATTGCGCCGTCGCGCCGAGAGCGTCGCGCGCGCGAGCGGCCTTGCCTATGAGCTTTACGCCGAACCGGCCGAGCGCATGCATTTGCCGGCGCAGATCGCCGATTGCGCGGTGCTGACCTTCACCTTGTGTTCGCTGCCCGATCCGGCGGCGGCGCTGCGGGCGCTGCATCAGGCGTTAAAACCTGGCGGCGAGGTCCTGTTTTTGGAACATGGGCTGGCCCCCGACGCCCCGATCGCGCGCCAGCAGCGCTTTATTGAGCCGGTTTGGAAACATCTGGCCGGCGGCTGCCATTTGACGCGACAATCGCCCGCGCTCATGCGCGCCAGCGGCTTTGAGATGGGCGATCTGACGCAATTTTACCTGCCGAAAGCGCCGAAATTTGCGAGCTTTCTCAGCAAAGGCTGGGCGCGGGTATCGGCCTAACGGCCAAATGCGCGGTTATTCCGCCGCTTGCGCCTGTTGTTCCTCGATGCCGAGAAATTCGCCGCGCACATCGACGCTCGAGCGCACGCCGACATCGCGCCCGCATTGCGCCATCCAGTCCACGCCAGCCGCATAACCGCGCTGGCGCAAATCCTGCAAAAAAGCGGCGGAGGTGTCGAATTTGCTCTCGACCGACAAATGGCACAGCGACTTGTCGGCGCGGATCGCATGGATGCGCAAGCGCTTATAGCGTCCCTCCAGGCGCGGCGACAGCCATTCATCCTCGAGCAAACGCTGCACAAAGGCGACAGCGCGCAATTCGGCAATCAGCGAGGCGTTGAAGGTGATCTCGTTCAAGCGGTTTTGGATGTCTGCAGCCGATTTCGGCGTTGATTTCCGCGTGAATGGGTTCAAATTGACGATAACGATGTCGCGCGGGGCTTCATCATAAAACAGCGGGAACAAGGCCGGATTGCCGACATAGCCGCCATCCCAATGCGGCACGCCATCGATCTCGACCGCCTTAAACACGCTCGGCAAACAGGCCGAGGCCAACACCGCGTCGAGCGTCACCTCGCCGGTCGTAAAGACCCGCGCTTTGCCAGTGTGAACATTGGTCGCCGTGATGTAAAGCCGCGGGCCCATGCCGGCATTGACCCGGTTAAAGTCGATTGTCTCCGCCAAAACATCACGCAGCGGATTGTAATCAAACGGGTTGAGATCATAGGGGCTGGCGAAATTCGTCAAGGTTTGCATGAACGCAAAGGGCGAGAACATCTTGTCGATCCAAGACGATCCAACGCTTTTTGCCGTCAAGCCGCCCTTGGCGCTGATGCGCGTCCAAAATTCTTCAAGCCGTTGCTTGGCCCCTTCTTTGCCGGCAACCGCATAGCCATCGGCAAAACAAGCGGCGTTCATCGCGCCCGCGCTGGTCGCGGTGATGGCGCGAACATCAACGGTCGGGTCATCCAGCACGGCCTCCAACACGCCCCAGGTGAAGGCCCCATGCGCGCCGCCGCCCTGCAAGGCGAGCGAGATCGGTCGCGGCTCGCCCGGCTTGGCTTTAAGCGCCTTTTTGGGGTCGGATTTGGGGCCGGACGAAGACCCATTCGCGTTCTTTGCTGGCGCTTTCATCGTAGCGATATCCATCCACCGACACGGCCTTCAGTTCTTCCGGATCGGTAATTCTGTGATCAATGCAAAACCGGGCAAAGCGGCCCCGCGCGCGTTTGGCGAAGAGGCCGAGCACGCGGGCTTTGCCGTTTTCTTCTTCCTTGAACGTCAAGGTTACAAATTCGGGCCGCAACGCCCGGCGATCCACCGCCCCCGCATATTCTTCGGAAGCGAGATTGAGGATAATGTCAACCTCCGCCGCCGCCGCATCCGCATTCAATTGGCGGGCGATTTTGTCGCCCCAAAAGGCGTAGAGATCGCGCCCGCGCGGATTGGCAAGCCGGGCCCCCATTTCCAGCCGATAAGGCTGAATGGCGTCATAGGGGCGCAAGACACCGTAAAGCCCAGACAATAACCGCAATTTGGCTTGCGCCGTGGCGGCTTGCGCAGGCGTCAGCGTGTCGGCCTCAAACGCGCGATAGACATCGCCGTTAAACGCAAACAAGGCCGGCTTGGCGCCCTCAAGGGCTCCGTTCGGATCAAAAGCTTGCGCGCGGGCATGGGTTAAGGCGGCGAGGTCTACTGAGAGGTCCATCAGAGCAGCAAATTGGCTCACCGACACGCCTTTCATGATCGCCGCCAGTTCGGTGATTTCTTCAACGAGGCGCGGGCGGGTCGGCTCGATGTCCGGGCGCTGCAGGGGCGCCATGTTGAGGGATTTGGCGGGCGACAACAGAATCAGCATGGGAAGGATATATCGCATTTGGCGTTATCGACGAGGCAGGCGCGCATTGAACCAAAAGCGGATCACACAGGATTTGATATGCTGCGGCGGGTGAAATTGCGCCGTCAATTCGCCATATCGATAGTCATGCATAGTCGATCGCAAAGGTCTGACCGTTTTCCGAATGTCTCCCGCCAAAGCCATCCCGCGCACCTCCGATATTCTGACCGAACTCGCCGGCGCGTTCTCGGACGACCGCGTCACGGTAAAAATGCTGCTGGCGAAGCTCGAGCATCGCGCCATCGGTTTTTTGCTGCTGGTGCTGGCCTTGCCGAACGCGCTGCCGAATATTCCCGGCATTTCGACCCTGTTCGGCATTTTGATGATTGGCCCGGGCATCCAAATGCTGATCGGCGCAAAGAAGTTATGGGTGCCGCGCCCGGTTTGCGGGCTATCGCTGAAGCGCGCGCATTTTTCCAAAGCCATGCTCGGCTCGGCCAAGATCGTTCGGCAGGTCGAGCGTTTCGTGCGGCCACGACTGCAAATCTTTATCTCGCCGCCATTTACGATGGCATTGGGCGCTTTGGTCCTGCTCTCGGCTTTCGTGTTGATCTTGCCGATCCCGCTTGGGAATTTTGGGTTTGGCGTCGCCGTTTCGGCGATTGCGATCGCCTTATTGCAAAAAGACGGCGCGTTAGCGCTCGCATCCGTCGCGCTCTTTATTGGCGCTTTGGCGCTGGCGCGCGTTGGCCTCGGGGCCGCCGTCAGCCTGCTCAGCAATGCCTGGAATTGGGTGTTTTAAGGGACGGGTTGCAGCGACGTTGTGTTTGGTGAACTTTTCCGTCAAACGGCTGACGGCAAGCCGGGAATTTTCATGAAGAAGAAAATAATCGCTTTGGCTTGCAGCGCTTTGCTGCTGGTTGGCGTCGCAGACGATGGCCCGCTCCCCGCCGCGCGCGCGCAAGAATTCGACGCCGGCCCTGATCTATTACCGCAAATCGGCTTTGTGCTTGGCCGCGCGCATTTTCTCAGCATTCTTTGCCGCGGGCGCGGCGATCAGCGCTGGCGCGATTATATGCTGCGGGTCTTGGAGCTCGAGGCGCCGCCGGGAAATCCGCGCCGCGACGCCCTCGTCGCCGCTTTCAACGAAGGCTATCGGGTCGAAGAAACCCAATATTCGGCTTGTTCGGAGGCTGCGCAAACGGCCGAAACGCGCACGGCCGCAGAAGGCCAGCAATTGGCGGAGCGGCTGGCGGCGCGCTTTCAACGTTGAGCCGGTCGTTGTTGGGGGGAATGGATGTCCGTGGAAGACCAAAAGCGCGCAGCGCTGCGCCATATTCTGGCCGCCTGGGACGGCGCGCAAGCCGATGGCTGCAGCCCCGAGGCGATCGCCTCGATCGCGCTCTTTGCCGCCTTGAGCGATTTCGTTGACCGCTATGGCGTTGAGGCGGTGGCGCGGTTCGCCGAGACCCTGCCCGCCGCCATCCGCCGTGGCGAATTCTCTTTAGCGGCCAAGCCTCCCGGCTCGAACGGAGAGGCGCCATGAAACGCCTGGCGGTGTTTTGCGACGGCACCTGGAACTCGATCGAAAGCGATATCTCCACCAATGTGGTGTGCGCCGCAACGCGTATTGCGCTGCGCGATGGAAATTTGCCGCAAGTCGCGCATTACCAGGAAGGCGTTGGCGCCGGTCGCGGCGCGTTTCCCTTTTTTGATCGCATCGCCGGCGGCGCCTTTGGGATTGGGCTGAACCAGCTCTTGCGCGACGCCTATTTGTTTCTTGTGCTCAATTACGAGCCAGGCGATGCGATTTACGCATTCGGATTTTCGCGCGGCGCCTACACCGCCCGCTCGCTCATCGGCCTCATTCGCAATTGCGGCATTTTACGGCGCAACTTTATCGACAAAGTCGATGACGCGATCGCCGTTTATCGCAATGAGAACCCGCCGCATCACCCAGATTGCATGGAATTCCGTGATCAATTCGCCCATAAACTGGCGGTCGGTCCGGAGGACGAAGTCGAGGGTCGCGCCCAGACCATGATGCGGGGGCCGGACGGCGAGCCGCAAAAAATCGACATCGCTTATCTGGGATTGTGGGACACGGTCGGCGCCTTGGGCGTGCCGAGCTTTTTCCCGTGGTCGCGATCGATCAATGACCGCTTTCGGTTCCACGATGCACGCCTGACCCGCTTGGTGCGCCAAGCACGCCACGCGGTCGCTTTGGATGAACGCCGCCGCGCCTTCGAGCCGGCCTTGTTCGGCAATATCGACGATCTCAATGCGCGCGCGCTCCGCGCAGAAAACATCGATCCGGACCAGATCGCGCCGAAGGACCGCCCCTACCAACAAGTTTGGTTCATCGGCGATCACGGCGCTATCGGCGGCGGCGCGAGCGTGACCCGCCCAATCGCCCAGATCGGGCTCGATTGGGTGCTGGAAGGCGCAGCGCGAGCCGGCCTTCAACTCGACGGCTTCCACCCTCAGGACTGGCGCGCCAACGATTCCTATAAAGGTCCGTTCAATTTTCGGACCCCGGCAAAATCGCCACGTTTATCCGATCTGTTGATCGCAACCTTGGGCATTCGCCCCCGCAAAGGTCCATCGCAGCGCGAAGACGCCCATCCCAGCCTGCTGGCGCGCCTCGCCAACGACAGCAATTATCGACGTCGGTGGAAAAAACTGGCTCAATTGCTTGAACGAAACACGGCGTAAGGATCATCGCTGTCTTCAGCGGGAGGACTTTGGATTGGGGAGGATGCGGGCGCAGCATCCTCGACGCCCGATGCTTCCGGCTCTGCCGCCGTGGCGGACGCGGCAGGGTCCGGCTCGTCTTTGGCCTCTTCGGTTATGTCGCCGTCAAACAAGGGCTCTGTTACTTTTTGCGCTGCGCGCAGCCACCAGGGGGTTTCGGGTTTGGCCTCCTCCTTCTCGTTCGCCTCGGCAGATGCCGTGGCGTCTGTCGCTGGCGTTTCCTTGTCCATTTGAGGGGCCAATGATTCGGCAGGCGTAGAGTTGAAGCGCTCCAGCGTCGACGCATCCGCGGCGGGTTCGGTCGCGGGTGCATCTGATGCGGCCTGATCGTCCGGCGCAGCCTTCTCCGGCTCAGCCATATCCTGGAGGGCGTCGATGTCGGACCCCGTGTCGGCGCCTGACGCGGCAGTTGGCGGCGATTGCTGCGTCGCTTCCGCCATCGACGAAGGATCCGTTGCGGCGGTCGCCAGAATTGTCTGAGAGGTCGCCTCTCCCGGCATGGTCGCTGGAGCAGCCGCTTTTTGCATCCACCAAGGGGCGGCTTGGCCCTCAGCGCCCGCGCGCACCGTCCACCACGGCATAGCGGCGCTTGAAATCGACGCCGGAGGCGGCGTCGGCGCCGCCTCGTCTTCGCTCAGCGCAAACGCTGGCGGAGCGGCTGGTGCTTCGATTGGCGCCGTGGCGGCCGGCTCACCGCCAACCTTTTCGTCAATTTCGGCTTCAGCAAGTTCGTCCGCTGGCGGCGACGACTTTTGGTCCTGCGCCGTTGGATCGCTCGATGTCTCGGTGGGGAGCAAAGCGGTGGCGGGTTCGTCCGCCATCGGTTCGGCTGACGCAGAAGCAGCCCCCGCGCCTGCCGCCGACGTCATCCACCAGGGCATAGAGCGGGAAGGCGCTGCGCCTGGTTCAGCCTTGCCGCCCATCCACCAGGGATCGGTCGATTTTGGCGCCGATGCGCTGGCGGCGGAGGTTTGCGGCTCCGACGTCGGAGCGCTCATTTCATCTCCAGCCGACGCGGGCGAGTCATGCTCCATGGTCATCGGTTCTGGCGACGCGGGCAGATCGACCTGGGTTGCCGTCTCGATTATTGGCTTTAACGGCGCGCCGCTTGGTTCGGCGGTTTCAACCTCTAGCGCATTGTCATCCACCGGCGCGGGTGGTGCGGAATCTTCATGCTCTGCGGGTTCAAGTTCAGGCTCCGTCGGCGCCCCCACCAGCGCTTCCATGGCGTGGTTAGCTTCAGCGTCCAACTCGATATTTTCGAGCGACGCAGCCATTTCAATAGCCGCGTCGGGCGCATTTTCGCCGTCACCCACTGGCGCGGAAGTCTCGGTTTCAGGCGCAATCGCCAGCAGTTCAGCGGGCGCGGCCGGCTCTTCGGCCATTCCTTCCTGCGCCGGCGCATGTTCCGGGGGCGCGTCAACAATGGCATTGCCAATTTGCGCCTCATTTTGCGGCGCAGCCGCTTCGGTTACCAAAGGATCGGCCGGTTCAGATGACGACGGCTCGTCCGTCGCGATCGCGGGCTCCATTTCCGGCGCGATCGCCGCCGCCTGCGTCGCTTCCGGCTCTAAGGCCGAGTCGATCGGCACATAACCGTCGACACTCGCTGGCATGTCGGTCGGCACGGCGTTGGCCTCTGGGAAAGCCCAATTGGTCGGCGCAGGGTCAATCGCCGGTTCTTCCGAAAATTGGTCGCTCGCCGCTTCGGCAAGCGCGGCGGCATGTTGAGGCGCTTCCGAAGCGGGTTCGGCCTCGCGCGGCGGGTTCGTATCCGACGCGGGAGCTGACGCCGCCAACGCGCTAGCGCCGACCGCCGCAAAAATAGCGCCAAGCGCCATCGCGCCGCCGACCGGCTTGGACTTTGCCTCGGAGGCCTCGCTTTCCAGCAGGGCGTCCGTTTCAGCGGCAGATGTATTTTCCGTGTCTGGCGTCGGGTCCGTATCGCTTGGCGATGGGAGCGCCGCCAATTCATCAGGTACGGGGGCCGGCATTTGGTCCGCCGCCTCAGGCGCTTCAAGCACCAGTTGTTCAGCGGACTCCGGCATCGCCGCCGCGACGTCGCGCTCAGCATCAGCCGCCGCGTCTAAAGGCGCTGATGGCTCAATCTCTTCATCGAGAACATCTGGCCCTGCGTCCGCCTCGGGAATCTCCATGTCGGCTTCAAACAGCTCCTCGGGTGCTGACAAATCGGCGGCGATCGCCGACTCTTTGGAGGACGTCGCGCTTTGCTCTCCCGAAAAGCTGGTCTGGTCGGAAGCCGTTTCAGCTTCAAAAGCTGTCGCCGCTTCATCCACCGTTTCTGTGTCAGCTTGGGCGGTTTCTTCGGCCGATGCGCCATCCAGCGACAGCAAAATCCGCTCTAAAGCTGCATCGACCCCAAGCGCCGAGCGCCGCGCCAACACGAAAGCATCTGCCACCATTGCATGATAAGACACGCCCTCGGCGTTGCGTTCTTCGCCTAAATCGGTGGGCGTCGCCCGCTCGATAATCACCCCGTCGGCGTTGCGAATATGCACAGAGGGGCCCGCTTGACCTTGCAACAATTCAACCGAAAAGCCGTCCGCTGCAAAGGAACATTGGCTGCCCAAATCATCAGCCGACCAGGCAATGCGTCGCTCCATCGACATCTGATGGATGCGTTCGATCAAACGTTTGGTCAACGCATGCAGCATAGCTTTGCCCCTCATAAAAATTAAAAAAGGTTATCCTGCGGGGCAAGCGATATCAACCGGCGATCGGGGGAATAAGCCTAATTTCAAGAGAATTTCAGGCCCCTGCGCGCGCAAGTCGCACTCCCATATCCACAACACGCGCCAGCCCAAATTGGAAAGGGCCGCCGCGTTCGCGGCGTCGCGCTGAATGTTCCGAGAAATCTTGGCGCGCCAATACTCGGCATTGGTTTTGGGCGGGCGCTGGCCGCGTTTGCAGTCATGGCCATGCCAAAAGCATCCTTGCACGAAGATGCAGGTTTGATGCTTGCGCAGAACCAAATCGGGTTTGCCGGGCAGATCGTCCCTGTGCAGACGATAGCCGATCCCCATGGCGCGCAAAGCGCGCCGAACGGCGAGTTCCGGCGTCGTATTTTTCGACCTGATTGCCTGCATCGTCCGTCGACGGACGGATGAAACCATGCGGGGCTCGCGCTCTCCGCTCATGCCGCGCGCTCGGCGCTTTCCGAATCGGCCAGGGGCTCAAGGATCTGCGCCGCCAACGCCCGCACGACGGGAACGGCGACGCCATCGCCCAGCACATGAAACGCCGCCGTTTGGCTTTTCGGCAGCGGAAAATCGTCTGCGAGGCCCATCAGCCGCGCCCCTTCGCGCGGGGTCAGCGCGCGCGAGCGGATGGCGCCATCGGCTTCGCAAAACACCAGAAATTGCCGGCTCGATCCGCCTTTGGCGGTGCGCAGGCACCCGACGTTGCCGTCAAAGCGCACTTCGGCGCGTTGAACGCGCCCGCCCACCTCCAGCCGCACCCGGCGATAGACCGCGCCGATCCGCGTTCGTCCATCGGTTTTCGCAGCCACGCTGGCGTCGGCGACCATGTCTCGATGCGCCGTATTCATCAATCCCAGCAATTTCGCGGTCTTGGCGGCGCTGTGCCAACAATCGCAGGCGCTATCCGGCTCGATCATCTCGGCAAGCGGCGGAGGCGGCGCGACCGGCCGCTCAAAGCGCCAGCGCACCAGGCGGCGGCGCGCATCCGGCGCGGCAGCCTCCG
>DHHV01000114.1:442-4200 GCA_002403455.1 Hyphomonadaceae bacterium UBA4763 | reverse complement strand
CGCCGCATCGGCGCCGTCAAAGCGCTTGGCGAGCGCCAAAAACACCGCTTTTGGGTCGCCCGCGGCGACAATGGCGTGAGCTTTCTCCATCCAATCGGGGGGCGGAACGAGGCTGTTTTCGGGCGGCAACAGCGCAATTGCCTGCCCGTTAAGCGCCGCCAACGCGTCTTCCAGGCCCAGATCGCAGCCGCCTTTGCGCGCGCGGCGGTTGCCAAGCGTCAATAACGCGCCCAATCGACCATACGCCTCGCGGTTGCGGGGGTAGAGCAAGAGCTCAAAACCGTCGCGCAAGACCAAATGCAGGCCCGGCGCGAAGGCCAAACCGACCTCTTTGGCGGCCTTGAAGGCGCGCACAATACCGGCAAAACTGTTGCGATCGGCCAATCCAAGCGCCGCAAGGCCGGCTTTTTTGGCGGCGAGCGCCATTTCTTGCGGGTGAGAGGCGCCGCGCAAGAACGAAAAATTGCTCGCACACGCCCATTCGGCATAACTCGTCATGCGCCAATCCCATGCAAATACCAGCGCGGGGCGGGGGAATCGCCGTAAAATCCGGCCCGAAACACCCAAAATCGTCGCCCTTCCGGCGTCTCGACGCGGTAATAATCGCGCGTGCGCTGCGCAGTTTCCGTGCGCCAATTCGGCGCCAAACGCTCAGGTCCTTCCGCGCGCGCGACCCGATGCAGGCGCCGGCGCCAGCGAAATTGCCAAGGCGGACCGTCCGGCGCCTCGGCCATGGCCTCGATCGGCTCGGGCGCGGCCAATAAAAACAACGGTCTTGGCCGCAAAAGCGGATCGCCCGGCGCGCCGGGCGAAAGGGTGGCGGGGCCGCTTTGCGCAAATCCGGCGCGCTTGCTCGCCTCTTCCGGCAGCCATTCGGGGAAGAAAACCACGCCTTGAGCGCGATCCATACCGAGCCGCGCATCGAGGGTTTGCGCGAGCGCCGCGCCCGCGTCGCGCGGATCGATCGGGGCGGAGGGCGCCGCGAAAGCGGCCTGACGGGCGTCAAACGGGGCGCTTTCGGCGACCAAAAGTTCAATTAAATCAAAGCCGCCGGCATCAACGCCGGCGCCGAGCGCGGCCGCGCAATCGGGCGTCGCCAGCCTTTCGCGCGCCAGCCGCGAAAAGATCGCCGCCTCGCGCTCGGGCCGCGCCAAGCGCAACATCGTCTCGGCGAGCGCGCCGTCGGTCCTGTAAAAACGCAAGGACAACAGACGCGCGCCAAGGTCTTTTTGCGTCAGCCGCACCTGAAGACGGGCCAATCCTTTCTCGAGCGCCGCGAATATTTGCGCATCGCTGATTACCGGCGCCTCGGCGCGCAAGCGCACCCGCACCGGATGGGGGGCGATGATCGGCTCAAACCCTTCCGGAGCTGCGCCTAAGGCCGCATCGAGCGCTTGGCCAGGCTCGGGGCCAAAGCGGCGAGCAAGCTCGGCGCGCGGCAGACGCTGCAGCGCCCGCACGGTCTTGACGCCCAAGATCTTCAGTTCGGCGACGATATTTGCTGGCAAATCAAGCGCTTCGATCGGCAATTGCGCGAGCTGGCGCCCCGTCTCGCCGGCCGGCCAGATCGCCCCGGTCGGCGATAAAGCGGCGACGTCAAACCGCGCGCCCGCCCAAGCGGCGGCGGCGCTGTCGGCGATCGCGGCCCGCGCCTCGACGCCCAACCCGCGCAAGCGCGCCAATAAATCGGTCAGTAATCCGGCCTCGCCGCCGAATAAATGCGCCAAATTGGTCGCATCAAGCACAAATCCATCAAGGCCGCGCGGCCCCTGGCTCATGGCGATGCGCGGGCTCCAGCGCTCGCACCAGGCCGCCAGCCGCCGCAACGCCGCCGCTTCGGCCGCCACATCCGCCGGCGCAAAGACCAAACTTGGCAGACGCGCGCGCGCATCGGCAAGGCTCATGCCGGGATAAAGCCCGGCGGCGGCGGCCAAAAGGTCAGTCCCGTGCAATATTTGCGCCCCGGCTTGCGCGACGACGACGGCAAAGGGCCGCTCGGCGGCGGATTTGGGGCCCGGATCAAGCGCGTTGTCGGCGGTGGAGAGAGGGGCGCGCGCGCGCATCGAGCGGCGGGCGTGATCGGTCGGCCAACGCGGCGTCCAGACGGAAACAAAGCGTTTCATGATCCCATTCCACCAAAAGATCCTCGAACACAGGCGCGGCGGCGCGCAAGCGGGTCATGCGCACGCGCCATGACGGACGCGCGCCGAGCAAAACGGGCAAAGCGGCCGGATCGGCGGCGCGGCAAGGCGCGGCGGCGACGCATAATCGGGCATCGGCCGGCGCAAACAGCGCGGCGCGCGGCCCTGCCGCCCAGGCCAAAATGGCGCCGCTCTCGCGCGCGGCGCGCTGCAATCGCCGCATGGCGCTTAAGTCGAGCTGCTCGGCCAAGCCAAGCGCGACGACCCCGGCAAGGCCGGGCGCGCGCAGACCTTGCGCGCAGGCCCATAAAGCCTCCTCGCCCCGGGCGCGGACGATCATCAGCGCAGCCGGATCAAGCCCAAAACTGCGCAGACCCGCCCCGTCCAACCCGCCGATGTCAAAGGCGCCGCCTTGCCGCTCGACCGCCAAGATCAAGCCGCCGCGCGCTTTGCGGGCCCGCCCGGCCAAAGCGAAAGCAAAACCGACGCTCGCCGCCAGATCGTCATAGGCCGCCGGGCGCGTTTCGATGACGGCGCCGGCGCAGAGCGCCTGCGACCACGCCTCATCCAGGCGCGGATCGCCAAATCCCAGCCGCCGATCGGCCGCCGCGCTCAACGGCGCAATAGCGTCCGCCGCGATGGCGGCGAGCGCCCGGCGGGCCCGCGCCTTTCTGGCGCCTTTGGCTGCCGCCAACAAATCTGCATGTGCGCCTGGAAGAGCAGACATGATGAGTCAACAATCTATTCATCCAACGCGTGCGGCGGCGATGGGCGCGCTTTACCGGCGAACAAATCGGCGGTTTGTCAAAAATGTTCTTTTTGTGTTCTAGTTCTGCTCTTGTTCTGAGTCAAGACGCCGCTAAGCTTGGGCTCCGGCTAGATGCGTCTTTCTCCGGCTCCGCTCCCGCATAACGCGAATGTTGGATAACATCGCGTTTATACACAGGTAATAGGAAAATTATCCGACATTCCGGATTTTATGCGCTATACTCCCCTACATGGCGAATGCCGAGTAGCGTGGAGTGACCGATGGTATGGGATGAAACGATCTTTGAAGACCGCGCACGCGCGCGATTGGCCTGCGATCTGGTCGGTTATGCCTATGCGGAAGACCCCGAATCGCTGAAAAACGCCCCGACGCGCGGGCGCGCGCAAGAAGCGTTGCGGCGACATATGGCAATCTATTTGTGCCATGTCGGGTTTTCGATGAGCCTGGGCCGCTTGGGAGCGGCGTTCGGGCGCGATCGCGCGACCATTTCCTATGCTATCCGCCGCATCGAGGATATGCGCGACGATCACCAGATCGATGTGGTGCTGGATGCGCTGGAGCGGGTAATGCGGGCGGCGCCGCCGCCTTTTGCCGGCATTCGCGATGCCGAATGTGCCGACAAGGCGCCGTTGCGCCGGGCGAGCCGCGCATGAGCCTGATGGATCGCGCGCGCCGGCTGCTGCAAATGCCGGCCATGGCCTTGTTCGCCGCGCCAAGCGGGGCGGCCTGGCGGATCGCCGACAGCGCCGATCGGCGCCGCAACCCGCGCCTGATGCTGCCGCCCGAAGACGCCTGGCGGGTGATCGAGGCGTTGGGCCTTAGCGCCGATGCGACGGGCGCGCGCTGGC
>DHHV01000114.1:0-131 GCA_002403455.1 Hyphomonadaceae bacterium UBA4763 | reverse complement strand
ATGCGACGGGCGCGCGCTGGCAATTGGCGCGCGGGGATGGGCCTGAGCGGGATAAGCCGGCGCTGGCGACGCCGTTGCGACCGCCCGAGCGCCTCGCCGATCTTCCCGTAGAGGCGGCGCAGGGGATCGAG
>DHHV01000124.1:4321-91766 GCA_002403455.1 Hyphomonadaceae bacterium UBA4763 | reverse complement strand
GTGGAGCTTTTGGCCCAATCATTCGCTTCGACGCTTGGCCCAGGCTGGGATGCGAATGATTGGGCCGCTCCACTAGCAACGATGGTTAACGACGCTTCGCCGTCCGTTCGACTTTTTGACTACATAATACAGTTGATGAAGGCTTCTAGGCGGCATTACCGGGGTTACCGATAAATAATCGCCGCTGTCTGGCGCAGATCGCGTAAATGACGGTCGCCGAAGAGGGCCAATTGCTGCTCGACTATATCCTGTTCGATCTGATCTCTCGATAGAATCTGCGTACCCGCTTCGACCATCCGTTGGCAAACGAACGTTGTTGACAGCATCCTGCCATCATTGCGGATGGCGGTCGCTTGCCCGGAGCCTAATTTCTCGATCTCTGCGCGAAACTCAGCCGTCAGCTTGGACAATGCCGCCTCGCCGATATCAACAATTTTTAGTGCCGGATCGGCAATTGCGCGTTTTATCCGGGAGCACCCGCCGATTGAAGCTTCACGCGCTTCTTCGAGCATTTTGCGACGACGCGCTGCCTCTTGCGGCGTTACGTCATCGATACGCGTCACTATTTGGCGCATCTCGACCATCATTTCGGCCGAACCTGCTGCGCGACGGTCGCGGATAGCAATGATGTAAAAACCGTCCGGGGTTTCGATCGGCTGTGACAATTCCCGATCCTGCAATGTAGAGGCGACGGCGGCAACCTCCGGCCGAAGCGACGCCATCGTGACCCAACCAACATCGCCGCCAGTTGCAGCGGATGGAGCCCCAGAAAAGCGCCGCGCCAATTCGGGGAATTGCGCGCCTTTTTGCATTTCCTGGATTAAGCGCTCGGTAAACTGGCGCGCTTGCGGACGCTCGATCGGATTGGGCACCGGCACGAAAATCTCAGCGACCAATACTTGTTCTTGTTGGCGCTCATGCGCGATCCGCTCGAGCGCCTCGTCAACCTGCGTGGGCGATACCCGAATGCGGCGACCGAAAACGCCCTGGATGACGTTGCTCCACGAAATATCGGCGCGGATTTGCTGACGGAGTGTTTCTTCATTGACGCCCAGGCCGCGGAACTGCGCCAACATTTCCGGGATCGTCGCGCCATTTTGGGCCGCCAATCGCCCTAATTGCCTATCCACGTCCTCGTCCGTGATCGCGACTTCCCATTTTTCCGCTTCTTGCAATTGCAGATGCTCATTGATCAAACTATCGCGTGCGGCTCCGGCTACTTGTCTGAAAGTTTCTTCATTCCGCGGCAAATTTTGCGTCGCGATGAACAATAAAGCGCGCTGGCGCAGGTCATAACTCGTTATTACTCGATCGTTGACGACGGCTACATATCCCTCGACAAGATCTGGGCCGGGCGCACCAGCCGCGCCTTGTTGTGCTGCAGCCGAGCCGTCGCTGAGCATCGCGCAGCATACGACTCCAATGGCCAATAGCTTCTGCGCCAAAAGTCTATTTCTAAAATCGACCATCACAGATCTCAAACGCTAACACCGCCCGCCCACTTATCCATGCCCTAAAAACCCTGGTTGGCTCAAGAGGGACATTAACAAGAACCTCCTCGAAAAAACCAGGGGGCGAAAAGGACGGCGCAACCAATGATGGAGACAAAGGACTTTGTGCGGGATCAGCGTCGAATCGCTCGGCGATGCTTCTGAAAACGCTGTAGGTGAACCGACCCTTAAAATCTCCCCCATTCATCTCAAACTTAACGCCGAGCCGCCGCTGGCGGCGCTTTCGGGATCGGCTGATCGCGCCCCGCGATCGCTTTGAACACGCCAGAGCCGGCAAGGATTGCGCGCTCGCCGCACCAAACGCGCCCGCGCACGGTGTAAAACCCGTCTTGTTCGCTCAACAGCTCGCCTGCGCCTTCGATCCATTCGCCGAGCCGCGCGCCGGACAAAAAATCGAGCGCCAGCCGCACCGTGACCCAATAGACATGGCGCTCGAACGACACCGCATGACCGAGCGCCATATCGGCAAAGCTCATCAACATGCCGCCATGGGCGATGCCGAGCCCATTGGTGTGGTATTCCATGACGCGGAAAGCGCGCTCATAGCCCGGCGCGCCATCCGCCCGGATGATCTCGCGCTGATAAAGCGGGCCGATTTGGCGACCAAAACCGGTCGTCCAATTCATCACGCGATAGCCCTCGGGCAGGTTTTGCTCGACCGCAAAAGGCAGATCATCGGACATTTAACGGATCCACGGATCGGCGATTTCGTCCGCCAGCAGCGCCTCAAGGCTCGGGCGGCGCCGCGTCAGCGCAAAGCGCGCGCCATCGACTTGCGCTTCGGCGACGAGTGGGCGCGAATTATAGCTCGAGGCCATCACCGCGCCATAGGCGCCGGCCGACAAGATCGCCAACAAATCGCCCGCCTCGACCGGCGCCAGCCAGCGATCGGCGGCAAAGCGATCAGTCGTCTCGCAAATCGGCCCGACAATGTCGCAGAGCTGCGGCGCGCCGGCGCGCTCGCGCACCGGGACGATTTCGTGATGGGCGTCATAAAGCGCAGGACGCATCAGATCATTCATCGCCGCGTCAACGATGACATGGGTCTTGCTCTCGCCATGCTTGACGTCGATGACGCGCGTCAGCAGCACGCCGGCATTGCCAACAATGACGCGGCCAGGCTCCAAAATGATTTCCAGATCGCGACCGCGCGTCAGATCGGCGATCATGCGGGCGTACTCATCCGGGTGGGCTGGCGCATCGCCGTCGCGATAGGGAATGCCAAGCCCGCCGCCGAGATCGGCGCGGCTGATCGCCAGTCCCGATCTGCGCAAATCCTCCACGAGCCCCAGCACTTTGCCGAAGGCCGCCGCAAAGGGCTGTAACTCGCCAATCTGGCTGCCGATATGCACATCGACGGCGACCGGCGCGACGCCAGGCAGACTGGCGGCCAGAGCGTAAAGACGCGGCGCGGCGGCCCAAGCGATGCCGAACTTGTCTTCGGCTTTGCCGGTCGAGATCTTGGCGTGGCCACCGGCGGAGACGTCCGGATTAACGCGAAAGGCGATCGGCGCAACGAGATTGGCGGCTTGCGCGCGCGCCGCCAGGCGCAGCAATTCCGGCTCGGATTCGACATTGAATTGGTGGATGCCGACCGCCAAAGCGGCGTCAAGCTCGTCATCGCGTTTGCCAACGCCGGAGAAGACGATTTTCTGCGGCGCAATTCCGGATTTGACGGCGCGCAGCAGCTCGCCGGCCGAGACGACATCCGCCCCCGCTCCGAGCCGCGCCAAGGTGGCGATCACCGCCAGATTGCTATTGGCCTTCACCGAATAAGCGATCAGCGCCCGCTGGCCGGCGAACGCATCGGCCAATACGCGATAATGCCGGGTCAACGTCGCGGTCGAATAGACATAAAGCGGCGTGCCAAAGGCGCCGGCAAGGTCTGCGAGCGGCGTCGCTTCGCAGGCCAAGGCGCCGTCAAGGCGATGGAAATGGTGCATGTTTTACGGCGCAACCACAGCGGGAGGGTCTTTCGGCGGGTCTTTGGCGTCGGGCTTGTCGGCGGGATCGGCCGTTTTGCCCTCCGTCGGCGCCGGGCTTTGCGGCGCAGGCGCCAAGGTTCCCTCCGGCGTCAAGAACGCCTCGTCATCATCGAACGGTCGCGCGCCGCGTTCGATGATCTCTTGGGTTTGCGAGCGGGCGCGCGGGTCTTGCGTCTCCCGCGCGATCGGCGGGCGCGATTGATCGCCCCATAAAGGCGCGGGCGTTTCCAGCGTGCCGACGACGCCGCAGCCGGCCAGCAGCGCCAACGCTCCCGCCATCGCCCCAAGCCTTAGCATTCCAGCATATCCTTCCATTCCGCGATCCGCGCGCGCACTTGCGCCGGCGCCGTGCCGCCAAACGAGGCGCGCGCGGCGACCGATTGCTCGACTGTCAGCGCCGCCAACGCCTCGGCATTTATTCTTTTATCGATCGCTTGGGCTTCCGCCAAGGGCAAGGCCGCCAGATCGGCGACCCCCAAGCTTTCGGCCCGTTTAACGATCGCGCCGGTGACGTGATGGGCCTCGCGAAACGGCAGACCATGCACGCGCACCAGCCAATCGGCGAGATCGGTCGCGGTCGAATAGCCCCGCATCGCGGCGGCGCGCAGCGCGTTGCGATCAAAAGCGATCGTCTCGATCATCCCGGTCATCGCCGTCAGACATAAGGCAAATTGGTCGAAGGCCTCAAAGGTGATCGACTTGTCGTCCTGCAAATCCTTGGCATAGGCCAAGGGCAGGCCGGCGATCAGGCCGGTCAGCGCTTGAAACGCCGCGCCGATGCGGGCGGCCTTGGCGCGGATCAGCTCGGCGGCGTCCGGATTGCGCTTTTGCGGCATGATCGAGGACCCTGTCGACCAGGCGTCACTCAAGCGCGCAAAGCCAAATTGCGGCGAGGTCCAGAGCACGATCTCTTCGGCCAGCCGCGACAAGCTCACCGCCCCGATCGCCAAAGCCGCCAGCGCCTCCAGCGCGAAATCCCGGCTCGACACCGCATCGAGCGAATTGGCCATCGGCCCGTCAAAGCCCAGCTCGCGCGCCGTCGCCTCGCGATCGATCGGAAAGCTCGACCCGGCCAGCGCCGCCGCGCCGAGCGGGCATTGATCGGCATGCAGCAGCCAGCAGGCTTGCAGGCGTTGCGCATCGCGGTCGAGCATCTCGACATAGGCCAGCAAATGATGGCCGAGCGTAATGGGCTGCGCCGTCTGCAAATGGGTAAAGCCCGGCATGATCCAATCGGCATGATGTTCGGCGCGATTCAGCAGCGCGCGCTGCAGCGTCTTGACGGCGCCCTCTTGCGCCTCGCAGGCGCGCCGCGTCCATAATTTGAAATCGGTCGCCACCTGGTCATTGCGCGAGCGCGCCACGTGCAGGCGTTTGCCGGCTTCGCCGATCCGCGCCGCCAGCCGCGCCTCGATATTCATGTGGATGTCTTCGAGGTCGACCGAAAACACAAAATCGCCGCGTGCGATTTCCGCGCCGATCGCCTCCAGCCCGGCGAGGATCGCCGCGCAATCGGCCATGCTGATGATCCCTTGCGCGCCCAGCATGCGCGCATGCGCCATGGAGCCCTCGATGTCCTCGCGCCATAAACGCTGGTCGACCCCGATCGAGGCGTTGATCGCCGTCATCGCCGCATCGGGCTTGATCGAGAATCGCCCGCCCCACATGTCATTTCCCGATGATTTGGGGTCGGCTTGATCGGCAGACATGAAGTGATGGTCTTTCCAGCAATGCAAAAGCGAATGAAAACGGCGATCGGGGCCGGCGCGGCGGTTCTCTACGGGCTTTTGGCCGCCTGTTCAAACCCGGTTTTGCCGGGCGCGGCCAATTCCGACCAGTTGCAAGGCTTGGCGACCGGCGCGATGGCCAGGCTGGAATTTCCGCCCGACCCGCCGCTGCAACCGGATCTGGCGTTTTTCGACGCAACGGGCGCCGAGCGTCGCCTGAGAGACTGGCGCGGCCGCGTCATCCTGGTCAATTATTGGGCGACCTGGTGCGCCCCGTGCGTGCATGAAATGCCGACCTTGGCGGCTTTGCAGACCGCGCGCGGCGGCGCCGATTTTTCCGTCGTCGCGATCAGCCTGGACGCCGCCGACAAGGCCGCCGCCGCGCAAGCTTTCCTGGCGCCCTTCGCCGAGGCCGGCCTTGCTTTCCACCACGACCCAACCAGCCGGCACGCCTTTGCGGCGCGCGCGCGGGGGCTGCCGCTCAGCGTGCTCTATGATCGCGACGGGCGCGAGCTTGCCCGCCTCAATGCCGGCGCCGATTGGAGCTCAACCGACGCGCTGGCCGTGATCGATGCGGCGGTTACTTCCCGGTGACGAAGGCGCGGGCGTCGGCGGCCATTTGCGCCAGCGAGGGCTCGTGCACATACATCATATGGCCGGCCTCGTAATATTTGCGGGTCAGGCGGTCTTGGGGGACGCCATTGCGCTGCAGGCTGATTTCGGCAGAGAAGAACGGCGTCGCCAGATCAAAATAGCCTGACATCAGCATGACCCGCATGTCCTTGTTTTGGCGCATGCCCTCGCCCAGCCAGGGCGTGACGTTGACATAAGCCGGCCAGCCTTGGCCGCCTTCGACATTCCACGCCCAGGAGCGGCCGGGATCGCCGGACAAAATCTGATAATCGCGGTCGATGTCGACGCCGAAAACGCGCGTCAGATAATCATGCATGGCGGCGGTGTAAGAGGCGTCAATGCCAAAGGCGGAGGGGTCATTATCCGGCGTTTCGCCCGCCCCGTCATAATCAACGCCCGTGTAGCGGCTGTCGAGCCGGCCGACCGTCAAGCCGCGATCGCGCAGCAATTGCTTGAAAAAGCGTTGGGCGGAAATCCGCAGATTGGTTTGCTCGATATAGTCCTCCGTCAGCCCCGAATAACGCGCCAGCTTGGCGATGACCGCGCGGCGGGCCTCTGCGCTTTGCGCCGTTCCCATCAGCAAGGCCGTCGCATAGTCGTCCACCGCAAAGCTGCGCACGTCGGCCAGGAAATTTTCCAGCGAGCCGTTCCACGCGCTTTTATCGACCTTGCCGTGATACCAGGCGGTCGCCGCAAAGGTCGGCAAAAAGCCGATATGCGGGGTGTCATTGCCGGGCGCAAAGCGCGCCGTCTGGAAATCGGTGATCGAGGAGATCAGCATGGCGCCATTGATCGCCACGTCCAGCCAGCCGCCGGTCAGCGCTCGCGTCAGCGCCGCCACGCGCGTCGTGCCATAGCTTTCGCCGGCCAGATATTTCGGCGAGTTCCAGCGCTTGTTCTCGCTCAGCCATTTGCGGATGAAGCGGGCGAGGTAATCGGCGTCTTGGGTAACGCCAAAATATTTCTTGGGGTCTTCCTCGCCCAAAGTGCGAGAAAAGCCGGTGCCGACCGGATCGATGAACACAAGGTCGGCAACATCGAGCAAGGTATGCGGATTGTCGACCAGCCGATAAGGCGCCGCGCCATCATCGGTCGCGTCAGACGGAACCGCGACGCGTTTCGGCCCAAAAACGCCCAAATGCAGCCAGACGCTGGCCGAGCCCGGCCCGCCATTGAAGATAAAAGCGATCGGGCGGTCTTCCGGCGCAAACGTCCCGTCGCGGAAATAAGCGGTCGAGAAAATCGCCGCGAGCGGCTTGCCTTTGTCGTCGGTCAAATGAGTTTCTTGGGCGACGGCGCGGTAATTGAACGCCCCCGACGGCGTGCGGGCTTGGCCGCGGAGTTCATAGCGCTTTGGCGCCGGGGCGGCGTCTTTGCTGGCCTCTTTGGCGGCGGGCGCGGTTTGCGCGAAGGACGGGCTCGCCCAGCCGAGCGTGCAAGCAAAGCCGAGCGCCATCAGCGGCGCCAATGATCGATTACGCATGAAATCCTCCGCAAGACCTTTAAATGAGCCGGTTGTTCATCCGACGTTGCGCGCAAGCTGTCACGGGCGCGCAGATTTGCCAAGGGCAAGGCTGGTTGAGGCACCGATCAACGCGCCGGCCCCCGCACCGGCGCCAGCGGCCGCCAGCGCGACCCGCCACAGCGGCCAGTCTTGGCCAACCAAACTGGCGGCCAGCATGATGACCGGCATCGCCGCCATCCAGCCAACGAGATTGGCGAACACCCAGGCCGCGCGACTGATCCCATGCGCTTTGCGCAGCGCCAGCCCTTGCGCCGCCCCGAACAGCGGCCCGAGCACCGCGCCCATGGCCGCCCCCATCAGCCCGATCGCCCAGAGCGGCGGCGCCGCGCCCGCCAGCGCTGCATTCTCCACCCCGCCGCCGAGCCGCGTCGTCAGCGCGCCGGCATAGCCGAGCATTGCGACCACCATCGTCAGCCCGACCCATAATGGCAAAGAGGGGCGCGCGGTGCGGGCGCGATAGCGGCGAAACGCCAAGGCTTGCGCACCGCCCAGCGCCACGCCTTCGCCGGCGCCCGCGACCAACGTCCAAACAGCCTCGCCGCTCAGTAATCCGCGCGCGAGCCCGGCATAAATGCTGGCAACCAGCGCCATGCCGAGCGCTTCGCCGATCACACACGCAAGGACCCACCCCACCCGCACGGCTTAGAACGCCGGAAGGCCCGTCATCGCCCGCCCCAGGATCAAGGCGTGAATGTCATGGGTGCCTTCATAGGTGTTAACCGTTTCCAGATTGGCCGACACCCGGATCACGTCATAATCGAGCGTGATGCCATTGCCGCCCAACATGTCGCGGGCGGTGCGGGCAATCTCCAAGGCTTTGCCGCAATTATTGCGCTTCATCAGCGAAATCGCCTCTGGCACATAGGCGTCCTCGTCCATCAACCGCCCCAGCCGCAAGGCGCCGGCCAGCCCCAAAGCGATTTCGGTCTGCATGTCGGCGAGTTTTTTCTGGACCAATTGCGTTGCAGCAATTGGGCGGCCGAAGACGATCCGCTCCATCGCGTAATCGCGCGCGCGCCGCCAGCAAAATTCGGCGGCGCCCATCGCGCCCCAGGCAATGCCATAGCGCGCTTTGTTGAGGCAGGAGAACGGCCCTTTCAGTCCCTTGACATCGGGCAGCATGGAATCTTCGGGCACGAAGCAATCGTCCAGCACGATTTCGCCGGTGATCGAAGCGCGCATGCTCTGCTTGCCGGTGATTTTCGGCGTCGAAAAGCCTTTGCAATCGCGATCCACCAGAAATCCGCGGATTTCGCCCGCGAATTTAGCCCAGACCAGCGCCATGTCGGCGATCGGCGAGTTGGTGATCCACATTTTCGCCCCGTTCAGCATATAGCCGCGCGAGACTTTGACGGCATGGGTGCGCATCGCGCCGGGATCGGAGCCGCCATCGGCTTCGGTCAGGCCAAAACAGCCAACCCATTCCCCGCTCGCCAATTTCGGCAGATATTTGCGCCGCTGCGCCTCCGTGCCAAACGCCCAGATCGGGTGCATGACCAGCGAGCTCTGCACGCTCATTGCCGAGCGATAGCCGCTATCGACCCGCTCGACCTCGCGCGCGATCAAGCCATAAGCGACATGCGAAAGCCCGGCGCAGCCATAGGTCTCGGGCAAGGTGCAGCCGAGAAAGCCCATCTCGCCCATGGCGGTCATCAGATTGCGGTCGAAGACCTCATCGCGATAGGCGTCTTTAATGCCTGGGCGCAGGCGCTCTTCGCAGAAAATGCGGGCGGCCTCAGCGATCTGACGTTCTTCCGGCGCCAGATCGGCCATCAAATGCAGCGGGTCTTGCCAGTCGAAGCTGCGCTTGGCGGTCGCGGCGATCGGCGAAGACAGCGTGTCGGCGGGCATAGGCGGCTCCTGCGCGTGGCGCGGTTCGGGTTGCCGTCCGTCTTAAACCCGCCGTCGAACGCCTCCAAGCGCTTTTTGCCGCCGAAACCCGTTAACCAAATTGTGAGAAACAAATTGTTAAGCTATCGAGGATGACCGTGGCGCCCAACCTTTCGATCATGATCGTCGACGACAACCACCACATGCGCGTGCTGGTGGCGACGGTGCTGCGCGCGCTCAACATTCGCCGCATCATCGAATTGGGCGATCCGGCCGATGCGTTCGAGCGCATGCAGACCGAGCCCACCGACATCATCATCACCGATTTCGCCATGCAGCCGATCGACGGCGTTGAATTTGTCAAATTGCTGCGCCGGCAAAGCGATTTGCGCGTCGCCATGACCCCGGTCATCATGATGACCGGCCACGCCAATCGCGCGCGCGTCGAAGAGGCCCGCGATGCCGGCGTCAACGAATTCCTGGTCAAGCCCATCACCGCGCGCTCGGTCATCGATCGCGTCAACACCGTCATCATGCGTCCACGCGCCTTTGTGCGCACCGCGACCTATGCCGGCCCGGATCGACGCCGCAAGGAAGACCCGAATTATCGCGGGCCGCGCCGCCGCTCGACCGACAATGCGACGCAAAGCGCCTATGATCTGGATTTTTGAGATGCTACATATCGCCTAAAGCTCGGACCATAACCGCAGCAAATTCGACTGCGTCTTGTCCAGCATCAGCAAATCGTCTCGCGCGATGCCAGCTTCGGCAAGTCGCACCCGCAAGTCCCACAGATCAAACAAAATCTCGCGGCAGCGCGCGTCGCGGACCAGGCTCTGCACCCAGCCGACCGCCGCCCGCCGCAGCCCACGCGTCACCGGCTCCACCTCATGGATAGAGCTGGCGGGATAGACCAACGCCTGGCCGGCGGCGAGCTTGACGCGCCGATCGCCGTCCAGCCCCTCGATCCGCAGCGCGCCGCCGTCGTAAGATTCCGGCGCCGATAAAAACAGCGTGAAGGACAAATCGCTACGCATCCGCGCGGAGCTTGCGCCCATGATCGCGTCATCGACATGTCGGCCATAGGCCATGCCAGGGCGATATTGATTGAGGAGGATCGGGCTTAATCGCTGTGGCCGCGCATAGGCCGCAAAGAGCGGATTGCGCTGGAGCGCCTCGGCGATAAATTGCGCCAAAGCTTGCGCGATGGGATCGGCCTTGCGGGCCTGCTCATTGGCCTTGACTGGACGCGCCGCCGGGCCGGCCGTCCGTTTGCCGTCTTCAAAGTCAAGGCCGTCGAGATCGGCATTGACCCGCGCAAGATCGGCCGGCGTCAGGACTTGATCGATCATCAGCATCAAAAGGCCGCTCGCTTCGCGCGCTGACTTGCGCAGCTCAACGCCTCATCTGCCTATGCGCAGGCGCGTCATCAAGACGCCTGCGCCGCGCGCCGATGCGCGGTCGGCGCCGCAAACGCCGCCTCCAACGCCTCGATCAGCTCGGCCGACCGGATCGGTTTGGAGACAAAGCCGGTCATCCCGGCGGCGCGGCAGGCCTGCCGATCTTCGCTGGTGGCGTTGGCGGTCAGCGCAATCACCGGGATTTGCGCATTGCGCCCGCCGCCGGCGCGTAATTGCCGCGTCGCCGCAAGACCGTCCAGTTTCGGCATCTGCACGTCCATCAAGGCCGCATCAAAGTCCGCCTCAGACAAATGCGCCAGCGCCTCTTCGCCGTCATTGGCAAAGACGATCGCCGCCCCCGTTGGCGCCAACAAGAGCCGCAGCACCTGCTGGTTAACAAGATTGTCTTCGGCGACCAAAATCATGCGCCCCATTAGACCCGCGGCGGCCGTCGCGGCGGGGTTTTCTTGACGATTTGGCGGGGCAATCGCATCAAGCGGCAACAACAAAGTGAACCGGCTGCCGAGGCCCAGGTCCGACTCTGCCGTAATCGCGCCCCTCATCAGTCGCGCCAGCTTGCTCGAGATCGCAAGCCCCAGCCCCGTGCCGCCATACTGGCGCGCCGTGCTGTCGCTGGCTTGCTCAAAAGCCTGGAAGATGCGGGCCAACGCCTGTGGCGTCATGCCGATGCCGCTATCTTTGACGCTGATCTGGCTGGCGCCCGCCTCATCCAAACCTAAGGAAATGCAAATCGCGCCCTTTTCGGTGAACTTGATCGCGTTCGAGATGAAATTGTGCAGAATTTGCCGAACCCGCGTCGGATCGCCCATCACCCAATGCGGGGCGTCCGCGGCAATCTCTACCTCCAGCCGCAGCGATTTGGCCTCCGCATTTGGCCGCCATAACCGCCCGGCATCGGCAACCAGCGCGCGCAGATCGAACGCCACCCGCTCGATCGCCAATTTATTGGCCTCGATTTTGGCCAGATCCAACAGATCGGACACGATCACGGTCAAGGTCTCACCGGATTCCCGCATCAATTGGATCAATTCGGCCTGGCGCGGCGACAAGGGCGTTCGGCTCAGCAATTCGGCGGCGCCGAGCACGGCGTTCATCGGCGTGCGCAATTCGTGGCTGACCGCAGCGACAAAACTGCTTTTCGCGGCGCTCGCGGCGATAGCGGTCTCGCGCTCTTGGGCGAGGTCCAACAGGGCTTGAGCGTTCTGCACCAGCGCGCGATGGCGCGTCAGCGCCGCGACAAGCACCACGCCAAGAAAAATAACCGCCATCGCAATCGCGCTTGATTCGAGCATCAATTCGTCATCGCGGAACCAAGAACTCGCTGGCAAAATAACTAACAAGACTGAATATGGAGAAATTGATGCTGAAAAAAATGGAATTGATCCACTTAATCTAGACGACACGTAGGCAACACCAATGCATAAAAATAAAATCGCTGCGACTTGCATATCGGGGGTATTTGCAGACCAAAGGATAATTGCTCCCGCACTATAGAAACCATTTGCAATCACGGCGACCATGCAAAATGCAAATGCATTTCGCCGACCAAAATCTATATCCTCGTCGAACTTGACGAACAAATAATCGATGTAAAGTTGCGCCCCGATGACACTTATTCCCCACGCTACGGACCATCTAACCCCAACCACCGGCACGATCATGCCGATCAGCAAGAATACCATCAAAATTCTGGGCGTCAGCGTTTCGCCCCGCGACCGGGAGATCTGTTGAAAAAGCTGCAATTTTACGATGCGTTGGTCGGTCACGATTACTCCCCTTTATGGGGCTAACAGAGGTGGATTAACGCCGCGCTAAACGACGCGCGGTGGCTGGGCGAAGCGAAACAACGACTGCCGACATTTGGGGCAAGGAAAATTCGCCAAAATGGTCTAGAAAATCCCCGCCGCCGCCCCTACGCTATAGCCCATGTCTTTTGCCCCCAGTCTTGTGTCGCCGGAGCAATTGGACGCGCGCGCCCGCGACATTTTTCGGGAAATCGTCGAGACCTATCTTGCAACCGGTGAGCCGGTCGGCAGCCGCACTTTGGCCAAGCGCGGGATTCCATTGTCGCCCGCCTCGATCCGCAACACCATGGCCGATCTGATGGCGCTCGGGCTGGTGGACGCCTCGCATGGCTCGGCCGGGCGCGCGCCGACCCATTTGGGCCTGCGGCTGTTCATCGACGCGCTGATGGAGACCGGGCCGCTGACGGCAGATGAGCGCAGCGACATTGACGGCAAGATCGCGGCGAGCGGCGACAGCGTTGACCACATGCTCGCGGCGGCCTCCGACATGCTCTCGCAATTGGCGGGCGGGGCCGGCTTGGTCGTTACCCCGACCCGCGACGCGCCCCTCAAACATGTCGAGATCCTTTCGATCGGCCCTTCGCAAGCCTTGATGGTCCTCGTCCACGAGGATGGCCAAGTCGAGAACCGGCTGTTCACCCCGCCCTTTGGGGTCACGCCGGCGGCCATGCAGGAAGCCAGCAATTTCCTCACCGCCAAATTGCGCGGTCGCACGCTCTCGGAAGCAAAAACCGAGCTCGCCGACGCGATGGCGCAGGACCGCCTGCGCCTGAACGAGATCGCCGCCCACCTGATCGATGTGGGCCTCGCGCAATGGTCGGGCGACGCGCAAAACGGCCATCGCTCGCTGATCGTGCGCGGCCGCGCCAATCTGCTTGCCGATGTCGAGTTGCGCGCCGATCTCGAGCGCGCCCGCCAATTGTTCGACGCGTTGGAGCGCCAGGAGCAATTGCTGTCGATCCTCGACACCGCCCGCGCCGCCCAATCGGTGCGCATCTTTATCGGCGGGGAGAATCCGTTATTTTCGCTGTCGGGCTCGAGCCTGATCGTGGCGCCCTATACCAATGGCGGCCGGCGCATTGTCGGCGCCATCGGCGTCATTGGCCCAACCCGCCTCAATTATGCGCGGATCATCCCGGTGATCGATTACACCGCCCAGGCGATTGGGCGGATGCTTGATCGACGCCGGGGCGAGCTTTAACGACCGCCATTGCGCGTTTTTTCTCCCGTTCTTTTGTCAGCCAGGATGTACCCATGACCGACCCCAATTCAGACCCAATCGATCCCGCCGACATTCCCGCCGACGTCGTCGCCGACCTCGAGGCGCGCCTGCAAGCCGCCGAAGCGCAGGCCGAGAGCTATAAAGACCAATTGCTGCGCGCCTTGGCCGACGCCG
Organism: Hyphomonadaceae bacterium UBA4763; assembly: GCA_002403455.1. Lineage (GTDB taxonomy): Bacteria > Pseudomonadota > Alphaproteobacteria > Caulobacterales > Aquidulcibacteraceae > UBA4763. Next base: position 77,933 of record DHHV01000124.1, on the reverse strand, counting down.
AAAACCCCCGCCGCCGCATGGAGCGCCAAGCCCAAGACAGCCGCCAATTCGCCATTGAGCGCTTTGCCCGCGATCTGCTCGCCGTCGTCGATAATTTCGAGCGCGCCAGCGCTTCGCTGGATGAGGCGGCGCGGGCGGCCTTTGCCGGCTCGGCCGAAGCCTTCGTCACCGGCGTTGAGCTGACGGGCCGCGAGCTCGAAAGCGCGCTCGCCCGCCATGGCCTGCAACGCACGCCGGGCGAGGGGCCCTTTGACCCCAATCTGCACCAAGCGGTGGCGCAAATCCCCTCCGCCGCGCCGGCCGGCCATGTCGCCCAGGTGTTTCAGTCGGGCTTCACGCTGAACGGGCGGGTGCTGCGCGCCGCCATGGTGGCGGTCAGCCTCGGCGGCGGCGCGGCGCATACGCCCCCCGCCAGCGAGACCGCCCCCCAGGACGGCGCGGCGCCAAGCCCAGGGTCGATCCTGTCAACGACGGCCTAACCTTGTTAATCGCCAAGATCACAATTACAAGAAATTCGTTCCAAAGGACAGCAATTTCAGACACACTAAACAAAAACGTTGGCGGATTGATCAATCGATCAATCTGCCAACACTGCTTAATATTAATTCGTATTATAGCGCAATAATGCGCACTTACAAAATTAACTATTATTTGCTTATTATTGAGAGCCCTAATAACAAAATATCTATCTATCTTTACAGGATGGGATTAATTTGGAGATGCGCTATAAAAATGACTGAACAAAACGACCAGCCTTCACTGACTCTTTGGATCGGGCATTAAACCGCTTCCGAATAGGACCGCGCCAGGGTCTCGGCCTGAACGGCGAGCGTTAGCGCCAGCAGCGCCTCTTCGCCCGGCACCAGGATCGGCGCTTTGCCCAAACAGGCGGCAAAGAATGCTTCATCCGCCGCCCCGAGGGGATCAGGCATGCGCGCGGCGAAATCGCTGTTCAGCGCCGCCGCCGACTGGTTGACGAGGCTGCGCGAGACCAGATCGACCATGACCGCGCCGGAAGGATAATCAACGCGCAGCGTGCGCTTGACCGCCGCCGCGATCCGGCTGGCGGTGAGCGCGATCGCAATCCCGGTCTCCGAGCGGAATTTCGCCGACAGCGCATCGGCGCGGTCGCCGCGTCCGGCCACCATGGTGGCGGCGGTGCAATGCGCGCCTTCCCCAATCAGCCGCAAGGCGAGGTCAATATCATGCACCATCAGATCGAGCGCGGCCGACACATCGAGCCCCCGGCCCGAAAACGGCCCCTCGCGCGTTGCGCTGATCGCCAGCGGCTTTTCGTGATGGTCAAACAGGCCAAGCGCCTGAAAGACAAAGCGTTCCTGGTGGCCGACCTGCAGGACTTTTTGTCGGCGCCGCGCCATGGCGACCACGTCTTCGGCGGCGTCAACCGAACAAGCCAGCGGCTTTTCGACGAGGACGTGGCGGTCTTGGGCGAGCGCGCGCCGGGCGATATTGGCGTGGGTCAGAGCCGGCGAGGCGATGATCACGGCTTGGGCGGCGGCGATGGCCTCGTCCAAATCCTCAAATGTCGGCGCGCCGATTTTCTCGGCCAAAGCGTGCGCACGGGTGTGGTCGAGGTCGAACACGCCAACGCAACGCGCTTGGCGCGAGCGCGCGGTCTTGCTGGCGTGATGCGCGCCGAACGCGCCCGCCCCGATAATGCAAACGTCCAACAGCGCGGACATGACGCTCACCCAAACCTTGCCTGTTGCGAGAGTGTGGTCGCGCTGGGTCGCTGGCAAGCGCTGCAACGCAACAAAGCGATCTTTGTTTGACTTTGCGAGCTATTCCATCGCAGAACGCGGCGCCTTTGCCACACTTAAAACGCACCGGGAGCGCGCCATGGCTGACCTTGCTTCGATCGAATACCGCCTCGCCGCGCGGCCCGTCGGCATGCCCAATGACAGCCATTTCGCCCGCGCGATCGGTTCAGCGCCCGAACCGGGGCCCGGCAAAGTGCGCGTGCGCAATTTATGGTTGTCGGTCGATCCATATATGCGTGGGCGGATGGTCGATCGCGAGAGCTATGTGCCGCCTTTTGAGGTCGGCGCGGTGCTGGAAGGCGGCGCGGTTGGCGAAGTCGTCGACAGCGGCGATGAGAATTTCGCGCCGGGCGATCTCGTCATGTCCATACTGGGCTGGCGCGAAGCGTTCACGGCGTCGGCCAAAGTGCTGCAGAAATTGCCCAAAGGCATGGTCCCGCCGCAGGCGTTTCTCGGCGTCGCCGGCATGCCCGGGATGACCGCTTATTTCGGCTTGTTGAAAATCGGCGCGCTGCGCAATGGCGAAACGGTGTTCGTGTCGGCCGGCGCCGGCGCGGTCGGCTCGATCGTCGCCCAGATCGCCAAGATCAAAGAGTGCAAAGTCATCGCCACGGCCGGCTCGGACGATAAATGCGACTTCCTGCGCTCGATCGGGGTCGATCACGCCATCAATTACAAGGCGTTTTCGGACTCGCGCGGCCTTGAAAAAGCGCTGCGCGCGGCGGCTCCCGGCGGGATCGACGTCTATTTCGAAAATGTCGGCGGCATGCATTTGGAGGCGGCGATCGGCGCCATGCGCCCCTTTGGCCGCATCGCGGTCTGCGGGATGATCGCGGGCTATAACGCCACCAGCGCCGAGCCGGGGCCGAACAATCTCGTCATGATGATCCCCAAACGCTTGCGGATTGAAGGGTTCATCGTCACCGATCATATGGCCGAGGCGCCGGCTTTCCTGGCCGACATGACGCAATGGATCGGGGCCGGCAAAATCACCGTCAAGGAGACCGTGCTCGACGGGATCGACCAAACGCCCGCGGCATTTTTGAGTCTGTTCTCGGGCGACAATACGGGCAAAATGCTGGTTCGTCTGTAACCGGCAAGCTTCTCGTTTTTCTCAAAGTTGATCGCGTTTTAGGGGCTGAACGCCGTGCGCCGCATTTTTGAATCCTTTGTGCTGGTTGATTGGAGCGCTTCGTCCAAGCCGGTTCAAGGCGAGGATTCCATCTGGATCGCCGCCTTCAGCCAAAACGCGCGCAAGCAATGGCAGGCGCCGAAAATGTCCAATCCGACGACACGGACGGCGGCGGAAAAGGAAATCAACGAGATTTTGAGCGCTTTCGCCAAACGCGGCGACCGCACCTTTATCGGCTTTGACTTTCCGTTCGGTTTTCCGGCCGGCGCGGCGGCGGGACTGAAAGCGCCGGGGACGGCGCCCTGGCGAGCGACCTGGGACTTGATCGCCAGTCTGATCAAAGACAAGCCCGACAACGACAATAACCGCTTCCAGGTCGGCGCCAATTTCAACCGGCGGCTGACCGGGGCCGCGTTCCCGTTCTGGGGCTGCCCGGCCAAGGACGTGCAAACCACCTTGTCGTCGAAGCGCCCGCGCGACCACGGCGCCGGGGACCTCGCGGAAATGCGCGCCGCCGATCTCGTCGCCAAAGCGCAATCGCCGTGGAAATTGTTTTATCAAGGCAGCCCGGGCGGCCAGGCCATGGTCGGCATACCAGTCGTGCGGCGGCTGCGCGATGCGCCCGAACGCGCCGCGCGCTCGGCGATCTGGCCGTTTGAGACCGGCTGGGCGGCGCTAACGCCGGAGACGATCGACCCCTTTTCCTGGATCTTCGCCGAGATTTACCCCTCATTGCTGCCCGCCGCGCCGCAAGCCGGCGAGGTCAAAGACGCCGCCCAATTGCGCGTGCTGGGCGAAAAGCTCACCCAACTCGACGATGAGGGCAAGCTCGCCGCTCTATTCGGCCCCCCGCACGCCGCCAGCGAGGACGAGCGCGCGCGCGTCGTCGCCGAAGAGGGCTGGATTTTTGGGGCGGGCGCGTTACGCTGACCTCCTGGGAGATTTGGGAGGGACGAATGATGCGCATTATCGGAATTTCTGCGGCGTTTGTCGCGCTGGGGGCGTTGGCTGCCTGCTCGCCCGTTCAACAGGCGAAGTTCGGCGTTGAACGCAATTGCAAAGCCAATTTCGCGAAAGAAGGCGTCGACAAGGCCGAAGCCGCCTCGCGCTGCAAATGCCTGATCGAGGAACTCGACAAAGCCTATAGCGATGAGCAATGGACGCGCGCCGCCGAGATCGCCCGCCAAGGCGACAATGCGGAAGTCTTGTTGCGCGATCTTGGCTTGGCCCCGGCTTTGGTCGCGGCTGGTTTTGCCTGCGCGCCCACCGGGCCCTGAACCGCAAGTTCGTCCGATAATTGGGTCGAGCGTTTAACGAACTTCTGGTTTAATAAGGGCATTGTAACCCTCTGATTTCTAGGGTGGCTTTGATTTTGATATTCGTTCTGAACTCGCCACCGCCTTTGGTCGAATTTCAAAATCGCCATCCTAGATAGCTGCAAATTTCTGCGACCTATAGGCGCAGTCTATCGCTACGCGCGCATCTCGAAAAAGCGCTAATCGATCTTATATCGGGGCGATGCGCGACGCCTTGCATCTGCCGACCTTACGCCAATTGCAATTCTTGGCCGCTTTGGCCGAACATGGCCAGTTTTCGCTGGCGGCCGAGGCCGTCGGTGTCACCCAACCGACATTGAGCGCCGGCATTCGCGAGCTGGAGGCGGCGATCGGCGTCACTCTGGTCGAACGCGGCCGCACCGCCTCGCCGCTGACCCGGGCGGGCGAAGAAGCGGCCTTGCGGGCCCAGCGTTTGCTGGCCGAGGCGCAAGACCTCGTGCATGCGGCGCGCGGGGCCGGCGAGCCCTTGGCCGGCGAATATCGCCTCGGCGGTATCCCGACCATTGCGCCATTTTTGCTGCCGCGCGCGATTGGCCTGTTGCGGGCGCGTTTCCCGAAATTGCGGCTGGCCTTGCGCGAAGATTTCACCTTACGGCTGGTTGAGCAATTGCGCGCCCGCACCATCGACGCCGCCTTGATCGCTTTGCCCTATGACGCGGCCGGCATTGAAGTGGTGACGATCGCCAATGACGAATTCCTGTTCGCCGCGCCGCCGGAAAGCCCGCTGGCGCGCAAGCCGGATTTGTCGCCGAAAGACCTCGTCGATGCGCCGCTGATGTTACTGGAGGACGGCCATTGCCTGCGCGTGCATGCGCTGAGCGCGTGTCGCGGCCAAGACTTGCGCAGCGATGACGACGTGGCGGCGACGTCATTGTTCACGTTGGTGCATATGATTGCCGGCGGGCTGGGCGTCAGCATGCTGCCGAAACTGGCGGTCGACGCCGGCGTCGCGGCTGGCCTCGACATCGTCATCCGCCCCTTTGCGCAGCCGGTGATTGGCCGCTCGATCGGGGTTGCCTGGCGCAAAGGCTCGGCCCGCGAAGATGAAACGCGGTTATTGGCCAAAGCATTGAAGGATTCGCTGAACAACGGATAACGCCAGCGCGATCACCCGAGCGGCGTCAGCGATTTTGGTTGCGCAAAGCCGCGCTGCTCGTTGAGCAAATCCAGCAAATCAATCGCGCATTGAGCGACCACCGATCCCGGCGGGAAAATCGCCGCAACGCCCGCCGCGCGCAGCGCCGCATAATCCTGCGGCGGAATTACTCCGCCCATCACCACCAGCACCTCGCCGCCGCCGCCGGCCGCCAAGGCCGCTTTCAGTTCCGGCGCGAGCGTCAAATGCCCGCCGGCGAGCGAAGAGCCCGCCACGACATGCGCTTGCGCGGTAAGGGCGTCGCGAGCGGCTTCGACCGGGGTTTGGAATAACGGCCCGATCACGACGTCCCAGCCCAAATCGGCAAAGCCGGACGCCACGACTTTTTGGCCGCGATCATGGCCGTCTTGGCCCATTTTGGCGATCAGGATTTTCGGTTTGCGGCCGTCATTTTCGACAAAGGCGCGGGCCATGTCGCGGGCTTTGGCGACGAGATCGGGGCGTTTGCCCATGCCGTCGGCGTAAATGCCGGCGATGCCTTCGACCTTGGCTTCATGTCGGCCCCAGACCTGCTCGAGCGCCTGGGTGATCTCGCCAACGCTGGCTTTGGCCCGCCCGGCCGCCACCGCCAGCGCCAGCAAATTGGCGGAAGAATCATTTGCCCCCGCCGTCAGCGCCGCCAGCGCCGCCGCAACCGCGGCTTCGTCGCGGGAAGCGCGCAATTGCGCGAGTTTCTCGATTTGTTGGGCGCGAACTTTGGCGTTGTCGACCTTCAGCACCGGCACGTCGTCCAGATGCTCCGGCGCGAAAGCGTTGACGCCGACCACCATTTGCGCGCCGCTGTCGATGCGGGCTTGCGTGCGCGTCGCCGCCGCCTCGATCCGCAATTTCGGAATACCGGCCTCGATCGCTTTGGCCATGCCGCCTTGCGCTTCAACTTCCTCGATATGGCTCCAGGCGCGGGCGGCGAGCGCCTGCGTCAGCCATTCGACATAATAAGACCCGCCCCACGGATCGATGATTTTGGTCTGACCGCCTTCATTTTGCAGAAATAATTGCGTGTTGCGGGCGATCCGCGCCGAAAAATCGGTGGGAAGCGCCAAGGCTTCGTCGAAGGAATTGGTGTGCAGGCTCTGCGTGCCGCCCCAGGTCGCCGCCATCGCCTCCAAACTGGTGCGGGCGACATTGTTCATGACGTCCTGGGCGGTGAGGCTCCAGCCGCTGGTCTGGCAATGGGTGCGCAGCGCCAAAGACCGCTGATCCTTCGGCGAAAATTGCGCCATCAACCGCGCCCACAAGGCGCGCGCGGCGCGCAATTTGGCGATCTCCATGAACACATTCATGCCGATCGCGAAAAAGAACGACAAACGCGGCGCAAAGGCGTCGATGTCGAGCCCGGCGGCGATGCCGGCCCGCACATAATCCACCCCGTCGGCCAGGGTATAGCCAAGCTCAAGGTCGGCCGTCGCGCCCGCCTCTTGCATATGGTAGCCCGAAATCGAAATCGAGTTGAATTTCGGCATATGCGCCGAGGTATATTTGAAAATGTCTGAAATGATCCGCATCGACCCGGCTGGCGGGTAAATATAGGTATTGCGGACCATGAATTCTTTTAAGATGTCGTTTTGGATGGTGCCGGATAATTGCGCCGGCGAAACGCCCTGTTCTTCCGCCGCGACAATATAAAGCGCCAGGACCGGCAAGACGGCGCCGTTCATGGTCATCGAGACGCTCATTTTATCGAGCGGAATGCCGGCGAATAATTGCCGCATGTCCAAAATGCTGTCGATGGCGACGCCGGCCATGCCGACATCGCCGACCACGCGCGGGTGATCGCTGTCATAGCCGCGATGGGTGGCGAGATCGAACGCGACCGACAGTCCCATTTGCCCGGCCGCCAGATTGCGTCGGTAAAAAGCGTTGCTTTCTTCGGCGGTCGAAAATCCGGCATATTGGCGCAAGGTCCAGGGTCGCTGCGCGTACATGGTGGGGTAGGGCCCGCGCAAAAAGGGCGCAAAGCCGGGAAAGCCGTCGAGATGGTCAAGCCCGGCGATATCGGCCGGCCCGTAAAGCGCGGCGATCTCGATTCCCTCCGGCGCGGTCCAGCTGGGCGAAGAAGGCAATGGCGCCTCTTGCGGCGGGGCGCCAAGGCCAAGGCCAAGGAAATTGGGGCGGCGCGTCATGTCGGGGCGAGCTCCAATCTTTTACAACAGGCCAAGCGCGCGATGCAGATCAGCGAGCGCCTCGACCGCGTTTTGTCCCATATACCAGAAATCATCGACGCCGGCGGCGCGATAGCCGGCTTCGGCCTCGCCTGGCCGGCCAGCAAGATAAAGCCGCGCGCAACGCGCTTGCTTCAGCGCTTTGGCGGCCAGGCCGGCGCGCGCCGCATAGGCCTCGTCCGTTCCGCATAACACCGCGATCTTGGCGCCGGACTGGGCGAAGGCCGCCGCCAAGGCCGCTTCCTCCGAATAAAGGCTGTCGGAGGAAATCAATCTTATCCCCCCGGCGGCCAGCAAATTCTCCACAAAGCCGATTCGCGGCGCGGCTTTGGCCAGCGGCCCCAGGATTGCGGCGAACGCCAGCGGGCGAGCACCCGTGTCGGTGGCGGCGCGATCGGCGCGGGCGCGGTGGCGCTCAAACCCTTCGCTGAGGCGGATCGGCGCCAGGCCATTCGGGCCCGTAGGGCGCAGCGGCGGCCGCTCGCCGGCCAAGACGACGCGCTCGTCCAGCAGGGGAAAATCGCTGACGCCGGTAATGGCGTCCTTGCGCGTCTCGATCCGCGCCAGCATCGACTGGCGCTCAACCGCAATCTTGTCTTTCAGCGCGCCCGATTGCGCAAAAGCCGCCGGCCCACCCGCCGCCAAGATGTCTTGGAACTGCGCCCAGGCGCGTTGCGCCAGCGTCTCGGTCAACGCGTCGATGGCAAAGGCGCCGCCGCCAGGATCGGCGACTGCGCTTACTTGCGCCTCTTCGGCCAAAATATGCGCCATATTGCGGGCGAGGCGCCGCTGCTGGGCGTCCGCGCGGCCGATGGCGTCGGCATGCCCAAGGATCGAGACGATTTTCGCGCCGCCCGCAAGGCTCGCAAAACCGGCCGCGCAAGCCCGCACCAAATTGGTGGGCGCATCCACCGTCGTCAGCATGCGCCGCGCGGTCACCGCTTGCAGCGGCGGCGACACGCCCGTTTCCGCGCCCGCCGCTTGCGCCAGCCGCGCCAAAATCCGCCGCGCCGCCCGCAATTTGGCGATTTCAACAAGGCTCTCGGCCCCGACGCTCACCGTCGCCAAGATGGCCGTCGCGGCGCGATTGGGGGAAAGGCCCGCCTCGATCAACGCGCCCAGATAATCGGCGACATGGGCGGCAAGACAGCCAAGCTCGGTCGCCGCGAACGCGCCGGCCTCATGCGCGGCGCGCGCATCGGCCCGCAAGACCTGCGCCTCCCGGTACCGTCCGGCCAAATCCGCCGCCAGCGCGAGGCTGCGCTGATAACGGTGAGCGTCGATCACCCCGCTGCGCAAGGTGTCGGCAATCGGGTCGAGATTAAACGCCAAGGCGGCGACTTTCGCGTCGGCGCGCGGGCTGACAATGGCGGCAAGACTTTGGGCGGCCTCGAGGTCGCAGGTGCGCGCATCAAGCGCAATCGGGGCCAAATCGAGCATCACGCCGTGCAGCGCTGCGCTCAGGCCGCTGGGCGTCGCCAAGCCCGGCGCATCCGCCAGGATCCGCAGCTCGACCGATCGGGCGCCGCCCTCCAGCGCCTCCAAGGCCAAGACGTTCGCCTCTTGCCCGTCGCGCGGCTCGATGATCGCCCGGATATCCAGTTTCTGGCTCGCCGCTGGCGCTGCGCGCGCCGCCGGGCGGTCGCTGGCGCGAAACAGCGGCTTGACCTCGATCCCGCTGCTATGGCTCGACAGGCTCGAGAGCGGCTTGCCAGCGAGCGCATCGCGCGCCAACGCCGTCCAGGCGGCCTCATCGACCGGGTCAAAGCCGCTTTGCAAGGAAAAAGGGGCTGATGCCGTCACGCCGCGCATTCCCGATCATGGAAAACCCAGCGCTTGTGGGGGCGGGGGCGGCGCCCCGTCAAGAGCCAGCGCCGGTTTCGGACGCCGAGATCGCAAAGCTGCGCCGCGCTCTGTTGGGTTGGTATGACGCGAACGCCCGCGATCTGCCCTGGCGCATCGGGCCGGCGGAGCGCCGCGCGGGACGCATCACCGATCCCTATCATGTCTATCTGTCCGAAACCATGTTGCAGCAAACGACTGTGGCGACCGTCGCGCCGCGCTTTTTACAATTTATCGCCCGCTGGCCGACCTTGCGCGATCTGGCGCAGAGCCCGCTGGAGGCGGTGCTCGATCATTGGTCCGGGCTTGGCTATTACGCGCGCGCGCGCAATCTGCACGCCTGCGCCCAACACGTCGTCCGCGATTTTGGCGGCGCCTTTCCGGCCGATATTGAGGCGCTGAAGAGCCTGCCCGGCATTGGCCCCTATACCGCCGCCGCGATTGCCGCGATCGCCTTCGATCTGCCGATCGTTCCCGTCGATGGCAATATCGAGCGGGTGACCACCCGCTTATTCGCCATTCAAACGCCTTTGCCAGCCGCGAAGGGGCAAATCGCGGTCCAATCCGCCCGCTTTGCCGGCAAAGACCGCCCCGGCGATGTCGCCCAAGCGCTGATGGATCTTGGCGCCGGCGTGTGCATTCCGCGCCAGCCGCGCTGTCCGCTATGCCCGTGGGCAGGGACTTGCCGCGCCGCCAGCGCCGGAATTGCGGCGCAATTGCCACAGAAGCCGGCAAAAATCGCCAAACCGCAGCGTTTTGGCGCGGCGTTCATTGCCCTGAAGGACGGCGAGGCCCTCACCATCCGGCGCCCGCCGCGCGGGCTGCTCGGCGGGATGCGCGTCTTCCCCAGCGCCGACTGGATTGCGACCGAGACGCCCTTGTCGCTTATCGAAGCGCCTTTTCCCGGGAATTGGCGGTTTGAGGGCGTAATTTCGCACGAATTCACGCATTTCGCGCTGCGTTTGCGCGTTTATTCGGCCGCGTTCAGCGCGGATTTGCCGACCCTGCCGGTCGGTTTTTCCGCCCCAGAATGGCGCCCTGTCGGCGCAGATCTGGCCAAATCCTTGCCGACCGTCATGCGCAAAGCTCTGCATAAATTGTCGGCGAATCACCCATATTTGGGCAAAAATGAATAGTGAATGAATAAAATGGCCGCAAAGTCGGCTCAATTTCTCCTTGGCCGCGCCTTGATGCCGCGCTTTTTTCGCTAGCTTGCTGGAAGAATTTCCGGTGAAATCGGGCTGGAGGTTAGAATGGCGCGCAAGTCCAAAAAACGCCCTGAAGCTTTGGCGCAGACGCCGGAGGTGCTGCAGCGCGGCTTGCTGGTCGGCTGGCGCGACGCGGATGCGCCCAAACCCCGCTTCGGCTTTGAGGTCAATAACGCGCCCCCGACGATCGGCGCGTTCGAACCCGTTTTGCACGAGGCGGAGGGCCACATCATCACCATCGCGCCGACCGGGGCCGGCAAGGGGCGCGGCGCGATCATCCCCAATCTGTTGACCTATCCCGGCTCGGCGATCGTCATCGACCCGAAGGGCGAGGCCGCCGCCGTCACCGCGCGTCGCCGCCGCGAAATGGGTCAGGACGTCTTCATCGTCGATCCGTTCCGGGTCGTCACGCAAAAACCGGACAGCCTCAACCCGTTCGACGTGTTCGACATGGCTGACACCGAGATCGATATCGAAGCCGAGACGCTGGCGACCCTCCTCTCCGGCGAGGTTGGCGTCTCCAAAGACGCGTTCTGGGATTTGCAGGGCCGGGCGCTCGTTTCCGGGGTCATTGCCTATGTCGCCCAATGCGAAACGCCGCAGAACCGGCATTTCGGCCGCGTCCGCGACATCCTCAAGGGCGACGATCCGGTGCATTTCATGGCGATGACGCTGGATAATGTGAAGAATCTCAATCGCTTGTCGCACCAGACCTTTGCCGCCTTTTGCACGACGACGGATGTGACCCGCTCGGGGATTTTGTCGACGGCGCAGTCTTATACGACCGTGCTCGGCTCGGACGCGGCGACGCGCACGTTGGGGCCCTCAACGATCGATCTGCAGGCGCTGCGCCGCGGCGAAGCGATGACGATTTTCCTCGTTGTGCCGCCCTCGCGGCTTGGCAGCCATGGCGCGATGTTCCGCTTGTGGGTCGCGGCGCTGATGTTCGCGGTGATGAGCCGCAACAGCATGGTTGACCGGCGCACCTTGTTCATCATCGATGAATGCGCGCAATTGGGCCGGTTCGACCTGTTGCTGCGGGCGATGACCTTGCTGCGTTCCTACAGCCTGCAGGTCTGGGCGTTTTTGCAAGATTTGTCCCAGCTCAAGCAGCTTTACCCGCAAGACTGGCCAACGGTCGTCAACAATGCCGGCGTGTTGCAGATTTTCGGGGTGCGCAATCACATGATGGCGCGCGAGCTCGCCGACATGATCGGCGATATCGATGCGCAAGGCCTGCGGATGTTGCCGCCGGACAAGCTGGTGGCGCTGAAATCCGGCTCGGAGGCGGAAATCCTCAAGCGGCCCGATTATCTGACCGATCCGGCGTTTGACGGGACGTTCGACCCCAATCCGCTGTTTCGCCGCGCGAGCGAGGGCGCGGCGCGGGACGTCTAACTTCGCTCCACCGCAACGGCGGTCGCCTCGCCGCCGCCGATGCACAAGCTCGCCATGCCGCGTTTGGCGCCGCGCCGCTCCATCTCGGCGATCAGCGTGACCAGGATGCGCGCGCCGGACGCCCCGATCGGGTGGCCGAGCGCGCAAGCGCCGCCATTGACGTTCAGCCGGTCCGGCGAAATGCCCAGTTCTTTGATCGCGATCATCGGCACGACGGCAAAGGCCTCGTTGATCTCCCACAGATCGACATCGGCGACCGACCAGCCGGCTTTGTCCAGCGCTTTGCGCATGGCGGGTACCGGCGCGGTGGTGAAATATTGCGGCTCATGCGCGTGAGCGGCCGTTGCGACGATCCGCGCTAAGGGCTTGAGGCCGCGCTTGTCGGCTTCCGAGGCGCGCATCAACACCAACGCCGCCGCTCCATCCGAGATTGCCGAGGCGTTCGCCGCCGTCACCGTGCCGTCTTTGGCGAAAGCCGGCTTTAACGAGGGGATTTTGTCGGGCCTCGCCTTTTTCGGCAATTCGTCCGAATTGACCCGCAAAGGTTCGCTTTTGCCGGCGATCTCGACCGCGGCGATTTCGCGATCAAACTTGCCCGTTTTGGCCGCTTCTTGCGCGCGCCGCAAGGTTTCCAAAGCATAGGCGTCCTGCGCCTCGCGAGTGAATTGGTATTCGCGTGCAATCTGATCGGCATAATGGCCCATTGGCTTTTGTTCATAGGCGTCTTCCAGCCCATCCAGCGCCATATGGTCTTGCGCCGCGACATGGCCATATTTGTTGCCGCCGCGCAGTTTTGACAGCAAGAACGGCGCATTGCTCATGCTTTCCATGCCGCCGGCGACGATGATGTCGGCCTCGCCCGCCTGGATCGCGGTCTTGCCCAGAATAACCGCCTGCATCCCCGAGCCGCACATCTTGTTCAGCGTCGTCGCCTGCGCGGAAGTCGGCATGCCCGCCCCCAAAGCCGCCTGGCGCGCCGGCGCTTGGCCTTGCCCGGCCGACAGCACATTGCCCATGATGACCTGCTCGACCTCGGCGCCGTCGACTTTCGCCTCAGCCAGCGCCGCTTTCACCGCAACGGCGCCCAATTGCGGGGCGGTCAGGCCGCTCAGTTCGCCCAAGAGGCCACCCATTGGCGTGCGCGCCATGCCGACAATGACAATCGGGTCCGAATTGTGCGATGCGGTCATCTCTGCGCTCCCTTGCAACGTTCATCTGTCGGTCGCATGAGCCGCCGCGCGGCGTTCGTCAATTGGGAGGGACTGGCGTTGGATCAATCCTGGCGCCAGACGCGTGAGGTCGGCCAACGCAGGGCTCGGCGCCGCCACTCTTTTGCGTATATCACGCGGCTCAGTACGCGTTGACGATGCGAGTCAATCTGGTCAGTCGACAGCCTGATTTAATGCTGCGCAAAGGGTTGATGTCATGAAACAAGTGGTGATCGCACTTGCATTGGCGGGGTTCGCCAACCCAGCGCTTGCGGGCGCAGACGTGATGGGCCGGTGGCTGACGCAAGACGGATCCTCGATCGTCGAGATCAAGCCCTGTGGCGATAGCATTTGCGGTTCGATTGTCTGGTTCGATGAGCTCGAAGAGCTCGGCCCCGATGTCCGCGACGCCCGCAACAAAGACCCTGCTCAACGCGAGCGGCGGATCCTTGGCTTGCAGATCATCGACAGTTTCAGCGCGGTCGGCGATCAATGGAAAGACGGCCGGATTTACGACCCGCGCAAAGGCCGCACGTTCCGCGCCGAAATCGCGTTGCGCGATCCCCAACAACTCAGAATTAAAGGCTGCATCGGCCCGATTTGCCAGAACCAAACCTGGACCCGCGCACCGGCACAACAAATCGGTGCAAATACGCCATAAGTTCATAAAGCGGCGGCGTGCATCGCCGCCCAAAAACCGCTATGGGTTAATTGCCTGCGTAAGGCTGGCGACACGTTCGCCAATTGCGTTGTTGCTTGGCGGTCGGCCCGGGCCGCCGCGAGCAGCAAGATCTGCGCTTGAATGTCGAGGTCGACAAAGCTGATCTCGCGCAAATCGATGCTCAACGGGCCGTTGATCGGTAACGCCCGCCGCGCCAAATCTCGCCATTGGCCAAGCGCCGCCGCCCCGATCGCCCCGCGTCCATAAAGCCGCGCGCCCGCGCCGGCGGTCTCCAGCGCTAAGGCGACCGGCGCCAGTTCCTTCAGACCCTCGAGGCGATCCCGACGCCAGGGCAAAAAATGCGTCGCCAATTGCGGCGCGATTTTCCAAAAATCTCGCCAATAGCGCCGCCACAAAGCCGGTTCCTGCGCGATGCGCCAGGCCCATTCAAACCCGCTGCGTTGCAAACCTTTTGGTGCCCGCGCGATTGAGCCCGCCCAAAAATCGATCACCGCGCCTAAATGCGACAGCACCGGAATGGTCAAGGCATGGCGATTGGCCATGATCCAAGCTTGGCCCTTTTCGGCGCCGAGCGCGACCAGAAGAAAATCTGCGCCGCTGGCGTTGATCGTCTCGATGATCGACGGCTTGCTCATCGTCGCCACATCGCCAAAGCCGGGATTGAGGAAGCCGACGCTGCGCAATCCGGTTGCGGCGTCTTTCAGCTTTTCATGGGCTCGCGCGCCAACGCCGCTGCGTCCGCCGAACAAAAACACCTTGGCGAGCGCGTTTTCCGCCTGCAAATCGGCGGCGACCCGCTCGATCAGATCGGACCCCGCGACGCGTTCGGGCAAAGGCGCGCCCAGCAAACGACCCAGCATGACCAATGGCGCGCCATCGGCGACCACGAGGTCTGAATGCAAGACCGAAGCGCGAAAAGCCGGATTGGAAAGACTGTTGGCTAGGAAATTCAAATTCGGCGTGCTGAGAAACAAGCGTTCGCGCGCGCGCATGGCGGCACGAACGCGCGCAGACGCCGCAGCCATGTCGATGCAATCGATTGGCAAGCCGCCAATGCAATAGACATTGCGGCCAAAGGGGTCTTGTGGCGGTTTTAGATCCATCGGCGGTCTGCGAATGGATCGTTCGCCAAGCGGTTATAAAATCTCATCGATTTTGGTTTTGGGCCGGGCGATCACCGCGCCCTTGTCGGTAATCGCGACGGGGCGCTGGATCAATTTTGCATTGGCCGCCATTGCCGCCAAGATGGTTTCTTCTGGGACGCCTTCGGCATAAAGACCCAAATCCTCGCCGAGCTTTTCTTTCGGGCGCAAAATGTCCGAAGGCTTGGCTTTCAGTTGCGTCAAAATTTGCGTCAACACCGCTGCATCGGGTTTTTCTTTCAAATACAGGTAAATTGTCGGCTCAATGCCTTTATCGCGCAAATAATCGAGCGCATTTTTTGATGAGCCGCAACCGGGATTGTGCCAAAGCGTGACGTTCATCGGATCTTGCTCTGCTGGGGACGTTGTTATTCGGCCGCTTGCGCCAAGCGCTGGTCAAAGCGCGTGATAAAATCCCGGATCTTTGGATAGACTTCGCGGCGAAAGCGCGAACCGGAGAACACGCCATAATGGCCGGCGCCGAGCTGGATATGATCCAATTGCATCGATTTTGGCAGGTTGACGCATAAATCATGCGCGGCCTGGGTCTGACCAATGCCGGAAATGTCGTCCTTTTCGCCCTCGACCGTCATCAAAGCGATGTCTTCGATGGCGGCGGGGTTCACCACATGCCCGCGATGACGCATTTGGCCGATGGCAAGCAAATGTTCCTGGAACACTTCTTGGACGGTTTGCAGGTAAAACTCCGCCGTCAAATCCAGAACGCTTAGATACTCGTCGTAAAACTCGCGATGTTTATCGATCGGATCGTCGTCGCCTTCGACCAAATGCTCGAAGAAGCTCCAATGCGCATCGACATGGCGCTCCCAATTCATGTTCATGAAGCTCGCCAATTGCACGAAGCCGGGATAAACTCGACGCAACGCGCCCGGATAAGGCGGCGGCAAGGTGTGGACGAGGTTCTTTTCGAACCAATCGAGTGGGCGCTCTTTGGCCAAAACGTTCGGCACGGTCGGCGAGCGGCGCGTGTCGATCGGCGAGCCCATGATCGTCATGGTCGCCGGGCGGGCCGGATCCTTGGCCTCCGACAACAGCGCCGCGGCCGCCAACACTGCCGGCCCCGGCTGACAAACCGCCACGACATGGGCGCGCGGCCCGATCAGGCGCAGCATGTCGATCACCGCATCGACATAATCATTGAGGTCAAAGCGGCCTTCGTAGAGCGGAACCGCACGCGCATCGACCCAATCGGTAATGTAAACCTCGTGATCAGGAAGAAATGTCTCGACCGTATTGCGCAGCAAGGTTGCGTAATGACCTGATAAGGGCGCAACAATCAGCACAGCCGGGTCCGGTTCCGCCCGACGGGCCTTGGCGCGCGCCGCCAATAAAGCGGCGTTATTGCGCTCAAAATGCACCATCTGCCACCAGGTTTTGCGCGCGGCGATCCGCGGCGTCACCGGCACGTCCAATTCGGCGACCTTGGTCGAGTTAATACGCCATTCTGGCTTGGCGTAATGACGCGTAATCGACTCAAATAAATCCGCCGCCGCAACGGCCGTCCGCCCGATCGCCGTGCCGGTCAATGGATTGGCCGGAGAGCGGAACGCTTCCTTCTGCCACCGCGCCATTTGCCGAAGCGGCGCCTGCGCGGCGCGGTTGAGTTCATACAACGTATACAGCATGGCCGATCCCCTTGCTGGCGGGCGACAGCGCGATCGGCGAATGCCCGATCATGCTTGCGCCTTATCGACAATGTGTCGCAGGCAATTGGCAATCGCCTGCGGCTCTTCACTGTCCGGAAAAAAGGTTAACAACTTCCAATTGCGATCCATCACATAAAGGATCGACGAATGGTCGATGGAATAGGCCGCCGCGCTGTCGGGCGTATCGACCCTTTGGTGGTAAATCTTGAACGCTTTCGCCGCCGCATCGATGGCGTCGGGCGCGCCGGTTAGGCCTTTCAGGCCCGGCGGGAAGCCGTTCGAAGCGACATAGAGCGCCATCGCAGCCGGCGTGTCGCGCTCAGGATCCAATGAAATCAACACACTATTGAGGTCGTCGGCCGAAAACGGCCCGAGCCGAAAAGCTTCGCCAAGGGTCTGTAGCGTCAGGGGGCACACATCCGGGCATTGAGTAAAGCCGAAATAAACAAGGGTCGGCTTGTCCGAAAAACTTGCCTGCGTGACGGCCGCGCCGGTTTCATCGATTAAATCGATCGGTCCGCCGATTTCGTCAAAAGCCCGGGCGCCACAAGCCGCAAGTGCGCCGCCAGACGACACGCGCCCGATCTGCTGGTAAACCGCAAACCCGGCCACCGCCAGCGCCGCGATCAGCGCCGCGCCGCCGTAAAGCACCCAATTACTTGAGATTTTTCTACTCAAATCGTTGATCGTCCCCACCACAAGAAATTGCGGGAATCTCCACGCCGCTTCTTGCGCCGCAGCATGACGGTAGCGTGATTTCCCTGTCTGGCAAGAATAAATTTGGTCGCACGCCGACGCTTGTGTTTGCCCGTGAAACGTCTTGATTTAGCTAAATTGCTAATTAAAATGCGCGACTTGGAGACGGAGGAAGTTCGAGATGTGGCGGAGATGGCGCGGCGTTCTGGCGTGTTTGTGCATCGGCTTCGCCTTGCTTCCAACGCTTGGCGCGCAGGCGCAATTATTGTTGGCGGAGCGTCCGTCCGCAGCAATTACCTCGCAAGCCGATGATTTGATTACCTTTATTGACGGCGTTGTCGCTGCTGCGATGCAGCGCGATGAGATTCCCGGCGTGACCTTGGCGGTGATCCGCGGCGATCAAACCATTCTTCGTGGTTATGGAATTGCGGGTGAAGACCAACGCGGCGTAGACCCCGAAACCTCCATGTTTCGGATCGGATCGATCTCGAAAACCTTTGTTTGGGCCGCATTGGCGCAGCTGGAAGCCGACGGAATTTTGGCGTTCTCCGACCCGATCAACGCGCATTTACCCGCAGATTTGCAAATAAGCCCGCGTTCCGGCGCGCGCGAAATCACCATTGCCGATCTGATGGACCATCGCGCCGGCTTTGAAGACTGGACCTTTGGGCATTTATTTCGCGAAAAGCCGGAGGATTTGCGCGGTCCGCGCGCTTATTTGGCGCAATTTCGCCCCGCTTTGGTGCGCGATCCGGGCGTTGGAACTGCTTATTCGAATTATGGCGCCGCCTTGGCGGCGGCGATCATTGCCGAAAAGCGGCAAACGGACTGGCCAAGCGTCGCTGAAACGCATTTTTTTGTGCCTTTAAGCATGCAAAACGCCTCGTTTCGGGAGCCTTATGACCCCGATTTGGCGCAAAAAAGCGGGCTTCCGGCGCCGATTTCGCCCAAAAAAGCCGCTCAGATCGCGCAAGGATACGCCAATACGCCGCCAAATACGGCCAAAAGCATCGAATTCATCACCGATATTGCCGGCGCGGGGGCGGCTTCCGCCAGCGCCGCCGACATGGCGCGCTGGATGCGGGCGCTGTTGGCGCCCGATTCAAGCCCCGAAAACATCGTTCCGGCCGCGCTTCGCGCGCGCTTGGCGGCGGTTTCGCGCGCCGATTTGCCCGGTTTGCGCGACGGATTCTTGCTCTATGGGCTGCCAAATGACCAGATTGGCGTTGATCATTCCGGCGGAACGACGCAATTTCAGTCCAATATGGTGCTGGTTCCGCGCCTCAATCTGGGGGTTTTTGTCTCAACAAATCGCCCGACGGGCGCGGATTTGACGGCGCGACTGCCTGGTCTGATCGTCGAAAAGCTCACCCAAAGGCCGGTTCTGGCGCCCATTTCGGCTCCGAAAGCGACCGACAATCCCCCCAATCTGACGCCTTTTGTCGGTCTTTATCAGCCTTTGCGACGCAATTTTACCCGCCCCGAAGCGCTGATCGGCGCCTTTACCGCGCTGGCGATCGCCCCGGCCCCGAATGGCGCAATCTATGCGGCGATGGGCCAAAGCGGCTTTAAAACGTTAAATCCGACCGCCGATCGCCTCGTGTTTCGGGCCGAGAATACCGGACAGACCGTTCGGTTTTTGGAGGAAAATGGCAAGATTGTCGGCTTGATTCACCCCTCGGGGACCATGGACGCGCGGAAATTGGGCCCGCTGGAAGGCCCGATATTCGCTTTGGGTGTGTTTGGTGCGGTTGGCGCGATTGCGGCGTTTTCGCTTTTAGGAGGGATAAACCGACTGATCCAGCGCCAGCAATCGACCCTTTCCGACCGGACGGCCGGTCTAGCCGGCTGCGCGGCGGCATTGCTGATCCTGGCGAGTTTTGGTTGTTTGGGTCTCGGCATCGCGGAGGCGACCGCGCAAGGCGCTGATTTCATTTACAAATGGCCGGGGATGGGCCTGCCGACGGCGGCGATCGCCGCCTGGGGCGCGCTGGTCGCGGGCGTTGCGGCTTTTGGCTGCACCCTTTGGTCGCTTTGGCGGGGAAAATGGCCGATTCTGCGCAAAATCAGGGCGTTAGCGGCGAGCCTGAGCGTCATCAGCGGCGCCGGCCTGCTGGCGCAGTTCAATTTGCTCGGGATGCAGTTTTGACATTGCTCTTGCCGGCTTGGCCGCGCGCGCAGCGCAGTCTATCTCGGCAAAATGCCTGTTTTCTCTGATTACCGCCCGGAGCCGCATTTCGCCGCATTGGGCGATGACTTCTCCGACGTGGTCGCGCCTGCCGATTTCCCGCAAACCCTGCTGCGCTTTCGCAATGACCGGGCCGCAAAAACCGTTGGATTACAGAGCCTTGACCAGCCAGAATGGCTGGCGGCGTTTGGGCGGTTGAGCGGTTTACCGGGCCAGGCGCCGCCGCGCGCCATGCGCTATCACGGCCATCAATTTCGCAGCTACAACCCCAATATTGGCGACGGTCGTGGCTTTCTGTATGCGCAGATGCGCGGTCAAGACGGCCGCCTGCTTGATTTGGGCACAAAGGGGTCAGGTCAAACGCCTTATTCGCGCAGCGGCGATGGGCGTTTGACCTTGAAGGGCGGCGTGCGAGAGGTCCTGGCGACCGCCATGCTGGAGGCCAATGGCGTCAATACCTCAAAATCTTTGAGTTTGATTGAAACCGGCGAGAAACTTCACCGCAATGACGAGCCATCCCCGACCCGCAGCGCGATCTTGGTCAGGTTATGCCATAGCCATATCCGGTTCGGGACCTTCCAACGCCACGCCTATTTTGGGGCGACGGACAATATTCGCCAACTGATCGCCCATATTGGCGCGCTTTATTACCCGGAAATAGTGACGGCGCCCGAAGAAGAACAGCCAGTCGCTTTGTTACGCGCAACGATCGCCGCCAATTCCAGGCTCACCGGGCAATGGATGACTGCCGGATTTGTGCATGGCGTGCTGAATACCGACAACATCAATATAACGGGAGAGAGTTTCGATTACGGTCCTTACCGGTTCTTGCCGCACTCTGATCCTTTATTCACGGCCGCTTATTTTGACCAGACCGGTCTTTATGCTTTTGGCCGCCAGCCGCAAGCCATGGGCTGGAATTTTGCCGCGTTGGCGGTTGCCCTAGAGCCGGTGGCGACGCGCGCGATGTTGGCGCCGGCGTTGGAAGCGTTTCCACAATTGTATCAGCAGGGTCTGCGCGACGCAGTCTTCGATCGATTGGGTCTCGTTGCAAATGAATTAGAGGTCGACGCGGCGTTTCTTGGTGATTTATTTGCCTGGATGACGGCCCATCCGATCAAATGGGAACAATTCTTTTTCGATTGGCGTGGCGGTGAGGCAAGCGCTGCGCGCGCCTTGGCGGGGCCCGCGGCGGATTTATATCGATTGGCGGATTTCTTGCCGATCCGAGCCGAGATCGAACGGCGCTCCCCGCCAGTATCGGCAAATATAGCGCAATCTTATTTTCAGCAAGCAAGGCCGGAAACCTTGTTGATCGATGAAATCGAAGCGATCTGGTCGGCAATCGCCGAACGCGATGATTGGTCTTTGTTTGAAGCTAAACTGGACGCCATTGAGATGAAAAGGCGCGCCTATTTCCCGGATCAGGTATAAAAAGGCGGCGGACCGGTCTGCACCTGATCCGCCGCCCGCACTCCCCCGCTTTCGCCCTCCCGGGTGACTTAGAACCGTTTGCGCACGTTGATGCCGAAAGTGCGCGGCTGGTTGGTGTGGAAGCCTAACCGCGCGCGGCCGCCGCGTTCGCGGTCGAACGAAAGTTGCGCGTTCTCGTCATTGGCGTTGTTGATGAAGGCGGAGACCGACCAGGTGTCAAAGTCAATACCGGCGCTTACATTGACGATTTGATAGGAATCGAGCTCTAGGTCGATCACCGTCGGAACAAATCCGGTGGCGCCGCCAAAGGGAAGATTCGACACAAACACGCCCGCGCCAGGTAATTGGTCGCTTGGCTGAGTGAAGCGCGTGCCGATATGCTGGAACGACCCGCCAAAGAAGGCTTCGGCGTCTTCGCTAATCCGCCAGGAATAGAACGCGTTAAAGCTGATTTGCAAATTCGGTACGGTCGGCAGGCGATTGCCGTCGGCAATACCGCCAATGATGGCGCCGGTGCTGTCGACCACGTCCGACCGGAATTCGGCGTCCTGGACCGTACCAGCAATCGACACGTCCAGTCCTTGGAACGGCGTGACCGCCAGTTCAAACTCGCCACCGATGGTGCGCGCTTGCGGCACGTTAAAGGTGATGCGCGAAGAACACGACCCGGCGTCGAGCGTTACCTGTAGATTGCTGATATCAGTGTAAAAGACCGCCGAATTAAAAGTGAAGGGGCCGAATTGGCTTTTCACGCCGCCTTCGAAGTTCCACAAGGTTTCATCATCGAAATCTTGGAAACCGCCGAAGATTTGCAAATCGATGGGGTTACACAAGGGCGTGTTCAGCGGGTCGTTGACGCCGCCCAACCGGAAACCGCGCGATGCTTGCAGGTTCAACGTCAGATTATCGTTGAGATCATAGCTGATCAAGAAACGTGGGGTAAAACCGCTCGACGAGGTCTCGTCAAATTGCAACGTATCGCCATTGGCAAATAGACCGCCAGTGGTGATCAAACGTTCTTCGTCAAAATTGTAATAACGCCCGCCGGCCGTGAAGGTAAGCCGCTCGGTGATATCATAGCTTGCTTCGCCGAAGAACGCGAATTGACGGTTATCGAACGGCAACACCGAGTTGAAGGGGCTGTCAGCGCCAAAGCCATTGGCGACGGCGGCCGAGGTGCCGGCGCCCAACACCAGATCGGTGAAGGCGTCAAAGCCGGGCGTTGGCAAAACTTGCGTGTAATCGCGATCCGAGACAGTGAAAAAGCCGCCAACGACCCATTGGAAACGGCCGTCCTCGGCCGAGCTCAAGCGCACTTCTTGGCTGAATTGGCTAAAATCGGTCTCGTCGATCAAATTCGACGGCAACAATACGGCAGCGTCTGGAAAGCCCAAATCCACCGACACCGAACCGGTCAGGGCGCTGGCGTCGCGGCTGACCAAAATCGCCCGGTCGATATAGCTCGACACCAAGGTGAGATCGGCCGGGCCGAAGTTGAACACGCTGACGATGTCGGCGAGGATAGTGCGGTCGCGGAACGCTTCTTCCAGCAGCAAGAATTGCTGGCGATCGCTGAAGGTGACCGGCGGGCGTGTGGTGGTGTTCGGATTGGCGAATAGGTTAAAGACTTCTTCGCGGTTAAAGCCGTTGGTGTCGACTTCCTGATAAACGATCCGCCTGATAAACGATCCGCGGGGTGATCGTAATATTCGAGGTTGGCGCCCATGTCGCGGCGGCGCGAACGCCAAAGCGTTGGCCGTCATTGACGTCGTTGGCGACCGGCGCGTTTTCACGCAGCGCATCAATAAAGCCCGGATATCGCGTGAAATAAGCCGCAACGCGCACCGCGAGGTGGTCCTCGACGATGGGCGCATTGGCCGCCACCTTGATGGAGCCGCCGAGATTGCCGTCTTCCACGGCTTGAAAGCCGACTTCGGCATGGCCGCCAAATTCTTTCAAATCCGGCTGATTGGTGATGTAGCGCACCGTGCCGCCGATCGATCCGGCGCCGAACAACGTGCCTTGCGGTCCGCGCAGGACCTCCACGCGGTTGAGGTCGAAGAGATCAAAATCCGGCGTGAACAGCGACAAGGACGTCGCCGATTCGTCCAAATAGACGCCGACTTGTTCTTTCACGCCTGGTTGGTCACGGACGATTTGGCCGGCGGCTACCCCGCGAATGGCGATCTGGCTTTGACCGGGACCTAAGTTTTGTACGGTAAAGCCGGCGATGTTGCGGGCGATGTCTTCGATCGACCCCGCGCCGAGCCGTTGCAAATCTTCGCCGCTGAGCGCCCCGATCGAAAACGGTACTTCTTGCAGGCTGGATTCACGCTTGGTTGCGGTGACGATCACGACATCTTCGCGGCGCTCTTCATCTTCCGTCGCGGCCGTCGTCTGCGCCAGCGCGGGCGCAGCAATCACGCCGGCGAAAACGCTGGCCAACAACACCGTGCGCCAAGACGGACGGCTTGCATGAAATGACATCAACCTCTCCCCAATTGCGCAGAACTGGCATGCGCGGGCGGCAGGAGGCCATGAGGTCACGAAGCTGTCAACGATCGGTGATGCGGCGGCGCAGCAGGCGGCGGAGAATTAGCAAGCCTGTGACCAAAGGGTCACAATCAGCCGGAAAGGCCGGCCGCCAAGCTTGGCGCCGCCCAGGGGGAAAAACCGTAATGGTCGATCCAGCGGCGATCGCCTTCAAAGAAAGGCCGCAAATCCGTCATGCCATATTTCAGCATCGCGAGCCGGTCCGCGCCCATGCCGAAGGCAAAACCTTGATAAACCTCGGGGTCCAGTCCGCATTGGCGCAAGACATTCGGGTGGACCATGCCGCAGCCCAAGATTTCGAGCCAATCATCGCCTTGGCCGATCTTCAGCGTCGAGCCGGAGCGGTCGCAGCGCACGTCCATCTCGGCGGAGGGCTCAGTAAAGGGGAAGAAATGCGGCCGAAAGCGCACTTGCACCTCATCGAGCTCAAAAAAGGCCCGCAAAAAGTCCATCAAGCAGCCCTTCAGATGGCCCATATGGCTCTCGGTGTCGATCACCAAGCCTTCGACCTGGTGGAACATCGGGGTGTGGGTCGCATCCCAATCGCAGCGATAAACCCGCCCCGGCGCGATAATGCGGATTGGCGGCTGCTGGGCGATCATCGTGCGGATTTGCACCGGGCTCGTATGGGTGCGCAGCACCATGCGTGAGCCGTCTTCTTTGGCGTTCAGGAAGAAGGTGTCATGCATCTCGCGGGCCGGATGGCCTTCGGGGAAATTCAACGCCGTGAAATTGTGAAAATCGGTCTCGATATCGGGGCCTTCGGCGACCGCAAAGCCCATATCGGCAAAGATCAGGGCGATCTCCTCCATGACGCGGCTGACCGGATGAATGGCGCCGACGCTGCGACGCGGGGCCGGCAAGCTCATGTCCAGACGTTCCGCGGCGAGGCGGGCGTCCAAGGCGGCTTCCGCCAGCGCGTCGCGGCGGGCGCGGATGGCGGCGTCGAGCCCATCGCGCAAGGCGTTCAGGCGCGGCCCCCAAATCTTGCGCTCATCGACGCTCATGCCGCCCAGATCGCGCATGGCGAGCGCGACCGAGCCCTTTTTGCCAAGATAATCGAGCCGCACGGCCTCGAGCGCTGCCTCATCGGCGGCGGCGGCGATGCGCGCCTCGGCGTCTTGCGCGATGGCGTCGACATGGAGGAGGGTTTGGGTCATGAGCCTTGCGTCCTTTTCCGGCCGCTTGCCTTAAAACCGCGCGGGACGTCAAGGAAACGATCCGGCTTGATCGGCGCCGAAGCGGCGATAAGACAAATAGCTGATTGCGTGCGCCTCAAGGGCGGTTTTTCCAGATTTTAAAGGGTTAATCATGTTTGCGCGGATGAGTTTTTGGATCCGGGCGTTGACGCTGCTTGTGCTGGCGGGCTGCGGCTTCGCGCTGTGGTACACCTATGAGAGTCGGATCAATCAGCGCCCCTTTACAGGGCCGCAAATCTGGACGCTGCGCGATTTGGATAGCGAAATCACGCTGCTCGGCACCGTGCATCAATTGCCGCCGGGATTGAATTGGCAAAGCGCGGCGGTCGATGCGGCCTTGCGCCAGGCAGATCAGGTGATTTTTGAAACCCCACAAGAGACCAAAACCGAAGACGCGCAAGCGATTTTCGTGCGCTTTGGCCTTAATCCGCCGGGCGAGACGCTGCAATCGCTGCTGACGACCGAAGAATGGGCGTTTGTGGCGCGGGCGGCGCGCGATGCAGGGATTGATCCTGTCACGCTGAACCCGTTTCGGCCCTGGCTGGCGAGCCTGTCGATTGGTCTTGCGCAATTCGACCAGGCCGGGTTTCGCGAAGCGCTCGGCGTCGAAGCGGTGCTGCATGAAGCGGCGGCCGGCGCCGGCAAACGGATCGGCTATTTGGAAACCTTGGAGCAGCAATTATCGGCTTTTGCCGATCTTACACTCGCGGCCGAGCGCGACATGTTGGTGGCAGGCTTGCGTCAAACCTTGGAAGACCCCGGGGCCCCGCGCCGCGCGGCGGAAGCCTGGGCGAATGGCGACGGCGCGGCGGTCGAGGACCTGGTGCTGGGGCCGCTAATGGAGCGGGCGCCGGACGTCTATGATCGCATCATCGTGGCGCGCAACGAGGACTGGGTCGATCAGATTGATCAATTCATGCGCGGCGAGGGCAAGATTTTGATCGCGGTCGGCGCCGGCCATCTCGTGGGACCCGATAGCATTCCGGCCATGTTGCGCGCGATCGGCTATCGGGTGGCGGGGCCCGGCGATCCGTTGGCGGCTTATTAGAACGGTTTCACTCCGCCGCGCTGGCGATGCTGTCGGCGCTTTCATCGTCCTCGCCCGGCTCATAGACCAGGATATCGGCCGGCTGGCATTGCAATTCGCGGCACAAAGCCGAGAGCGTCGAAAAGCGGATGGCGCGGGCTTTGCCGGTCTTCAAGATCGACAGATTGGCCAAGGTAATGCCAACGCGTTCGCATAATTCGGTGAGCGACATACGGCGCTTCAGCAACATCATATCGAGGGTGACTCGGATCGCCATGATTACACCGTCATCTGCACTTCATCGCGCAATTGCGCGCCCTCGCGGAATACGTGCTCGAGCACGATTAAGACGCTGACGCTCGCGAGGACCGCGAGATTTGGCGTCCAGGACCACAACACGCTGGTTTCGCCGCCCAGCAAGGCCGAGAGGCCATGCGCGCCCAACACGATGGCGAGGCGCCCGATTTCCAGCACCAGCACGGCGCCCCAGATCATGCGCAAGCGCTTGGCGTTCTCGGGCACGAACGGATCGCCGGCGATGAGCGTCGCAAAAATCTCCCGCAAGCGGCTGGTGATGACGACGCAGGCGGTCGCATAGGCCAAGAACACCAGCCCGCTAAACAAGACGTCTTGCCAGACGCGTGGATCGCCATCGACCCGGAAGGCCGGCAGGTCCAGGCGCCCGCCGCTGGCGATCGCGAGCGGGTAGAGCACGCCGATGATCAGCGACAAACCGACCGCCAGCCAGGAAAGCCCCCATAGGCCGTCGATCGCCACTTTCAAAACTGCGGATAATGACCCTTGCCCTAACGCGCGCATCGCTGTTTTTGCTCCGTGGCGAGGCGGTCGCCGCTGCGACTCATGACCGAATTGACATGTTTAGCGCGGCGAATATCGTCTTTCAATATGGCGCTGCGCCGCAGGATGACAAGAGCGGCGGATTTGGGGGATGTGCATGGCCGGTCAGACGTTAATGCAACAATTGCGCGCGGCGGGCGCGTTGGTCGCCGCTACCCATAATGCCGGCAAGGTGCGCGAATTGCTCGATTTGCTCAGCCCATTGGGATTGCGGGTGGAGAGCGCCGGCGATCTGGGTCTCGCCGTCCCGGACGAAACGGAGACAAGCTTTGTCGGCAATGCCGCGCTGAAAGCGCGTGCGGCGGCGGTGGCGACGGGCCGATTGGCGCTGGCCGATGATTCCGGGATCGAGATCGCCGCGCTGAACGGGGCGCCCGGCATTTATTCGGCCGATTGGGCGGGCGAGCCGCGCGATTTTGACCGGGCCATGCGGCGCGTGCGCGATGAGGTCGCCGCGCTTGGCGCAACGGATGATCGGGCGCGATTTGTCTCGGTGCTTTGCCTTGCCGCGCCGGACGGGCGGATTGAGGCCTTCGAGGGCTATGCCGCAGGACGCTTGGTCTGGCCGCCGCGCGGGGCGCACGGCTTTGGCTATGACCCGATGTTTGTGCCGGACGGCTATGCGGAGACGTTTGGCGAGATGGAGCCGCAGATCAAACATGCGATCAGCCACCGCGCCGCCGCGTTTGCCAAGTTCAAGCTGGCCTTTGCCGCTGCGGACTTATGAACGAAAGCGTGTAGGCGACAATCAATCGGCGGTTTAGCCGCGACCGCCGGCCTTCAAGGTCTGATAGGCTCGAATAACGCGGTGCAATTTTTGCTCCATCGAGCGGTCGCCATCATTGGCGTCGGGATGGAAGCGCTTGACATAATCGGCATAGCGCGCCCGGACGATTTCCGGTTTGGCGCCGGGCTCCAGGTCCAATTCTTCATAGCAGCGCTCGATCAGCGGCGAGACCTTGGCGCGGCGCTCGGCCTCTTCGGCAAAACCAAAAAGGCTATAGGTGTCGCGCATCGGGCGGGCGCGGCGTTGCGCGCGGGCCGAGGCGGTGGCGCTGGCCGCATCGCTCATCCGGCCATCGCGGAACGACCACATCGGCCGATGGCCGAAAAACTCCGATTCCTGATAGCTGCGGATTTCCTCATCGCTCATATCGGCGAAGAAATTCCACGCCCGATTATAATCGGCGGCATGGTCGGGGCAAAACATCCAATAATCGGGCTTGGCGGCGCGAGATTTGGGCGCGCGACAGGTGCCCGGTCGGTCGCAATCGGGCCGATCGCAGAGGCGCTCGCCGGTTTCCGCTCGGCGCGCGCGATCGCCCGGCGGACGGATCCGCACGTCAACGAATTTGGGGCGATACGCAAAGCTCGACATGACGTGAGTATGGTGTCCAAGGGTTAATGTGTCTACAAATCCAACGCCGAAGCGACGCGGAAAGATGGTGATGACTGAGAATAATTCGCTTGACAAATTGGGGCCGGTGGGCCGGCGCCTTTTCGACAAATTGCAGGCGCAATTCTTGCCCGAACGGTTGGAAATCATTGACGAAAGCGCGCTGCACCATGGCCATTCGGGCGCCAATCCACAAGGCGAAAGCCATTTTCGCGTGATCATTGCGGCCGGCGCCTTTCGCGGCCTGTCGCGCGTGGCGCAACAGCGGCTGGTCCATGAGACCTTGCGCGAGGAACTCGCCGAGCGGGTGCATGCGCTCGCTCTGCGCGTGGAAGACTGAACGGTTTACCGCGAATAGGGCGCGGCATTTTGGCCATGCTGCGGCGAAGAAACCAGTTTGCACGTAAGGTTTTCCTGCCTAAAGGTCTTGGCCTTTGGGAGGAAGATCATGGCGGCGTGCGACAAAAGCGCGTTGATGGCGACGACAGGCAGGCTGGCGTTATCGCTGGCGGCGATCGCGTGGTTTGTGGCCGCCGGATCGCCGGCTCTGGCGCAAACAGCGCAAGAAGCGCCCGCGCAAACGCCGGATCAGGCGCCGAATGATGGGCCCATTGCAGAAGAAGATCGCCTGATCCTCGACGCCGACGATATCATCCGGGACGATTCCAACAACCAAATCATCGCGCAAGGCAATGTCGAAGGGCGATTTCGCGACCGCATTTTGCGCGCCGATCGCGCCGTGTTCGATCGAACCTCGGGGCGGGTGCGCGCCAGCGGCAATGTCCAGGTGATCGAGGCCAATGGCGACGTGCGCTATGCCGACGAAATCGACGTCGCCGAAGCGCTGGATATTGGCTTCGCCACCAATGTGTTTACCCGGATCGGTCGGCAAGCAATCGCCGCGGCCGCCACGGCCGAACGCGCGGCTGATGGCGTCAATATTTACGGACAGGCGACCTATACCGCCTGCAGTTTTCTCTGTGCAGACGGCACGCGCCGCCAACCGACCTGGGTTTTGCGCTCGCGCCGCGCGGTGCAGGACACCGAGAACGGCATCATCACCCATCGCGACGCCGTTTTGGCGGTTAAAGGCATCCCGATCTTTTACGCGCCGTTCTTTGCCCATCCCGATCCGGAAGCAACGCGCCGGTCGGGCTTGCTGGCGCCAGGATTTGGTCAGGACCGGCGACTGGGCTTTATTTATGAACAGCCCTATTTTTGGGCGATCTCGCCGTCGCAAGATTTGACGCTGACTGCGCAAATCCACACCAATATTCGGCCCTTGCTGCGCGCCCGCTATCGGCAGAAATTCTTCTCGGGCGATGTGTTCATCGAGGCCAGCGGTACGCGCGAAGCGCAATTCGACAATGACGGCTTTCGGATCGATGTTGATGGCGATGGCCTGATCGAGCGCGAATTCCAGGGCCACGTGTTTTCTTCGGGTCTGTTCGACATCAACGAGACATTTCGCTGGGGTTTCGCCGGCAATCGTTCAAGCGATGATTTGTTCCTGCGCCGCTATGATTTGCCCACGGATGGGCTCGCCAGCGCCGCTTTCTTCACCCAGCCTTTGGTGTTGCAATCCAACGCGTTTTTTGAAGGCCAGACCGAGAATTTCTATTTGCGCGCCTATACGGCGGTGTTTCAAGGCCAGCGCGGATTTGACATCCAGGACGACACCCCCCGCGTGCTGCCAGCGGTCGAGGCCGGTTTTCGTTTCGTCGATCCGGCTTTTGGCGGCGATGTTGATCTTGGGCTGTCGGGTTTGATTTTGGATCGCGACGCCGGCCCCGATTCGCGGCGCGGCAGCCTGACCGGTCGATGGACGCGCGATCTGGTGCTGGGCCCAGGCATCGTGGTCGAGCCGCGGCTCGAGCTGCGCGGTGATTTGTTCAATT
This sequence comes from Hyphomonadaceae bacterium UBA4763, assembly GCA_002403455.1. Taxonomy (GTDB): domain Bacteria; phylum Pseudomonadota; class Alphaproteobacteria; order Caulobacterales; family Aquidulcibacteraceae; genus UBA4763. Next base: position 47,969 of record DHHV01000124.1, on the reverse strand, counting down.
TTGACGAAAGCGAAATCGACGCCTCGGAAGGGGTGTTCACGCGCGGCGCGTTTTTGGCGGGCGGCGAAATCCGCTGGCCGCTGCATCGGCCCGGCAATCGCGTCGATCTTTTTGTCGAGCCCGTTTTCGCGATCGGCTATGGCGAAGCCAGCCAAGACAATGCGCGCATTATCAACGAAGACAGCCAAGCGTTCGACGTCGATGTTTCCAGCATTTTTCGCCTCAACGGCGCACCAAACAATGATCTGTTCCAAGAGGGCTTGCGCTGGATCGCCGGCGCGCGCGGCCGCGTCAGCTGGGCGGGCGGCTCTTGGGATGTCGAAATCGGCCGCCGCTGGAACGACGACCCTGATCCGGTTTTTGATTTGCTGTCGAATTTGAGCGAGCGGGGATCGGACATCGTTGTCGGCTCGCAATTGCGTGCTGGGGAGCGGTTTACGCAAGTGGTCCGCCTGCGCGTGGACGACGATAATCTGGCGGTGCGCCGCGCGGACGTGACGACACAGATCAAGTTTTGGCGGTTGACCGGCACAGCAAATTATTCGCGCACCGCGCCGGATTTTGCTTTCGGCGCCTTCGAGGCCGATTCCGAAGCCTCCTTCAATACGGGCGTGCAATTGACCCGAAATTGGTCGCTGGATGGCGGCGCGACTTTTGATATTGACGCGGGCGAGCCGCGCGGCTGGGGCGTTGGCGTCACCTATCGCGACGATTGCACCTTTGTGCGGCTCGGCGTGCGGCGGACCAATGTCGAGGACCGCGAATTCGGCCAGGGGCTCGTCTTCCGCTTTGAAATCGGCTTGGCGACCATCGGCATTTTGGGCGCGCGCTAAAGGGCTGAACGCGCAACCAATCAGGGGGGAATATGCAAGACGTCAGCGCGACGGCCCGCGCCGTGACGGCGGAGGCGCTCGGAACCGTGCTCTTGCTGGCGATCGTCGTCGGCTCTGGGATCATGGGCGAGCGCTTGGCGGGCGGCAATGTCGCGATCGCATTGTTGGCAAATGCGGCGGCGACGGCTGGCGGCTTGATCGTGCTGATCTGGATGTTTGGGCCGCTCTCGGGCGCGCATTTCAATCCGGTGGTGAGCCTCGTCATGGCGCTGCGCGGCGCGTTGAGCTGGCGCATGGCGGCGATTTATGTGATCGCGCAAGGGATTGGCGCCGTGCTGGGCGTCATGCTGGCGCATGCGATGTTTGGGCAAGACTTGCTGCAACAAGGCGCGCCGCTGCGCGACGGCGCCCATTTGTGGCTCGCCGAAGCAATCGCCACCTTCGGGGTGATCGGGGGGATTTTGAGCCTGTCCAAAACCCGGCCGCAGGAGACCGGCGTTGCGGTTGGGCTCTATATCCTGGCGGCCTATTGGTTCACCGCGTCGACCTCATTCGCCAATCCGGCAGTGACATTGGCGCGCAGTTTCACCGCAAGCTTTGCCGGTATCGCCTCAAGTTCGGTCCCGGGGTTTATTGGCGCGCAAGCGCTTGGCGCCTTGGCGGCTTTGGGCTTATTCGGCTGGCTGTTTCCGAAAGAGGCGCCATGACCCCGTCTTTTCCCGTCGTGATTTTTCACAATCCCGATTGCGAGACCTCGCGCAATGTTTTGCGGATCATCGAGGCGGCCGGCTATAGACCTGAGATCGCGCTTTATGTGCAAACCGGCTGGACGCGCGGCCCGCTGTTGGCGCTGCTGGCGGCGGCGGGCCTAAGCCTGCGCGCGGCGTTGCGCGAGAGCAAATCGCCGGCCAAAGAGCTGGGGCTGCTGGAGCCGGGCGTCGACGATGCGGCGCTGCTCGCGGCGATGCTGACCCATCCCGTGCTGGTCAACCGCCCTTTGGTGGCGACGCCGAGAGGCGTCAAATTGTGCCGCCCGTCGGAAACAGTGCTTGACCTGTTGGCGACTTGGCCAAAGGGGCCGTTTTACAAAGAAGACGGCGCGTTGTTGATCGACGCCGACGGCAACCGGCATTAACGCCTTGCTGCGGCGCAAAAGCTTGGCGCGCTGGTGCGCCCATGCTATCGGCTCGCGCCCTGACCTCATCCATGTGGTTTTGCGCCGGTTTCGCGTCGGCGCGCCCGTTTAGCTCGAGAAGCCCTCCTCATATGACGCCACGCGCGCGCATCCGTAATTTTTCGATCGTCGCCCATATCGATCACGGCAAATCAACCTTGGCCGATCGGTTGATCCAAATGACGGGAGGGTTGTCAGAGCGCGAAATGAAAGATCAGGTGCTCGATTCCATGGATATCGAGCGCGAGCGCGGCATCACGATCAAGGCGCAGACGGTTCGGCTCGATTACAAGGCCAAGGACGGCGAAAATTATGTCCTCAATCTGATGGACACGCCCGGCCATGTTGACTTCGCCTATGAAGTGTCGCGCTCTTTGGCGGCCTGCGAAGGCTCGCTCCTGGTGGTCGACGCCAGCCAAGGCGTCGAGGCGCAGACCTTGGCCAATGTCTATCAGGCGATCGACAACAATCACGACATCGTGCCGGTCTTGAACAAGATCGACCTGCCGGCCGCCGAGCCCGACCGGGTCAAAGCCCAGATCGAAGACGTTATCGGTCTGGACGCCAGCGAAGCCATTCCGATTTCGGCGAAGACGGGTCTCAATATCGATCAGGTCCTGGAGGCGATCGTCACGCGTCTGCCGGCGCCAAAGATTGGCGATCCCCAGGCCCCGCTAAAGGCCATGCTGATTGATTCCTGGTATGATCCCTATCTCGGCGTTGTCGTCTTGTTTCGCATTGTCGATGGCGTCATCCGCAAGGGCATGAAGCTGAAATTATGGTCGACCGGCGCCGTGCATGGCGTTGACAAGGTCGGGGTGTTTCGGCCGAAAATCGAAGACATGGAGGCGCTCGGCCCGGGCGAGGTTGGTTTTTTCACGGGGTCAATCAAGCAAGTCGCCGACACCCGCGTCGGCGACACGATCACCGAGGACAAGCGCCCCTGCGATGGGCCGCTGCCGGGCTTTAAGCCGGTGCAGCCGGTGGTGTTCTGCGGTATTTTCCCGCTCGATGCGTCCGAGTTTGAAGACTTGCGCAACGCCATGGACAAATTGCGCCTGAATGATGCGTCGTTTTCTTTCGAGATGGAGACCAGCGCGGCGCTTGGCTTTGGCTTCCGCTGCGGTTTTTTGGGTCTCCTGCATTTGGAGATTATTCAAGAGCGGCTGACGCGCGAATTCAACCTCGATTTGATTACCACGGCGCCGTCTGTGGTCTATCAGATCTTCATGCGCGACGGCGCGAAGCTTGATTTGCACAATCCGGCCGATCTGCCAGACGTGATGCGCATCGAAAAGATCGAGGAGCCGTGGATCCGCGCCACGATCTTGACGCCGGATGAATATCTCGGCTCGGTGATCAAATTGTGCCAAGACCGGCGCGGGGAACAAGTCAATCTGTCATACAGCGGCGCGCGCGCCATGCTGCAATATGATTTGCCGTTGAACGAAGTCGTGTTTGACTTCTACGATCGTCTAAAGTCGATTTCCAAGGGCTATGCCTCGTTCGACTATCAGATGCATGGCCATCGCGAGGGCGATCTGGTCAAATTGCAAGTGCTGGTCAATGCCGAGCCGGTCGATGCGCTGGCCATGCTGGTGCACCGCACGCGGGCCGAAACGCGCGGCCGCTCGATGTGCGAGAAACTGAAAGACCTGATCCCGCCGCATATGTTCCAAGTGCCGATCCAGGCCGCCATCGGCGGCAAAGTCATCGCGCGCGAGACGATCCGCGCCTTGCGCAAAGACGTCACCGCGAAATGCTATGGCGGCGACGCCACCCGCAAACGCAAATTGCTCGACAAGCAAAAAGAGGGCAAAAAGCGCATGCGTGAATATGGCAAGGTCGAAATCCCGCAGGAGGCCTTTATCGCCGCGTTGAAAATGGATGCTGATTGATGAGCGTGATCAATCTGTCGCAAAAGCTGTCGCTATTTGCCGAGCATTGGCGCCCGAAAGTCGTCGCCGAAGCAAATGGCGCGGAGATCAAGCTCGCCAAGATCGAAGGCGAGTTCCTGTTCCATCACCATGACGGCGCCGACGAGGTGTTTTTGTGCCTGGCGGGCAGTATGGAAATTGACCTTGGCGAAGACGACGCAACGCGCCAGACCCATGTCCTACACGCGGGCGAGATGATGGTCGTGCCAGCCGGCATGCGCCATCGCACCCGCGCCGCGCAGGAGGCGCATATCCTGATCCTTGCGCCGAAGGGCCTGCGCAATACGGGCGCGGAAACGCATCCGACCCTGACCGCGCCGGACGGGGTGCGGGTGTGAGCGCGACCGCAATTGCTCCGCCGCCGCGGCGCGTGCGCGCGGCCTTGCTCGTCATCGGCGATGAAATCCTCTCCGGGCGCACCCAAGAGACCAATTTGCGCACGCTGGCGCAATTTTTGGGGCCTCTGGGCGTTAGCCTTGCTGAAGCGCGCGTCGTCGCCGACGATCCGGTTGCGATCAAGAGCGCCGTGCGCGCCTTGGCGAGCGCCTATGATTATGTGTTCACCACCGGCGGCATCGGCCCGACCCATGACGACATCACCGCTGACGCGATCGCGGCGGCGTTTGACGCGGCGTTGGACGAGCACCCTGAGGCCTTGGCGCTGTTGGGGGCGCATTATGCCGAGCAGGACTTCACCCCGGCGCGGCGACGGATGGCGCGGCTGCCGCACGGCGCGCGGCTGATCCGCAACAAGGTCTCGACCGCGCCTGGCTTCATGGTCCGCAATGTCTTCGTGCTGGCCGGCGTGCCGATGGTGATGCGGGCCATGCTGGAAGAGATTGCGCCATGGATCGAGGGCGGGGCGGTTACGCACGCCATCGAAATTCGCGGCCCGCGCGCCCGCGAAGGCTTGATCGCCGCGCCGTTGGAAGCGATCGCCAAAGCCCGCCCGAATTTAAGCTTTGGTTCTTATCCCTATTACGCGGATGGCGATTTTGGCGCCTGCGTCGTTGCGCGCGGGACCGACCTCGCTGAGTTGACCGAAGCGCGCGCGGCGGTCGAAGCGATGTTCCGCGATTTGGGCGTGACGATCGTCGTCTGATCGGCGCAAGTGCGCTGAATTCATCCAAAAGTAATCGACTTAGCGCAAGCTTCAGCCAATGCAGCCCGCCCCAGTTAACCCCGACAACGGAACACGTAACGGCTCAGGACACGCAAGTTCGCGAGCGATCACGCGCGAGATGATGCTGCGGCGCTTGTGCGAAGTCGTCTCGATGCCGCTGACGCGGATTTCTCGGCATGAGCGCGACATGGCCGGCGATATTCTGATCGAATTGCTGAAACTCGGCTCTGCCGCCATGCGCCAACAGACGGCACAGCGTTTGGCGGCTTTGGCCGATTCGCCCAAGCGGGTCACCTTGCTGCTGGCGCGCGATGATGTTTCCGTGGCGCGGCCTTTGCTGGAAGAGAGTACGGCGCTCAATGATTCCGATCTGATTCATATCACTCAGACCGCCTCGAGCGCGCACCGTCGGATAATAGCCGCGCGCAAAAATCTCGGCGAAGCGGTCGTCGATATGCTGGCGATCCACGGCGATGTGCAAACACTGTCCGTATTGCTGTTGAACACGACGGCGTCGATATCAATCACGACTATGGATCGATTGGTGCGGGCGAGCCGCGATCACGCGACGCTCGTTGCCCCGTTATTGCGGCGCCAGGAGCTTACGCCTGCACACGCCTTCGCGGTATTCTGGTGGGCCGATGAGGACGGCCGACGGGCCATTTTAAAGCGTTTCGCGGTCGATCGGGCTGTGTTGATCGCTTCGGCCAGCGACATGTTTCCCATTGCGGCCGAAGACAATTTTGCCGACGCTGTGGTGCGCAAAGCCCTGCAATACATAGAAAGGCGCCAACGCAATCGCGCCGCGATGGCGCGGTCGCCTTATGGCACGCTTGAAGCGGCGATCGACGCGGCGCTAGCCAAACCAGATCTTTTTGTGATCAACGAAATCGCTTACATCTGCGGGATCAAACCCGTGACAGCGGCGCAAATTTTTGGCGATGCGGGAGGTGAAGCTGTGGCGATCCTGTGCAAAGCCGTCGGCCTCAAGCGCGATTATGTCGAACGGCTGTGGCGCGCCTTGCGGCGGCCGGTATCGCCCGATCCGGCGAGTCCGTTCCAACGCATGGCTTTTGCCTATGATTCGCTGGCGGTCGCCAAAGCGCAAACCGTGTTGCGCTATTGGAACTGGGCCTTGTCCTCGGACTTTAACCGCAATGATTTGGGCAAAGCCGAAGAGCTCGACGAAGACGCTTCCGTGGCGCGCCAGGCGGCGGCTTTGGTGCTCGGCAGGCCGAAACGAGTCTGACGATCGTCCCGCGTCGCGTTACGGTCCAAACCGCGCCGACAGGCCAAAACTGAACGTGCGTTCTTCGCCGGGGAAGAACCGCTCATTGCCGAAAGCGAAATCGGCGCGCTCGGCGTAAAGACGATCGAGCACGTTACGCGCCGCGAAAAACACCGAAAACTGCCGGGTCAGCTCAAAGCCGAGCCGCAAATGCATCAGATTATGCCCCTCATAGATATTGGAATTGGCGGCGTTGGTGAAATAGCGACCGACGCGCACCCATTCGGCTTCAATCTCAGCGCGGTCGAGCGGGCGCCAAACAGCGCGCAGATTGGAGAGAATGCGCGGCGCGGTGTCGACATCGGCGCCGAAGCGGATGATCTCGCTTGCCGCCCCCACAACATTGTCAAAGCGGTAGGTGTGACGGGCATAAGTCATCGCCCCAACCAGGCGAAAGCGCTCCGTCGGCTCCCAGCCGATGCTGGATTCCACGCCGATATGGCGCGTTCGGCCATCCAGCACGTTGAAGCCATTGGAATCGCGAAAGAAGAAATTGCGCTTGTCCGCCCAAAACCCCACCACATCGAATGACCAATGGCGAAAGGCGCCGCGCAAGCCCCCATCAACGGAATCGATCACTTCCGGATCGATGCGGTCATCGACCGGCTGCAAGGTCTGCAAGCGATAAAGATCAGAGGTTTGCGGCGGCCGCGCCCCGCGCGCGAAATTGGCGTGCGCGAGCAAGCCTTTGGCAAGATCAACCTGCACGCTCAATTTGGGGCTAATGGTCACAAAGCGATCGACCCGGTCGGGCGGGCGGCGAAACCGGCCCACGTCGCCGGCATCCGTGCGGTTGTCATAGTCAAAGCGCGTGTAATCGAGCCGCGCCGCCGCGATCAGCCGAACACGCGGCCCAATCGATAAGGCGGCTTGCGCAAAAGGCGACACGCCCATAGCGTCAACCGCGTAATCATAATGCAGCCCTTGCGTGAACGTGCCGATTGTTGCGATTTCTTGGAACTCGATTAAATCGCCTTGCGTGCGCTCCAGGTCGAGGCCGAAAATCGTCTCCACCGCGCCGCCAAACAATGCGCCATAAAGCGCCGATTGGACGCCGACCGACGAATGATCATTGGTTTCCAAGGCTTGCGAGGGTAGAAAATGTAAAATGAAGCGCTGCTCGCTGACCCGGGCAAAGGGCGTTGCAACAAGCCGCCAATCCGGGTTGATCGTCCAGTCGGCGCGCACTTGCCCGCGCAAGACTTGCAAATCGCGAAAAGCCTGCGGGAATTCATTTTGTCGGCGCAAAATGGGATCGGCGAAGACGTCATCGCCTTCGATAAAACCCGCGGTTTCTTGGTTGATGTTGACGGCGACGATGGTGGAGGTAAGGGCAAAGCCCGGTCCGTCCCAGCGATGGCGCAAGGTCGCCTTTTGTTGATCCAAGCCGGACTCGACTTGAAAGCCGCGTTCGTCTTGCAAACTGACGCCAAGCCCAAAGGCATGCGCCGCCGCCCCGCCGGTCGCCCAGGCCGAGGCTTTGAAGCGTTCATTGGTATCGGCGGCGAAGCGCGCCAGCAGGCTTTCGTCGACGTCGGGCTCGGGACTGACAACGTGGATCACGCCGTGGATGGCGTTGGCGCCGTACAGCGCACCAGAAGGGCCTTTGACCACTTCGATGGCGGCGGCGATCTCGTCATGGGCGTCAGCGAGGCCATTGACATTGGCGAACCCTGCCGAGCGCAGCGGCACGTTGTCCTCGAGGAATAAAAACGATCCGGCTCCCGCCCCGCCGGTCAGCACCGGCGAGCGGATGGCGGTCAAATGCTCCACGCCATTGCCGCGCTGGACGTTCACGCCGGCGATCCGGTTGACCGCTTCCGAGATTTGGTCCGCATTCAGGCGTTGCAGCTGATCGGCTTCCAACCGGCCAATGCTTTGCGGGGCGCGAAAGGCAGGGCTTTCGCGCCCCTCGGCCGACAGCACAATCGCGGAGTCGCGGCGTTCGTCGTCGGTCGCGAGGACGGGCGGCGGCGCGGTTTGCGCCGACGCGCCGGGGACCGGCGCGGCAAGGCCGATTGTCAGAACAACGCGATAAAGGACCTTTCGAGATGGCGCCATGCCGGGCAGTGTTCGGCGAATGGGCCTGGGCTTGCAATTGCGCCAATCCGCGCGGGATGGGCTATGCATTCGGCGCTGGCAGCACAAAAATATCGACCGCATCGAGGCCGAAGGAGCGTTTGGGCGTCTCATAATCGCCGGTAAGGACTTCGAAATGCAAATGCACCGCACGGACGCCGGCGCCGCTCGACCCCATCGCGCCGATCGGCTGACCGAGGTCAACGGGTTGACCAATCGCCAAGCCGTCGGCAACCGCGTCCAAATGCGCATATCGCGTAAACACGCCCGCGCCATGGTCGATCAGGACCATCAGCCCGAAATCATCGCGGGCGGTGAGTTCACGCACCTCGCCCGCGCCGGCGGCAAGGATCGGCGCGCCGCGCGCGGCGTGATAATCAACGCCGCGATGAGGCCGGCCATTGCGCGGCCCAAAGCCGGAGGACAGACAAGGGTTCGCCGCAGCAGCGATCGGCGCGCGCAACAATGTCACCCCGTTCAACGCGGCAAAGGCGGCGTACTCGGTCAGGCGGCGATCGGCGTCGGCCATTGGCGCGTTGGCGACAGTCAAGCCGGGGCATAAGGCCAAGGTTTCCAAAATCGGCGCGTCGATCGGGACCGCATTCGGCGCGCGTGCGACAGGGTCGGCCGCCGCGCCTTGTGTGGTAGCGCAGCCCATAACAAGCGCACAGCAAGATGCTTGCAGGATTAGCCGCGCGACGATTACCCTGGCGCGGCTGTTGACCGATCGTGACATCAGTTGTCGCGGCATGGGTCGGCTCCGCCGAAAAGGTTGACCTGTACTCCCCCATTAAGCGGTTTATGGCGCGGCGGCAAATTGGCGGGCGCTGTTTTTTAGAATCGAGCATCGCATGGATCGGATCGAGGCGTTGCGCACCTTCGCGCAAGTGGCGGAATTCGGGAGCTTTACCGAGGCGGCCGCGCGTGGCGCCATCACCCCGGCGCAGGTCTCCAAACGCATTGCCTGGTTGGAAGCTGATTATGCGACCCGATTGTTTGATCGCACCACCCGGCAAGTCGCGCTGACACCGGCAGGCGTAGCGGCGTTGGAAGACGTCAAAGCCGTGCTGGACAGCCTCGAGCGGCTCGATCGGCAGATGCGCGCCGATCAAAACGAGATTGCCGGCCTGTTGCGCATCAGCGCGCCGGTGACTTTTGCGACGACCCATTTGATGGGACCGTTGATTGACTTCATGAAATTGCATCCGCGGATCGATGCGCGGCTGGTGCTGTCCGACCGACGGGTCGATCTCATCGAGGACGGATTTGACCTCGCGGTCCGGATCGGTCCGCTGGAGGATTCCTCGCTGATCGCGCGCAAATTGGGCATGGCGCCGGTGGCGTTGGTGGCTTGCCCGGACATTGCCCTGCAAATTCCCCACAACGCTGGTCCCGACATTCTGTCGGACTGGCCGGCGATTATCGATTTGAATTTCCCCGCGCCGCAGCGCTGGACCCTGAATGGGCCAAAGGACGCGCAAGTCTCTGTGAAAATTGCCGGCCGGTTCAGCGTCAATAGCCCGGAAGCGAGCCGCGACGCCGCCAGAGCCGGCCTCGGGATCGCCGCGATCCCGGAATTTGTCCTCGGCGAGGACATCGCTTCAGGGCGTTTGGCGCGGGTTTTACCCGGATGGGCGATGGCGGCGCGGCCGATCCACGCGCTGATCCCGCAGAACCGGTTTATCGCGCCGCGCGTGCGCGCATTGATCGATCACCTCGTTGCGCGGCCTTGACATAGACGCCCCGAAAAAGTCAGGTTCGGGAAGCGGCTAAAGCTGGCCGTCAGCGGTATAGAAACCATAACCGAAACGCGCATGGCCGAGCCGTTCTTGAATTGCGACTGAGTGGGTTTGCCATTATCGCATCGTCAATCGGAGGGCAGGATGAAAAAGATTTTCGGGTTGATCCCGCATGGCATGGCGATTTTCATGTCCGTTATATTCTTAGATTCCTTGCGGTTTAAGTTTACCGATGCGCCGGAAACGCAAGAAATCTTTGGACGATTGGATGCATGGGCCGGCAGTCTTGGCGCGCCAGGTTTGTTCGGTCACACGGGTTTGTTCAGTCAGTATTCGATCGGAGCGGCGGAAGCCGTCGCCTCGGCTTGTTTGATTGCCGGCATATTGCCGGCGTTGCGGCGATTGCAAGCAGCCGGCGCGGCCCTCGGCGTCGCCATCATGACCGGCGCCATCAGTTTTCACACCCTGACCCCACTCGGCACCGATCCGAACCAAGACGGCGGCGGATTGTTCATCGCGGCGTGCGTGAACTGGTTGTTTGGCGCGGCGCTGCTATTGGCGTTTCGCCGAAAAGAGGCGGTGGGCCTTGGGATTGATTTGCTGCAGGCGTTTTTGAAGCGCGCTTAGTGTCCTAAACCAGAAGTTCGTCCGATAATTGGGTCAAGTGTTTAACGAACTTCTGGTTCAAAAAGGACACTACAACTCATTGATTTTTAGTGTGGCGTTGATCCTGAAATTCGCTCAGAGCATGCCACATTTATGGGGTGAATTTCAGAATCGTCACGCTAGCAGGCGGTTGAAGCTTTCGCCGATTATTGCCAGACGACAGAGCATTGACCATCAGCGTTGCCCGGATGCGCCCGGGCGCTGCTGCGCCGCTAGGCAGACATCCAGCGCGGTTGGCGCCCCACCTGCAATGCGGGGGGACAAATGGGCGTCGACAACCCGCAACGCCCCTGGCGTCCGCGGCGTTGGCGCCAGCACGAGCGCCAACGCACAAGCGTCGATCGAATAGGTCCATAATTGCGCTGCGCCCTCGTGCCGGATGATCAAGGGCGGCCCGAGCCGCTCTTGCGCCTCGTCGGCCGTCAAGCCGATCAATGCGCGCGCATCGGACGGGGCGGGCTGGAGGACAGGGCGTTCCGTTGGTGGGCGCGCGCCGCTGATGCGCGGCGGCGGCGTCGTGGAGGCGGGCGGCGGTGCGGCAATGGTCGTTTCGCAGGCGACAAGGCCGAGTGACAAGACCGCTATCGGCCAGGATTTCCCGAAAAAGACGGCGCGAAGGCTTGCAATCTGACGCGAGTTCATGCCGAACCCTGCCGCAGTTCACCGCTGGGCGCAATCGATCGCCGCGACCTGTAGGATAAAGATGACCCGTTTTGACGTGATCGCCGTGGGCAATGCAATCGTTGACGTCATCGCCAGCGTTGAGCCGGATTTCTTGGTTGCGCACAACATCGTGCCGGACGCGATGACACTGATCGATGAAGAGCGCGCCCATGCGCTCTATGCGGCGCTGCCGCCGGCGCGCGAGATCTCCGGCGGCTCGGCCGCCAATAGCATGGCGGGGCTTGCCAGCCTTGGCGGCGCAGCCGCGTTTATCGGCAAAGTGCGCAATGACCAATTGGGCGGCATCTTTGCGCATGACTTAACCGCGGCGGGCGTGGCGTACCACACGCCGCCTCTACTGGACGGCCCGGCGACGGCGCGGTCCTTGATTGTCGTCACGCCCGATGGGCATCGGTCGATGAACACATTTCTCGGCGCCTCGGTGTTGTTTTCGAAGGCCGATCTTGATCCGCAACAGATCGCAGCGGCGAAAATCTTGTATTTGGAGGGGTATCTCTTCGATCGCGACCCGGCCAAAGAAGCGTTCTACAGCGCCGCCAAGATGGCCCGCGCCGCCGACCGCCGCGTCGCGCTGACCTTGTCTGACCATTTTTGCGTCGAACGGCACAAAGCCGCGTTTTTGGATTTGGTCGCCAGCCATGTCGATATTCTGTTCGCCAATGAGCGCGAAATTACCGCGCTTTATGACGTCGACAATGTCGAGACGGCCGCCGACATTGTCGCTAAGCATGGCTTGATCGCCGCGATCACGCGCAGCGAAAAAGGCGCCCTGATTGTCCAAGGCGATCAGCGCATCGTTATTGTCGCCGAACCCGTCGTCGAGGTGCGCGACACGACCGGCGCCGGCGATCTGTTTGCCGCCGGCTTTTTGTTCGGACTTGCGCGCGATGTAGGGCTGGCCCGGGCCGGGCATTTGGGCGCGCTCGCGGCGGCGGAGTGCATCGGCCATTACGGCGCGCGGCCGGAAACATCCTTGCGCGACTTGGCTGAGCGGCGATTTAGGTAATCGGGGCGGCGGTGGCGATTGCCGCGCCCTCGCCGTTTGCGGCGGCCGAGTGATTAACCAGCTTGGCGCGGGTGAGCGCGATCGCGAACGCCAGCGCAGGCAAAGCGAAACTTGTCGTCAAGACAAAGAACATCACATAGCCCAGCGCATCCGCCATCAGGCCGGCAAAGCCCGCCATGATTTTGGCGAATAAAGCAAACAAGGAAGCAAACAGCGCATATTGCGTCGCGGTGAACTGCTTGTTGGTGAGTGATGACATATAGCCGATGAAAATTGATTGCGCAAAACCATTGGCGATATTGTCGGCAAAGATCGCAACGCCCAGCGGCCAATTGTCGAGCAATAAATTCTCGGCGCCCGGCGCGCTTTGCGGGCCGCCCGCCAGCGCGAGCCAGGCAAAGGCCAGATTGGGAATCGCCGCCAGTAATACCGCAGGCGCAAGGAGCGGTCGCAAGCCGAATCGCAAGGCAAAGGCGGCGCCGATCATGACGCCGGCAATGGTGACCCAAATGCCGATCGCGCCGGAATAAAGCGCCACGGCCGATTTCGAATAGCCCAGATCGGCATAAAGCGGCTGCGCCATGACCCCCATGACGAAATCGCTCAACCGGCAGGTGGCGATAAATCCGAGAATGACGATCGCCCAATATGCGTGACGCCGGATGAAATCGGCAAAGGGGCCAATGAACGGATGGCGCAGGCTCGGCGCGTCGGGGCGCATGGCGCGAAGCGGACGAACCATCAGAAACAAACTAACGAAAAACGCGCCGAACAGGCTGGGGCCGAAATACGGACCGAACCAGGCCCAGAAGACGCTAAGCGGGCGCAAGATCTGGCCCGGCTGCAGCAAATGCGCACTCAGCGCGCCGAAGGCCGCATGCGCCGACAAGGCAATCGCTAACACCGCCGCCAGCACCAGAATAACGGCGCCGAGACCAAGCCCGAGCTGGAGCGGCGCGGCGGCTGGGTTGGCGCGCCGCGCGCGACTTGGCGGGGCGTTTGGTTCCCCGCACCAGAGGAGGGTCGTAGCGCCGAGCGCGATCAGCGCGGCCATCACGAGATAAGCGATGCGCCAGTCGAATTGCTCGGCCAATAGCAGCGCGCCCGCGCCTGCCGCCATCAGGCCGAAGCGATAGCCAAGCTGCGTGGCGGCGGCGAAGGCGGCCTGTTCGTTCTCCTTGGCCATTTCGATCCGCCAGGCGTCGATCGCGCTGTCCTGGGTTGCCGAGCTAAACGCCACCATCATCGCGCCGATGGCGGTAAAATGCGCCGCCTCGCCGGGCGAGGTAAAGGCGACCCAGGCGAGCGCGAGGATCAGGCCGGTTTTGGCCGCCAAGATCCACCCGCGCCGCAAGCCCAATAACGCTGAAAAACCGGGGAAACCATGTCGATCCAAAAGCGGCGCCCAAATGAATTTGAACGAATAAAACAATCCGGCCCAAACAAAAAAACCGATGGCGGCGCGCGAAACGCCCTCTTCGCGCAGCCAGCGCGACAGCGTCGAAAACACGAGTAAAAAAGGCAGGCCGGAAGAGAATCCGAGCAGCAAGGTCGCCAGCAAACGCGGCGAGCGATGCACAGATAAAAGGAAATGGGTCGAAGCGGTCATCGCGGGAGCATCAGGTTGGTCATTTCATCGTCCACGCAAGATGGCGCCCGCCAGCATGTCGGCCGATAAGGGTTTGGGCAATATTGCGTCAGCGCCGGCCGCCCGCAACTCGGCTTGGTTTAGCTCGGCCCCTTCCGCCGTCACAACATAAATCGGCGTGGCGCGCCAGCGCCCGCCTAATGCGCGCAACCGAGCTATCACGTCACGGCCGCTCATATCGGGCAATCGCAAATCTACCAGCGCAAGGTCAAAGCTTGCGGATTGCGCGGCGCCTAACGCCGCGGCGCCGGTGGCTTGGACGTCCACTTGCGCGCCAATTTTGCCGAGCATCGCCTGCAGCAAGCGCGCATTGATCGGGTCGTCCTCGACGACCAGCACGCGCATACGGCTATCTTTATGAACGAGCGTGCGTTCATCCTCGATCGCAGCGGGGCCGCCTAACGCATTGCGCGCTTGGGCGATCAACGACTGGGTCCGCACCGGCTTGATTAAAAAGGCGTGGGCGCCCGCTTGTCGATAGAGAGCGATCCGGTCGCGATTGCTGGCGTTGACGCAGACGAGGACGCGCATTCCGGCGGCAGTTGCAGTCGATATGGTCGAACAGATTTGGTCCAAATCCTGCGCCACGCCATCAGCCGGATCAGCGTCGAGCAGAACGAGGTTTGATGCGGCATTGAGGCTGTCGCCAACGAAAACGACCGCGCCAAGTTGATGCGCAGCCGCCGCGATCGCCCACAAAAAACTCGGCCGCGGGCTCAAGATTGAAAAAATCGCATCGACCAAAGGAACAGGCGGTTGAGGGGTCGTCGATTCTCGACTTTTGACCGGCAAAATTGCCCAAAATCGCGAACCCCTCTCGCCATCGCTGTCGACGCCCAGCTCCCCGCCCAGCTGCGCCACAATGGAATGGACAATGGCGAGCCCCAAGCCGATCCCCGCCGCGCTCGATTTGGCCTCGCCGCGCTGAAAGGGTTGAAAAATCCGTTCGCGATCGGCGGCGACAATGCCGGGACCGGTGTCGATCACTTCAATCAACAAGGCGCCATCTCGATCAGGGTTGGCGCCCAGCCGCAACAAGACATCACCTGTGGGGCAAAATTTCACCGCATTGCCGACCAAATTGAACAAAACTTGGCGCAGCCGCGTTTCGTCGATCCAGACCTCCCCCGGGCAGTCTTGCGCCAATTCAAGCGCAATTTCGCCGCCTTGCCCCGCCATTTTGACGCCGAACAATTCGACAATGCCTTGCGCGAGCGGTTCCAGGCGCGTCCAATTGGGCGATTGGCGGTCGCCCGATTGCTCGATTGCCGCCAAATCCAGGATCTGCGCGATCAACTCGAGCAAATGGTCGCCGCAAGTGCGGATGGCTTGCACATAATCGCGCTGCTCGGCCGACAAGGGCGTATGAGCAAGCAGTCCGGCCATACCGAGAATGCCGTTCAAAGGCGTGCGCAATTCATGGCTCAGCTCGGCAAAGCGGTGCTCAAGGCTGGAACCGGCCGGCGGTTGCGATGGGGCGGTCATGCAACATTCCTTCGCCGCGACCGTTCTGGCCCCAAATCAATTGCGGCGCTCGGGGCGCGCCGCCGGAAACTCAACGCCTCGGCGACATGGCGGCGACGCAAATTATCCGATTGCTCCAAATCGGCAATGGTTCGCGCCACGCGCAGCGCTCGGTGATAGCCGCGCGCCGACAACGAAAAGGCCTCCGCCGCCTGGGTCAGCAAGGCCGCCGCCTCCGGCTCCACGTTGAATTTGGCGTCGATCTGCGCCGAGGCGATACTCGCGTTCGTCTGCGGCAAAGCAAGATGAACGTCGTCAAAGCGGGCGTGCTGTGCCTCACGCGCCTTGGCGACGCGTTCGGCAATCACCGCGCTTTTTTCGCCGGTCGCGGGGCGCAGCAAATCGGCGGCGGCGACCACATCGACATCGACGAACAGATCAACCCGGTCCAGCAGCGGCCCTGACAATCGCGCCTGATAGGCGTCGGCGCATTGCGGACCGCGCCGGCAAGCGCCCGGTTTGGCGGCGCAACGACAGGGGTTCATCGCCCCGATCAATTGGACCCGCGCCGGATAAGTCACGTGATGATTGGCGCGCGCCACGGTAACGATCCCGTCCTCCAGCGGCTGGCGCAAAGCATCGAGCGCCTGCTGATGAAATTCGGGCAATTCGTCGAGAAACAACACCCCCAAATGCGCCAATGAGACCTCGCCCGGTTTGGCGCGGACGCCGCCGCCGACCAGGGCCGCCATGCTGGCTGAATGATGCGGGGCCCGAAACGGCCGCGCCCGGGTCAGCGCTCCGCGCTCCAACAAGCCGGCCACGGATTGGATCATCGACACATCGAGCAATTCACGCGCCGATAGCGGCGGTAAAATCCCGATCAATCGTTGCGCGAGCATGGTTTTGCCGGCGCCGGGCGCGCCGCACAGAATGAGGTTATGCCCACCGGCGGCGGCGATCTCCAACGCGCGTTTGGCGAGCTCCTGGCCGCGAATGTCCGCCATGTCAGAGGTCGCGCGCGCCTCAAGGATGGCGCCGGGCGTTGGCGCCTCGATCAACCGATCGCCTTTCAAATGCGCGATCAGCGCCATCAAATTGGACGGCGCACAGATTTGCGCCCCGCTCCACGCCGCTTCGGGTCCGCAATCGCGTGGGCAAATCAACGTCAGGTTTAGCCGCTGCGCCGTCATGGCGGCGGGCAGAGCGCCCGGCACGCGCGCCAAATCGCCGCTTAAGCCCAATTCGCCGATCGCCAGAACCGATTGCAGCGCATCGGCCGGGAACACGCCCATCGCCTGTAACAGGCACAAGGCGATCGGGACGTCATAATGGCTGCCTTCTTTGCGTTGATCGGCCGGCGACAGATTCACCACAATCCGCTGCCAGGGAAGCGACAATCCGATACTGGCGAACGCCGCCCGCACGCGTTCGCGACTTTCCGCTACGGCCTTATCCGGCAAGCCAACGATGGAAAATGTGTGTTGACTTGAGGGGACGATTTGCGCTTCCACCATCACAGGCTGTGCGTCGATTGCATCGAGCGCGATGGTCAAAATCCGAGACACCATAGGACTTCCCGCACAGGTCGCCGTCACCACTTGGCATGACGGATTGGGTTATTCGTACGCGGGAACGCAACCGGAAACTTTCGAGAACGTAGCGCGATCGCGGGCCGTTGTCTAGCCGTTTTTTGCGAGGCTCTCGTCAGCCGCTAAAAGGGCGGGAGATTCTGATTCCTGCAAAGTCCTGAAAATGATGAATTTTTCCATCAATCTGGGGAAAAGTCGGCGATTGGGCGTGCAGAGTCCTCGGGTCGCCCTGATTCAATTTTTGTTCTGCTTTGCGATCTTGACCGATCGGATATCCCGCACTTGTCCACAGATGTTGACATGAGGCAATCGCGACCGAGGATTTTGACCGCTTCAAAAAGAAAAATGGGCACGGCGCCGTTCAGGGCCAATCGCCAAAGGCGGCTTGGCGATGCGCCAATCCTTTTGCCGTAATATAAACCAGATCGAACCGAACCAGTGCTTTCATCATCCGTGGATGCTGGGCGCGCCAAAAGTCGGCGGCGCGTTGAATACGTTGAACCTGGCTGGCGGATAAGCGCCAATCGCCGCCGCGATGGGCTTTTACTTCCAGGAATACCAGGACCTGACGGTGCTGAGCGATCAAGTCTATCTCCCCGAAAGGGGTCTTGGCGCGATGATCAAGCACCCGCCATCCGCGTAGGCTAAGCCAGACGATAACCAGGAGCTCGACCGCGCGGCCCCATCGTTCGGCCCAAAGCCGGCGTCGGCTCATGTCTCATCCCGGATCGACAAGGCGCGATCATAGATTTGTTTGCGCGGCGCACCGGTGATGATCGCCACTTCCTGTACCGCGTCCTTCAGGCTGAGGCGCGGCAAGCTGTCGCGCAACAGCAGGTCGATGCTCGCCTCGTCGCTCGCCGCGGGATCGGGGTCGGGCGGGCCGATGATCAGGGTGATTTCGCCGCGAATATCACTTTGCGCCCGCGCCCAAGCGGCCAAATGCGCCAGCGCGCCGCGCTCGAAATGCTCATACATTTTGGTCATTTCGCGGGCGATGACCGCCTGGCGGGGGCCAAGCGCCTGCGCGAGATCAGCAAGGCTGTCGACCAGCCGTTGCGGCGCTTCAAAGCAGATCAGGGTCGCCGGCCAGCGCGCCCAGCGCAGAATTTCCTCGCGCCGCGCCGGCGGCTTGGCGGGCAAAAAGCCGATAAAGGCGAAGCGATCGCTGGGCAGGCCAGAGGCCGTCAGCGCGGCGATGGGCGCGCTCGGCCCCGGCAATGGCGTGATGCGAAACCCTGCGGCGGCGCAGTCGCGCACCAGTTTGAAGCCTGGATCGGAAATCGTCGGCGCGCCGGCATCGGAAATCAGCGCCAGCCTTTTGCCTTCCCCCAGCCAAACCAGCACTTTGGGTCGCATCTCGGCGCCATTATGTTCGTGATAGGGGACCAGCGGCTTTGCAATATTATGCGCGTTCAATAGCTGGCGCGAATGGCGGGTGTCTTCGGCGAGGATCAGATCGGCCGATTGCAGAAATTGCACGGCGCGCAAGGTAATGTCGCCGAGATTGCCGATCGGCGTGCTGACGATGCCAAGCTCGCCTGATTGCGGGGAAGGGCGGTCGTGGGTCGCGTGAAACATCGTTGCGGATCGTCATCTTGATCAAGGGTTGCGTGCAGGCGGCGAGGCGATTTGCGATCGTCGGCCGCCTCGTCTATGAACATTCTGCCGAGTTTTGGGTCGGCGCCGAGGAATAACCCATGTCTAAGACCGTTTTGGTCACCGGCGCATCTGGTTTTATCGCGTTGCATTGCATTCGCGAATTGCTGGAGCAAGGCTATCGGGTGCGCGCCACGCTGCGCACGCCGCATCGCGAGAACGAGGTGCGCAGCGCGCTGACAAGGGCCGGCGCTGGCCTCGAAGCGCTGGAATTTGCCCAAGCTGATCTGATGTCGGACAACAATTGGGACCGGGCGGCGGAAGGCTGCGCCTATGCGCTGCATGTTGCGTCGCCCTTTCCGGCTGCGCCGCCAAAAGATGAGAACGAGCTGATCCGTCCAGCCCGCGATGGCGCGGTGCGGGTGTTGAAGGCCTGCGCCGATTCCGGGGTGAAGCGGGTTGTGCTGACCTCCTCGGTCGCCGCGATCGCTTACGGCCATCCTTTCGATAATCAGCGGGTGTTCTCCGAAAAGGACTGGTCGGACGATCAATCGCCCACCATTGGCGCTTATGAAAAGTCGAAAACCTTGGCCGAGCGCGCCGCCTGGGCGTTCATCGCAACGCCCGACGCCAAAGGCATGGAGCTGAACACGATCAATCCGGGCGCGGTGCTGGGGCCGCTCTTGTCCGCCGATAGTGGGACATCGGCCGAGATCGTTCGGCAATTGATGACGGGCGCGCTGCCCGCCTGTCCGCGCGTTGGGTTTGCCTGCGTTGACGTGCGCGACGTGGCGCGGGCGCATGTGGCGGCGATGACCAGCGCGCAAGCCCGCCAGCGTTATCTGATGTCGGCGCAATTTGCGTGGTTCAAGGACATTGCCGACATTCTGCAACCCCACCTGGCGCCGCGCGGCTTGCGCGTTCCGACCGGCGAATTGCCGGATTTTATTCCGAAATTGCTTGTGCCGATCAAGCCGGAGCTGAAGTCCGTCGTGAACAGCCTTGGCCGCACCTATTTCTGCGATGGGTCGAAGGTAACGCGCGAGCTGAATATTGGCTATCGCAGCCTCGAAGAGATGACGATCAGCATGGCGGACAGCCTGTTGGCCTTAGGGATCGTTAAGGCGCGGTAGAGCAGGGCGATTTTTGTCGTCTGACGGCGCAAACCCTCTTGCGAGGGGCAGGGGCAGGCTGCTATCCAACCACTCCCGAACTTGCAGGCTTTCGGGGCCTCGTCAGCAAGTGGACGCGTAGCTCAGCGGGAGAGCACCACCTTGACACGGTGGGGGTCACAGGTTCAATCCCTGTCGCGTCCACCATCTCTACCAACCGGTGTATGTGCGCGCTGCCGAAGCGGCGCAGAACAACCAGGGTGCTGCATGTGTGCCGACGTTCAATAGGCTAGCGTCCGCCGCAAACTGGAATGCTCAGCCCAAGCGGCAACCGCGTCTCGGCGTTCCCGCACGCGCGCGACAATTGCAACTGCGTCAGGCCTTGCGCCGAGGACAAATCAGCCCCGCCTAGATCCGCCCCCTCAAAGCGCGCCGCCCGGACAATGGCGCCGGCAAAAGCCGCCTTGCGCAGCACCGCAAAGGAAAAATCGGCCGCGGTCAGATCGCTGGACAAAAAGACGACGCCCGGCGCTTCGACCCCAGGAAAGCGCGCGCCCTCGAGACGGACACCACGAAATTCGGTCGCTGTCAGGTCTGCGCCATGAAAAGCGCCACCCGAAATCAGCGCATTGGCAATGATCGCGCGGTTTAATTGCGCGCCGCGAAAGGACGCGCCCGAATAATCGCCCGACTCAATTCGAGCGCCCGACAAATCAGCGCCGGCGAACTCCGCGGCGGCGAATGAGCATTTGACCATCCGCGCGCCTTGCATCACCGCGCCGTTGAATCGCGCGCCGTTAAAGCGGCCATGCACCACGTCGACGCCGACAAAGCGATGCGCCGACAGATCACAGCCCTCGCAGGCGCCGCCGAACGACAATTCTCGGCGAACGACATTGCTGGATTGGGCGGCCGCCTCTGGCGCAAAGGCTGCGCCCAAGAAGTTGATGACTAATACATAGAATAAGGTGTTAGATCGCATTCTACCAATGAACGTAGCGAATGATTGGTCGCCTCGCGACTTAATTCATCGTAACCAATTGGTCCAGATTGATCAACAACGTGGTATCGACAGGCCACGCGGCAACAAGGTTTGCGCATCGCCGCAGGCCGTATTTAATTGGCTCTGCGAAAGGCCGCGCGCGCCGACCATCTCCGCGCCCGAAAAATTCGCCCCGGTCAGTTTGGCCCCAGCGAAATTCGAATAGCCCAAATAGGCCCCGACAAAGCTGGCGTTTTCCAAATTGGCGCCGGCAAAATTGGCGCGGGTAAATCGACCGCCAAAGGCGTTGGAGACCGACAGATCCGCGCCCGAAAAATTGGCCCCGTCAAACGTGCCAAGGCTCAAATCTGCTTGGCGCAAACGCGCTTTGGAAAGATTAGCGCGTTCAACGTCCAGATAAGAGAAATCGGCCTGAAACAAATTGCAACCGGCGCACGACTTGGCGCCGCCGCGAATACGGGCGATTTGCCCGGCGTCCTGGGCAAAACTCGGCGCAATGACCGCGCTCAACATCAACCCAGCCAGTCCAAAAAGCATTGCGTGTTTCATATCGCACCATGACATTTGCGGCGGACCCCGCCGCCCCATCGCCCCGCAATTTCCTTGCCAGACCAATCGGCGGATTGGTCCCTTATTTCGCCACTCGACGGCGCAGCACATCGCGCAATTTCATGGCCAAAATGGCGCAACACAGCCCAAAAGTGATGACATTGGCGATGATGATCGGCCAGCTGACCAGCATGAGCCCGTAGAACAGCCAGCACAACACTCCAGTCGAAAACGTCAAATACATCGCCAGCGAAATCGCGGCTGTGTCCTTGGTCCGAAAAATCCGAATGGTCTGGGGCAAAAACGCCACGGTCGTTAGCGTCGCTGCGCAGCTGCCGACGATGTCGACGATCAGTTCGGCCATGGGCGCTCCTGCTCAAGTGAACCCCGCAGCAGGATCAGCATTGCGTCGTTGTGGCAAGATGGGACCATCGCGGCGAGGATCCCTTAAGCGCATGACCGGCTTAGAACGGCGTCAGCCGCTTCTTCCGCGAATATTTCAGATAGCCGATATTCGCCCCCGCCCGCAGGCCAACGCCTACGCGCATCGGGACGAGCGTCGCTTCGGGGCGTTGTTGATAATTCACGCCGATTCCGGCGACAAAATAGCCGGTGCCTTCGACGCCAGGATAGCGCTTATAAATATCGTCAAGGGTTCGCAGGTCATAGACCAAGGTGAACACGCGCGAGGCGTTGCCTCCGACGTCAAAGCCAACCGACGGGCCTTGCCAATAGACATCGCGGCGGGCGCCCGATTTCATGATCAATTCGCCTTCGCCATAGCGCAAGCCGACGCCAAACGACCCGGCGGTTTCTGCGCCAGCGATGTAGCCGATCGGCCGACCAAGATCGGCAAAGACCCGTTCAACGGCTTGGGCGAATTCACGCGCGCCGACGCCCAAGAATTCCGATCCGGCTTTTTCAATCTCGGCTTCGGTGAAAGTGACCCCGGTCTTCGTCGCGCCCGACCGTTGCGGTTCGGACTTGCCGCTTTGAGCGAGCGCCGGCTGACTCGGACCAACAGCAGCGATCAAAAGAAGGGTGAATAATGCAGAACGCACGATGATTTCCTTTCTCGAACGACATAACAACATGTCACTATTGCAACAGTTAATCGTAGCAATTCCCACGATACTTATTGATTAAAAGGCTATTACATGCCGAATGATGGTCGGCTGGCAAAACAATATTTGTTTCGTGCCCTGTTCTCCAGGTTGGGATGGATAATTAATGCAGCGCCGCTGTTGATTCGGTCGATCTAGAGCTTCGTTCTTGATGCCGCTTTATACGAGAAGTTTAGGTCGACGAACTCAATCTTTCCACCACCACGCCACCTAAAACGAGCCTCCTCCACCTCGCCTCAAGGCCAAGGCGAGGCCGAACAACGCCAGCCCGATCGCGAGGAAAATCAGCAAGACGCGCCAGGCCGGCCAGGGCGCTTGCGCAATCGCCCACAGGCAAATCGCCGCGCCGCCGCCTGAAAAGGCGAGGTCGACGCCCAGCCCGGCGGCGCGCCGGCGCCAGCGGATCATCGGCAACGCCGCCGCGCTGACCAGATAAACGATCAGCCGGGCCAAGGTGCTCATCACCGCCAACGCAGCAAAGGAGCCGGTCGCGGTCAACAGACCCGCCGCTGCGCCCATGAACAGGATCGAATTGGCTGGCGTTGCAAAACGCGCGCTGATCGCGCCGAACCAAGCGGGAAACGCCTTGGCTTCCGCCAAAGCAAAGGTGATGCGCGGCGTCGACAACATCGAGCCCATCGAATTGCCAGCGACCGAGAACAACCCCGCCCCCGCCATCACCAAGCCGCCGACGGGGCCGAACACCACATTGGCGACCGTCACCAGCGGGCGGATCGCCTCAGCGACTTCACGGCCGGTCATCACGGCTAGAAAGGCATATTGGACCAGGAAATAGAGCAGCGCCGTGAGGATAACCGTCGTCACCAACGCGCGCGGGATCGTTTTGGTCGGGTCCTTGGTCTCGCCGGCCGGCACGACGGACGTTTCAAACCCGATAAAGGCGTAGAAAATCAGCAGCGCATTGGCTTCGATGGTCGAAAAGGCCGGCAAGTGCCCCGGCGCCGGCGCATTGCCGGCAAAAAGCAGCAAGCCGATCACGGCCGTCGCCAGCAGCGGCAAGCCTTTCAGCAAGGTGACCGCATCGAGCAGGCGCGAAGCGCTTTTCACGCCAATCACATTGACCAAGGTCAACGCCGCGATCAGCGCCAAGGCAAGGCCCAGCCGGAAGGCTTGGCTTTCCGCCCCCGGCAATAAAGCGCCGGCATAATCGACAAACACCAAGGTGTTGGCGGCAAAGGCCGACACCCGCGCCACATAATAAATCCAGCCCAATTGAAACGAAGCGAGCGGGCCAAACGCTTCGCGCGCATAGGCGACCGGCCCGCCCGAGCCTTCGAACATCGCGGCGGCGCGCGCCATGGCGATGACGATCAGCAGGGCCGCTGCGCCAAAGCTCAAAAAGAGAAACGGGCTCCAGCCGGCAAAGGTCATCGCCAGCGCTGCCGGCAGCGCAAAAATCCCGGTGCCAACAAGACCGTTAAAGGCCAAGGCCGCCGACCCGATCGGGCCGATTTCTCGTTTCAGGGCAACAAGTTGGGCAGGTTCAGCGCG
Source organism: Hyphomonadaceae bacterium UBA4763 (assembly GCA_002403455.1). GTDB lineage: Bacteria > Pseudomonadota > Alphaproteobacteria > Caulobacterales > Aquidulcibacteraceae > UBA4763. The sequence goes on along the minus strand of DHHV01000124.1, from coordinate 23,837 downwards.
CATGGGCGCCAGCCGTTGCGCGCGGCGGCGGTGAGGTCAAGGGGCGCGCGGGGTGAAATCCATTGCGTCGGCGGCAGAGGCGGTTAAACCGCATTTCATCAACTTGGGGGAGGCGCGGATGCCGATTGGGATCGTGCTGGCGGTCGGGACCTATGTGATCGCGCAAATGGCGCTGAGCCTATGGGCGGCGCGCGGCGTCAAGGACGCTCAGGATTATTATTTGGCCGGTCGCCGGCTCGGGCCGCTGGCGCTCGCCATGTCTTTGTTTGCGACCTGGTTCGGGGCCGAGACCGTGATGGGTTCCTCCGCCGCAATCGCCGAGGAGGGCCTTGCCGGCGCGCGGGCCGAACCCTTCGGCTATGCGCTGTGCCTGGTGCTGATGGCGCTGCTGATCGCCGGCAAATTGCGAGACGGCGATTATTGGACTTTGGCCGATTTCATCCGGGCGCGGTTCGGCGTTTGGGCCGAGAAACTGGCGGCGCTTGTGACGATCCCGGCGTCATTGTTTTGGGGGGCGGCGCAATTGCTGGCGCTCGGGTCGATCCTGGCGGCCTTGTTTGGCGCGCCGGTCGGGCTGACCTTGGCGATCGCGGCTGGGATCGTCATTCTCTATGCGAGCTTTGGCGGCTTTGCCGGCGACGTCGCAACGGACGTTTTGCAAGGCGCGGTGTTGCTGATCTGCGTCGCTGGCCTTGGGATCGCGTTGATCTTGAACCAGGGCGGGATCGGCCCGGCGCTGGCGGCGATCAATCCCCAGCAATTGACGCTGGTCGGGGCGGAGGAGAGCGCGCTGGCGCGGCTCGACGCCTGGATGGTGCCAATCCTTGGCAGCCTGGTCACCCAAGAAGCGATCGCAAGGTTCTTGGGCGCGCGCAGCGTCAGCGTGGCGCGCCGCGCCTGTTTGCTGGCGGCGGGGATCTATCTGGTCGCCGGGATGGCGCCCGTTTTGTTTGGGCTGGTCGGCGCCAGCATTCCGGGCGCGGCTGTAGGTGAGGACACGTTTTTGCCGTTTCTCGCCCGCGATTTATTGCCGAGCGTAATGATGGTCGCGCTGATCGGCGCGCTGATCTCGGCGATTTTGTCGACGGTTGATTCCAATCTGTTGACGGTGTCGGCGCTGGCGACCCGCAATCTGGGCCTGCGCAGTCAGAGCGGCGGGGCGACGCTCGAGCGGGGGCTGACCATCGCGGCGGGGCTGGCCTGCTGGGCCTTGGCGGCGAGCGGCGAGGGCATATACGGCTTGATCGAGCTTTCGTCTTCCATAGGCCAATCGGGCCTGTTGGTCGCGACATTGTTCGGCTTATGGACGCGCTGGGGCGATGAGCGGGCGGCATTGGCGGCGATGGCGGCGGGTGGCGCGGTTAATCTGTGGACCAATGCGCTGCAACCATTGCTCGCGCCGGAACTTGCGCTCGATGCGCCGTTCATGGCCTCGGTTGCGGCCTCGCTGGTCGCCTTCCTGGTCTTTGCCGTGTTGCGCAAAGCCGCCCCGGCGCCGGTCGCGGCAGGCGCGGACTAATACCTTTACGCAAAGCGCCTTTACAGGCGCGGCGAAAGCTTGATTATCGGCCATGGCGGGCGGCCGGCTCGCCCAAATTACGGCAAAAGGGAACGCGCCCATGAATTTCGACCATAGCGAGACCGCCAAGGCCTATATGGCGCGCGTTGCGGCGTTCATGCGCAGCGAAATCGCACCAGCGATCCCGGTTTATGCGGCGCAAATGCATGGCTTTGGGACCGCGCGCTGGCAGGTCCCGCCGGTGATCGAGACGCTGAAAGCCAAAGCCAAAACTGCCGGTCTGTGGAATTTGTTTCTGCCGCCTTCGCCCGCCCATGACACGGCCGATTATCGCGGCGCGGGGCTCTCTAATCTCGATTATGCGCCGCTGGCCGAGCTGATGGGCCGCGTGCCTTGGGCCTCGGAAGTGTTCAATTGCGCCGCGCCCGACACCGGCAATATGGAAGTCCTGCACCGCTATGGCACGCCGGCGCAAAAAGACCGCTGGCTGGCGCCGCTGATGGCGGGCGAGATCCGCTCGGCGTTTTTGATGACGGAGCCGGAGGTCGCTTCCTCTGACGCCACCAATATTCAAACCGAGATCCGCCGCGACGGCGACGATTATATCATTTCGGGGCGCAAATGGTGGTCGAGCGGCGCCGGCGATCCGCGCTGCAAAATCGCCATTGTCATGGGCAAGACTGACCCGAGCGCCGAGCCGCACAAGCAGCAAAGCCAGATCCTTGTCCCGCTGGACGCGCCGGGCGTTGAGATCAAGCGGATGCTCCCCGTCTTCGGCTATGACGACGCCCCGCATGGCCATGCGGAGATCCTCCTCAAAGAGGTGCGTGTGCCGGCCGACCATTTGATCCTGGGCGAAGGGCGCGGCTTTGAGATCGCGCAAGGCCGCTTGGGTCCTGGCCGCATCCATCATTGCATGCGCACGATTGGCGCGGCGGAGGCCGCGCTCGAAGCCATGTGCCGGCGGCTTCTATCGCGGACGGCGTTCGGCAAGAAAATCGCCGAGCATTCGATCTGGGAACAGCGCATCGCCGAAGCGCGCATCGACATCGAAATGACGCGGCTGTTATGCCTGAAAGCGGCTTTCATGATGGACCATGTCGGCAACAAAGCCGCCAAGACCGAGATCGCGATGATCAAGGTCGCCGCCCCGCGCACCGCGCTGAAAGTCATTGACGACGCCATCCAAGCCCATGGCGGCGCCGGCGTCAGTGACGATTTCGACCTCGCCAAAGCCTATGCGGGTATCCGCACCTTGCGCCTGGCTGACGGCCCGGACGAGGTGCATTGCCGCTCGATCACCAAGGATGAATTGCGCAAATATCGCGACAATGCCTATGGGCGAGCGGAATAAGGGGTCCGCGACGGAAAGCGCGGGCGTCGCGCGTTAGAACTGTTATCCATCGTTTACGACTCCAGAGGGCCGATCATGCGCAAAATTTCGGCAGTACTTATGTCGCTTTTGATATTGTCGACAATCGGCTGTGCGGGCGGCAATGCCGAGGCGCAAAGTATTCGCGAGCGGATCGCCGAACGGCGCGCGCAACAAGACGGCCGGGGCTTGCGAAATCGCCGCGATCAACGTCCGCCCGCGCAGGCCGAGCCAGGCGAACTCGTCCACAATGGGCTGACGCGCACCTATTTCTATCAGGCAGCGCCCGGTCCGGGTCGCAGCGCACAAAGCGGCGCGGCCAAACCGCCTTTGATCCTGGCTTTGCATGGCGGCACGCTGGACGCCGGGTCCTGGTGGCAGCGCGGCGAATTGCCGCAAGTCGCCCGCGAGGCCGGCGCGATCTTGGTCGCCCCCAATGCGGTCGGCGGCAATTGGAATGACGGCCGCACCATTTTTACGTCGGGCAGCGACCCCACCAAGATCGACGACGTTGGGTTTCTGTCGGCCTTGATCGATGAAATGGTCGCCAAACGCGGCGCCGACCCGCAACGGGTCTATCTGATCGGCCCGTCGAATGGCGGCAATATGACGTGGCGGATGGCCTGCGAGCGTGGGGACAAGATCGCGGCGATCGCGCCGGTCATCTCGACCATGCTCGCCGGCCCTGAAACCTATTGCGCCGCAGCGCGCCCCATGCCGGTCATCGCGTTTTTCGGCACCGAGGATCAGCTGATGCGCTATGACGGCGCCTCAGTGCCAACGCGCGATGGTCGCCAATCCGAGCCACGGCTAGCCGCCCCCGCGACGACAGATTTTTGGGCGCGGGTGAATGGTTGCGGGCTGGAGCCATCCCGTGCCGATTTGCCCGACGTGGAGCCGGCCGACGCAACGCGGGTAGCGCGCTATGCCTATGATTGCCGCAAAGGCGCCGAGGTGGTGCGCTATGACGTGATCGGCGGCGGCCATTTGATGCCCGGGACGCCAACCCCTCGGATCGAGGCGCTCGCCAATCTGCTAGGGCGCGGCAATCAGGACATTTCGGCAGAGGCGTTGGCGGTCGCGTTTTTTCTCAAACACTCTGGCTGATTTTTTGTGAGGGCGGCGTGTAAATGGTCGACGGCGTTATCGCTGCGACCGTCAATCTGGGCTTTTTCGGCCGTAGGTAGCCTTAACTTTATGGACAATCATGCGCCTCATGCTCGCGCAGACGCGGCATCAATTCGACCATGTTGCACGGCATGTGGCGGCTATCGAGCTGCCAGCGGATGATCTTGTCCCAGCCGTCTTTGCAGGCGCCGTTCGAGCCCGGCATGCAGAACACGAACACCCCCCGCATGATCCCCGCCAAAGCCCTCGATTGCAGCGTCGATAGACCAACGCTCTCATAGCTGACCAAGTGAAAGATTGTCGAAAACCCCTCAATCCGCTTGTCGAGCAAGGGCTCAATCGCCTCGGGCGTGACGTCGCGGCCCGTGAGGCCCGTGCCGCCGGTGGTCAAGATGACGTCGACATCGCCGCTTTGCACAAGCCCCAAGACCGCCGCGCGGATTTGGGTGATGTCGTCCTTGACGATCTGGCGCCCGGCCAGCCGATGGCCATCGGCTTCCAGCCGCTTGGCAAGCAGCGCCCCAGATGTGTCATTGTCGAAATTGCGCGTGTCAGAGACGGTGATCACCGCGATCCGCACCGGCTTGAACGGCAGATTTTCATGCAATTGCCCGCCGGGGGCGAGGGTGACGGCATCGGGGCTCATGGGGTTTTCTCCTCAATGGGCGCCGTCCAACGGTCGCGGGCGGCGTAATCGGCTTGATGGGGTTCAATCCAGCGCTCTTCATTGGAAAGCGCCTCGCGCTTCCAGAACGGCGCCTCGGTTTTGAGCAAATCCATCAAATAATCGACCGCTTGCAGAGCCGGGCGGCGGTGCAAGGCCGCGGCTGCTACCAGCACGATCGGCTCGGCCGGCGCGAGGCGCCCAAACCGGTGGATGATCAGCAGACCCAACAGCTCAAAGCGCTGGCGCGCGCCATCGGCGAAGCTGTGGATTGCTTGGGCGGTCAGCACGGGATGATGTTCCAAGATGAGGGCTTCCGTCCCGCCGCCGCGCACGCAACCCAAAAAGCTGGCGATCGCGCCGGCCGGCGCTTGGGCCGCCCGAAAGGCGGCAAGTTCGGCTTCGGGGTCAAATGGCGCGGCCTCTACGCGGATCATCGACCTACCCTCATGTAAAAACCAATTTCACGCCGGCGATGAACATGACCAGCGCCAGCGCCCGTCGCAAGAGGGTGGTCGAAAAACGCGCAATGCCGAGCCAAACGCCCACAACCCCGCCGAAAATAACGGCGAGCGCCAGCAGCGGTAAAAACGCCGGCAGCGCGCCCATTGCGGCGACATTGCCAGCAAGGCCGGCGAAGGAATTCAACACGATAAAGCTCGCGGCGATGCCGGTCGTTGCTTCGGCGCTCGTCCACCGCAAGAAAATCAACATGGGCGACAGGAAAATCCCGCCGCCCGTGCCGGTCAAGCCGGCCAAAAGTCCGATCCCCGCCCCAGCGCCGACCGCCGCCAAAGGCGCAGGGGGCTTGGTTGCGCCGCTACGCGGGCCGCGATCGGGCCAGGCGAGCCGCAGGCCCGCCAAAAACAACACGATCCCCAAAAGCGGTCGATAAGCGTCAGTCGGCAGCTGCAAGGACCCGCCGAGAAACGCGAACGGCGCGGCGCCCAAGGCGATCGGCCAAAAGACTGGCCAGGCAAACCGTCCGGCCCGGATAAAACGCCAAGCGCCAAATCCCGCTACCAAGATGTTCAACGTCAACGCCGTCGGTCGCATCACGTCCGAAGTCAGCGAAAACAAGGCCATGATGGCGAGATAGGCCGAGGCGCCGCCATGGCCGACGCTGCCATACAACGCCGCCGCCAGCGCAAAAGCCGCACAAAGCAGACCTAAGGTCAAAGGGTCCACCGTCTTGCCCCCGCCCGTCGCTAACCGCCCGAGAAGGGCGGCATGAAGGCGATTTCATCGCCGGGGCGGACGATGATTTCGGCGCCTCTCGGGCTCAACACGTCATTGACGGCGATTCGCACGGCCGGCGCGCTCAGCGCATCGCGCAAGTCCGGATCATCCGTGGCCACCAGCGCCCGAAAAGCGTCAAGGTCCACCGGCGCCGCCAAAGCAATGCTGCGCCGCTCGGCGCCGGCGCATTCACGCAATCGACCGTAAAAAATCGCAATGGCGTTCATGACAAAGGATGGGTTGGCGAACCGCCTTTGACCTGTCAATACGGCCGCCCGTCGCACGCCATCCGCTGGCCGCTGCGCCAAATCAATCCCGGACCCCCACCAACAATGCCGCTTCCTCATCACCCGATCCCAATGCGCGTCGCTGCGCGGCAGGTTTTCCGTGATCGCTGACCCATCGGCTGGACAAGCGGCGCGCGCGGCGGCCTGCGCCTTATGGATCGGCGTCTTTCGGGACGGCGCGAGCCTTGACGCCGCCGCCGAGCAATCGCCGGCCTTTGATCGCCTGCGCGGCCCCGATCGCGGCTTTGCCTATGCTTGCGCCGCCAGCGCCATTCGAGCGCATGGCGCGATCGCCCATGCCTTGAGCCAATGGCTGGCGCGGCCGCTGCCGGACACAGCCTGGCAAGCGCAAGCGTGTTTACATATCGGCGCGGCGCAATTGGCGCTGTTGTCGATCGCCCCGCATGCGGCGGTGAGCGCAACGGTAAACGTCGCTGCTCAGATTGCGCCGAAATTCAAAAGCTTGGTCAATGCGGTGTTACGCAAGATCGCGGCAAATCCGAGCGCCATTCTGGCCGCGCCGATCGAAGCCTGGGCGCCGGCCTGGCTGCTGGCGCGGTGGCGAGCCCATTATGGCGCGGCGGCGACCGAGGCGATGCTGCGGGCCGCCTTGACCGGCGCTCAACCGCCGATCGATTTGTCGGTGCGCAATGTCGGCGACAGCGCGCATTGGGCCGAGCGCCTAGGCGCGCAAATCCTTGATGGCGGGTCGCTGCGTTTGCCAGCCAATCCTGGCCTGATTGTTGATTTGCCGGGCTATCAAGACGGCGCCTGGTGGGTGCAGGACGCCGCCGCCGCTTTGCCGGCCAAGCTGTTGCGGTTTGACCAAGGCGCAGAGGTCGCCGATCTCTGCGCCGCGCCGGGCGGCAAAACGCTACAATTGCTGGCGCGTGGCGCCAAGGTGACGGCGCTCGATTCCAGCCCGGATCGCCTGAAGCTGCTGAGGCAAAATCTGGCGCGCTGCGGCGGCGAGGCCGAAATAATCGCAGGAGATCTCAGCGCTTGGGCGCCGGAGCGGCGCTTTGACGCGGTTCTGCTCGATGCGCCTTGCACGGCCACTGGCACTTTGCGGCGCAATCCGGAAGTGATCTGGCGGCGCACGCCCAATGACATCGCCCGCATGGCGGCGCTGCAGCGCCAATTCCTCCGCCAAGCCGGCGCCAGGTTGAAACCGGGCGGATCGCTCGTTTATGCGGTGTGCTCGCTTGAGCCGGAAGAGGGCGAAGCGGTCGCGTTGTCGGTTGATTCTGCTATGGGCCTGTCCCCCGACCCGATCCTGCGCGAGGAAGTCCCCGGTCTGGCGGCGGCGATCACGCCCGACGGCGCGCTGCGGACCACGCCCGCGCTTTGGGCCGATCAAGGCGGACTCGATGGGTTTTACATCCGGCGTTGGCGGCGGCTTTGACATCTTTGCCATTCGATATTCAGGCGCCATTCAGCTATACCCCTCACACTACACTCAAAGTCCGATCGTCGAGGGTTCCATGCAGCGTTCCGTTTTTCGCACCATCGCCGCCGCCACATCCTGTAGCTTGCTGACCGCCGCCTGTGCGCCGGGCATCGGAGCCAATGATTACACGGTCGGCCAAGTCGGCGATGTCGCCCGCGTTGAAGAAGGCGTTATCGAAGCCGTCCGCCCAGTCACCGTGGAAGGTGGCCAAGATCAGTTCATCGGCGCGGCGACGGGCGGCGTTGTCGGCGGCGCGCTCGCCAGCCAAGTCGGACGCGGCGGCGCTGGCACCGTCGCCGCCACGGCCGCGGCAGCCATCGCCGGCGCCTTGTTGGGCGCCGCCATCGAGAATGAAGCGCGCAAGCGTCCAGGCTATGCTTACACCCTGCGGCTGGGGGCCGGCGAATTGGTCACGATTGTCCAAGGCGGCGATATTGCTCTGCCGGTCGGCACGGAGGTTTTTGTGGAATATGGCGCGCGCCCTCGGGTCATTCTAAAAGGCCAATTTCAAGTCCCTACCGGCCGATACCGTTAAATGCAGGCGCCCTCACAATTTTAACTGGCTTGAAACGCGAACGTAATGCGGGCAAAAATTCTCGACCTAAATCGGGATAAACAGCTGCTCATTTCCCCCTCCATATTGTCCGCCGATTTCGCCGCGCTCGGCGCAGAAATCCGCGCCATCACCGCTTCGGGCGCCGACATGATCCATGTCGACGTCATGGACGGCCATTTTGTGCCGAACCTCACCATCGGCCCGCCGGTGATCAAGGCGCTGCGTGGCCATTCGGCTCTGCCCTTCGACGTGCATTTGATGATTTCGCCGGTCGAGCCGATGATCGCGGCGTTTCGCGACGCAGGAGCCGACATCATCACCGTTCACCCGGAAGCGGGCCCGCATCTGCATCGCTGCTTGCAGATGATCAAAGCGCTGGGCGCACGCGCCGGTGTTTCGCTCAATCCCGGCACGCCGGCCGAAGCGATCGCGCCGGTCATTGATCTGGTCGATTTGGTGCTGATCATGTCGGTCAATCCGGGCTTTGGCGGACAAAGCTTTTTGGCCTCGCAAGCCGCCAAGATCGCCCAGGTCCGCGCCATGCTGGACGCAGCCGGCTCCTCTGCGCTGCTGGAAGTCGATGGCGGCGTGACGCCAGAGACCGCGTCGATCTGCCGCGCTGCGGGCGCCGACGCGCTCGTCGCCGGCACCGCGGTTTTCAAAGGCGGTCCAGCGGCCTACGCCGACAATATCGCCGCCTTGCGCGCGGCGTGAGTTGCATCCAACAATAAGCGCCGATAATCCAAAGTAGTGTTTGGAAAGGGTAAAGCGTGAGCGTCGCCGAAACCAGGGCCGATGCGCGCGATGATGGGCCATGGCGCAGCCTGCGCGAGCGCGCCGCCGACGAATTGCGCGCGACGCCCTTGTTCCGGTCGATGTTGCGCGGGCCTGCGCCGCAACATTTGCTCGCCTTCGTGCGCGATTTGCGGGCCGGCGATCAGGGGCGCGGCGCCGATTTGCATGATGGCCTGTGGCGGCTCGGCGCCGAGGACATCGCCTTTGACAAAGCGCTGGGGCCCTTCGCCAATCAAAACGCCTCGCGGCATGTCCAGACGCGCGCCCATCGCTTTTTGTGGCTAGCCGACATTGTTTCATTTGGCCAAGCCGGCCGCGCCCGCGCCAAGGAATGGATGGCGCATTGGTTGCAGGGCCAGGCGCATTGGCGCAGCCCGGCCTGGCAGCCGGATGTGGCGGCCGATCGCGTTTTTGCTTGGCTCAGCGCCGGGCGGTTCTTGTTCGAAGACCGTGAGTTTTCCGGCCGCGCGTCCTTGCTCGACAGCTTGGGCCGGCATGCGCGGCTGATCGTCAATTCCTGGTCTGAGATCAGCGACCCGCGCGGGCGAGCCCGCGCCGCCGTCGCCTTGGTGGTATGCGCTGCGGCCATCCAGGACGGCCCGGTGAAGATCGGCGTCGCGCTCGATATCCTCGCCGCCGAATGCGCCGCCCAAATCGGGCCGGACGGCTGTCATCTGTCGCGCTCGCCCAGCCTGCACGCCCATCTCTTGTTTGACCTCGTTGCGGTCGATGAATTGCTGGCGCGGCGCGGGATCGAGCCGCCGGCCAATTTGGTCGACGCCATCGCCAAAATGGCGCCGATGCTGCGCCTGATGCGCATGCCAGATGGCGCGCTCGCGCCGTTTCACGGCGGCGGCCTCGGCGATCCGCGCGCCATCGCCAAGCTCTTCGAGATGGTCGACCCGCCCAGCCGGCGGTTTCTCTACACCCAATCGGGCTATCACCGGGTGGAAACGGCGACCTATACGCTCTTAGTGGATGCGGGCGCTGCGCCGCCGCCGGCCTTTGGCGGGCGCGCCCATGCCGGGTTTTTAGCGTTCGAAATGCTGTCCGGCCAAGACCGTTTGATCACCAATCCGGCCGATAGCGATGATTTGCCGTATCCGGAGCGCCAGGCGCTGCGCGTCGCCGCCATGCATTCGACGCTGACCTTGCGCGATGAGGGCGCTGGCGGCCTGGTCCAAAGCGGGCTCGGCGGCGCCGCCCCGCACCCCATTGGCCCGGAAGGCGCCAGCGTGCGCCGCAGCGAAAACGCCAACGCCATCGTGCTGGAGGCCCAGCATAGCGCCTGGCGGGCGCGGCATGGTCTCATCCATCGGCGCACGATCGTCGCCCCTGCCGATGGTCGCGCGTTGATCGGCGAGGACAGCCTCCTGCGCCCCTCCGGTGAGACCGTCGCTGCGCCGGCCAAGCATGTGCCGTTCGAGATCCGCTTTTTCCTCGCCCCGACAGTGTCGATCTCTTTGTCCGCGCAAGGCAAAACCGCGCAATTGACCACCTTTAACCAAGATGTCTGGCGCCTGCGCGCGTCCGAGCCTTTCGCGATCGAGGATGTGACGCTGAACCAATATCGATTGGGCGAGCGCGGCAAATGCATCTTGCTGCGCGGCGTCGCGGACGCCTATGCGTCTGGGCTCGAGCCGCCCAATCGCGTCAATTGGCGCTTTGAAAAATTAAATGCTTGATTTTGGCGTTCTCACGCCTCTTCGCCGAACCGGTTGGCGATCAGCGCCGCCAGCGCGGCGAGACAGGAATCGGCGTCTGGCCCCTCGGCGCTGACCTCAATGACGCAGCCTTGCGACGCGCCCAAGGTCAGCAATTCCATCACCGATTGACCATCGGCCTGTTCGCCAGCGAACGACACGATCGCCTGCACCTGAAATTGCGCGACCGTTTCGGCGAATTTGCGCGAAGCGCGTCCATGCAGGCCCAGCCGGTTGACGATCTCAAACGCCGATCGCCGCGCGCTCATGAAGCGGCGGAATCGGTCGATCGGTTCGGCCGCGCCAGAATAGACGATGACAGGGTGATATATTGGCGTCCCGCTTCCATCGCCGCTTTCGCGGCTTCTTCCAGGCCATGCGTCTTGCGCACCTGCGCCAAGGTGATCAGCATGGGCAGATTGACGCCGGAGATCACCTCGAACCGCCCCAGCCGCAAGATCGAATGAGCCAAGTTCGACGGCGTGCCGCCGAACATATCGGTCAGCAAGATCACCCCGTCTCCACACTCGCAATCACGCGCCGCCGCCAAGATCTCATCGCGTTTTTGGGTTGGATCATCGTCCGGCTCGATCGCGAAGGCGCGGAAACAGCTCTGCGGGCCCATCACATGCACCGCCGCCGCCACCAATTCCGCCGCCAATCGGCCATGGGAAACGATCAAAACGCCAATCATCGCCGATCCTTGAATTGCATTTTATAAGCTAAGTCAGCGCGGCGAACGCGACAAGGCGAGCATCACTCTGCCCGCATCGGCACGCGCGGCTTTGTCCAGGCGCGTTTGGCGACGGCCGCATCGAGTGGGGTGCCCGCGATCGAATTGGCGTAATTGCTGATCGTCTTGACCGCCAGCCCCAAGATCACCTCCAGCGCCTGCGCCTCCTTATACCCCGCCGCCAAAAACGCGTTCAGCGCGGCCGGCGCGATCTTGCCACGCGTCTGGATCAGCGCGCGCGTGAACGCCGCCAGCGCTTCCAGTTTGGGCGTCGCCAGCGGCGCGCCGGCGCGCAAGGCCGCCACATCGGCGCTGCCCATGCCGGCTTTTTCCGCCAGCAGACTATGCCATGGCACGCAATAGGCGCAGTCATTTTCGAAATTGGCGACCAGATAAACGACTTGGCGTTCGATCGGGTCGAGCGTCGTTTCGTCAAACAAGTCCCATAACTGCGCATAACCCTTTAAGACTGGCGGGGCGCTCGCCAACATGCGCTCTAAATTCGGGATCATGCCGAAATTCCGGCGGGTGCTCGCCAAAGCCGGCCGCGCCGCCTCCGGCGCAGTGTTTTCGTCCCACAGAGGGAACCCAACCATGCCTGTTCTCCGTATGCGTGTTATTAAATCTATTCGTTAGACGCTCGGCAATTCAACGGTAAAGCGCGCGCCGCGCACCTTTCCAGTCACATCGCTGCGATTTTCCGCCCAAATCCGCCCCTGATGCTGGCTGACAATCTGGCGGGCGATGGCGAGCCCCAGCCCCGAATGCGCGCCGAACGCCGCGCCTTTCGGCCGGTCGGTGTAAAAGCGCTCGAATACCGCTTGCAGGGCGTCCGGCGGGATGCCGGGCCCTTCATCATCGATCACCACCCGCACCGGCGCGCCGGTTTTGCCCACACGCGCAATTTGCAGCGAAATCACCCCGCCGGGCGGGCTGAACGTCACTGCATTGTCGAGGATGTTGCGAAACCCCTGTTCCAGCGAGCCGACCCAGCCGACAATCCGGAACTGGCCGGCGACCGGCGGATCCCCGAGCGAAAACCGCACGCGGTCTTTTTCGACGATGTCGGCATAGGTCGCCACCAAGGCATCGAGCATCAGGCCAAGATCGATTACGCTCGGCGCCTCGCGCGCGGTTTGCGCCTCGATCCGCGAGGCGAGCGCCACATCCGTTACCAATCGATCCAGCCGCAAGACGTCGGCGACGATCAGCTTGCGCAATTGCGCCTGCGTGTCGGCGTCGGCCACGACGGCCAAGGTGTCGGCGGCGCGGCGGATCGAATTGAGCGGGTTGCGGATTTCATGGGCGACATCGGCGGCAAAGCGCTGATTGGCTTCGGCCCGATCGATCAGCGCCGTCGTCATCGTTCGCAAGGAGCGCGACAACACCCCGATCTCGTCCTTGCGCCGCGCCAATAGCCGCACGTCCAAATGCGACGCTGCGCCCGCTTCGACCGCCCGCGCGCTGCGCGCCAAATGCCGCAAAGGCCGCGCGATGGTGACGCCCAGCATCAGCGCCGACAACGCCGCCAGCAACCCCGCAACGACAATAACCGGCAGCAAAGCGGCGCGCTCGGCTCGCACCAGCGCCTCGATCCCGGCCGATTCAAGGCTCAGCACGCCGACCACCGCCTGCACCCGCTGCACCGGCAGCGACACGCCGATAATCCGCCCGCGCAAGCGCTCGTCGCGACGGGCGACCGCCTCCTCGCCGGCAAGCGCCAACGCAACCTCTTCATCGATCGTCAAGCGGCGAAAGCGCAGATCTGTGCCTTCGTTCAACGCCCAATCGGTCAAACGTTCGGTCGCCAAGGCGACCGAAAAGGCGGCTTGCTCCAAGGGCGGCAATGGCCGCTCCTCGACCCGATTTCCGTATAAATAGGAATCGGCCACCATCGCGCCGCTCAAGTCGAACAAGCGCAGGCGCACATCGGACGGGATCGCGATGCGCCGCAGCGCCGAAACGGCCGCCGCGCGATTGAGCGCCGGCGCCGGATCGCCCTGGGTCGCCGCTTCGGCCAGCACCGAGGCGATCACCCCAGCTTGGCTGCGCAAAGAGGCGGCGCGCTCAGCCACCAGCGAGGCGCTGATCGCGTTCAGCCCGAGGGCACCCGCCACCAGCACCACCAAAGACAGAAAATGCGACGCCAGGATAAGGCCAGAGATGCCAAACCCAACCCCGCGGATTTGCCGATTGCGGCGGATCGGACTGGTCGGGGGATCAGCCGTCTTTGAAGGAATAACCGCCTCCGTAGAGCGTGTCGATCGCATCGAATTGCGGGTCGATTTCCCGAAATTTCTTGCGCAGGCGTTTGATATGGCTGTCGATAGTGCGATCATCGACATAGACGTCGTCTTCATAGGCCGCATCCATCAATTGGTTGCGGTTTTTGACGACCTCCGGCCATTTCGCCAAGGCTTCCAGAATCAAGAACTCCGTCACGGTCAGGCGCACCGGCGTTGAATCCCAAGTGCAGGCGTGGCGATTGGGATCGAGCGTCAAGCGTCCGCGCACCATGATTTTCTTGGCGCCGTCTTCGTCCGGGCCGGAGAGATCGCGCGTGCGCCGTAGCACCGCTTTAACGCGCTCGCCGAGGAGCCGATTCGAACAGGTCTTGCGAATGAAATCATCGGCGCCGAGATTGAGCCCCATCATCTCATCGATTTCTTCCTCTTTCGAGGTCAAAAAGATCACTGGCAAAGCCGACACTTGGCGCAAACGACGCAACACTTCGATGCCGTCCATGCGTGGCATTTTAATGTCGAGAATGGCGAGATCGGGCGGACGCTCTGACAAGGCCTGCAAGGCGCTCGCCCCATCATGATAGAGGCGCACCTGATAGCCCTCCGATTCAAAGAAAATCTTTAACGAGGTCAGCGCGTTTTCGTCATCATCGACCAAGGCGATTTGCATATGCCCGCGCTCCCATCCGCCGGAATTCATTTAACCTCTGTAATGGGCGCAATTTCCTCTTTCAAGGCAGTCGATTTTTACGAGTTTTCGGCGACCCTGCCAAAGGCCAAGGGGACCAGATTTGAGCTCAACCGATTGCCATTACGAGGTTTTCGCAATTGACGGCGCAAACACGGCTTGGCGCTTGATCGGAGCGAGCGATGGCCTCGACCCGGCCACCGAATTGGCGGTCGATTACATGCGCCGCCGACCCAATTCATCGGTCCAGATTACCCGCGAAACCTTTTGCTCCGAAAAACGCGAATTCCAATCCCAGCTCGTCAGGAAATTCGGCGCTAAGGTCGACCAGCCCGGGCCGGCACGTAGCGACAACAATACGCTAGAGATAAGCCCAGACCTAATGTGCGCGAGCGTTGAGGACCTCTATCGGCCCCGTGCACGGCGCGGCATTGAACACGCGCTTGAGCCGTGGTTGCGCCGACATAAATTGTGCGTCGCTGAATTGCTCTATGGCGTTGAAAATGCGAGCATTCTTGAACGAGCGCAATTAGATTTGCGAAGCGCTATTCAACGTGGCGTGCTGGCGGTGACCCCTCATAGCAATTCCGAGACAGTCGCCAAGCGCATCAAAAGCCTCGAACAAATCGTGTCGCGTGCCATTAGCCGTTTGCGCAGCTTGGCGCGTCAAAATGCAATTCCGGATTTGTCTTTGGTCACCTGGCGTTCCGAAATCGCCGCTATTGCCGAAGAGATTGACGGACCAATTCGCATCGCTTGCGCTATCGTTGAGCGCATCCGCCCGGCGCAGACGCCCGTCGAGCGACTGGAAATCCTTGCAGCCTTATTCGACGATGTCGCGCATTGGCCGATTGATGAAAGCAAACACGCGCGAGACGAATTCAAATCGGCCTTGGACATGATCACCAGCGAAATTTTGCGCACATGCAATTTGTCCGAACCGCCCTTTCAAGGCCTCGCTTTAGTAGATGTAATCGACGTTTTTTTGCACATCGTTCAAGACCAAGACCAGGCGGCTTCATTGTTGCCGGCGCTTTCTAACCTGCGCGTTTTCGTGTCGGCCGGACTGGCCCCGAAGACCAAGCGCATGCTTATTGAGCGGGTTGTATCTTTGATTGGGGGGCGCCAACGCCTAGCAGGCTTCGGTGCTGCAAAACTGGAGATCCAACGTCTGCGTAGCATCGCGGCACGGCTGGCTGTGCTGACGGTCACTGAGGAATGGCTGAGCGAGACTCAGGTGAGAGAGGCCTTCATTGCTCGTTCGGCGCGGTTGTTATCTCGAGATTTTCTGGACGATTATTTGCGTGGGATGAACGCGTCTGACGCAATCTCCGCATTATGCAATTTAGTTGAACATCTTGTCGGCGAAGGGGCGCGAGAGCGACTTGCCAAGATCCTCGAACAGGAGATTGAGGGCTTTGGATTTAAAACCACATTTCGAGATCTTCGAACTCCGCCCTTGCGACGCGTCGCTGAATTGGCGGTGATTCAGCGATGTATTGACAATGCCGGTTTCGTCGACCGGGAGCGTATTTCGCTTATGGCGGCTATTGACGCTTTCGCATTGCAGATCTTGGAGCGCGAGCGGGCTCTTGACCCAATTCTGAATTATGCAGGCTCTCCGCTATTGCGGGCGCAGGCATTGTTACAATTGACGGCGCGCGAACGTCTTCCGGTTGGTGAATCCTCGCGATTCGCGATTGAACGCGCCGTCGGATTGCTCAAAACAGGCGAAGCCGCGCGGGAAATCAATGCAGACCCGAATGCGAAGGAGAATCTTCGCGAGGTGCTTACCGCTGCACGGGCGCGCGGCTGAACCAGCGCTTGGTTTTGGCCCCGAGATAAGGTCAGACTTGGCTGGATCGAGCATCAATCGTCGAATTGACGGATCATCTTTGCGCATCGCTAACGAAATTTGGACGAATTAGATCAAGATTGTCGAGAACTGCATTTGGGTCGGGAACTTTCGGCGAATGGTCCGTACAAAAAACTCTTGCAGGTTGCGCCTTGCAGCCATGCTGATCATCGCCAGCTTAGCCACGGTGTCTGCGCAGGGTACGGCGAAAGAAAAGGCGCCAACGCCTGACTTCGTAGCGACGAAGGAACTCGCTTATTGCCGCCGGGCTCCAGCACTTTCCGCGCCGCTTGTTTGGGTGTTTACGAGACGCGGCGTCCCGCTTCGCGTTTTAAGCAAAGACGATGACTGGTTCTATATTGAAGACGCGGATGGCGCTCGGTGCTGGGTGAACGAGCGGATTGTTACCCTTGGGGCTTTCGCAATTGTGCGCGCGGAGGCCGCGGTTGCGGGGTTAGCTGGTCCGAAGAACGACGCTCAGTTGCGCGCAAAATTGGAGCCGGGCGTGATCGGCCGCATCATTGCTTGCGCGGATGACTGGCGCAAATTGGAAATCGCCGACGGGCAGGCGGTTTGGGCGCCGCGATCGGCGTTTTGGGGTAAAGTGGACGCGTGCTCCTCGAATTAGATGACGCGACGACGCAAATGACGCGCTTGGTCGCAAGTGTTTGTCATAGCAATCATATTAAGGTTGAGATAACGGCGAGGCGCAGCCGCGCGCTCAATTGTATAGTGTTGTAAGGTTTCCTGTTATGACGTCTCTGTAGTTTGGCCAGATGGGAATGGGACTGATTTATCCAGTAATCATGTGCGGCGGGGCAGGAACGCGCCTTTGGCCGACGTCGCGCGGGGCAAAGCCGAAGCAATTTCAGAAATTTGGCGCCGATAAAACGTTGTTCGCCGCGGCAATTGAGCGGGTTTCGCTTCTTGCCAGCCTCGCCCGGCTGGTCGTTGTCGCCGGCGAAGACCATGCGCGCGCCGTGCTGGCGGATTTGAGAACGCTCGGCGTTGAAGCCGACGTCCTGTTGGAGCCGCAAGCGCGCGATTCGGCCGCCGCGATCGCCGCTGCGGCAGCTTGGGTGCAGCGCCTCGACCCTAACGGCGTGATGGTGATCGTCGCTTCCGATCACCATATCCCGGACGCCCAGGACTTTCGCGACGCGATCAACGCCTGCATTCCCGCTGCGCGGGAAGGCGCAATTGTCACATTGGGCGTTCGTCCAACCGAGGCAAATTCGGCCTACGGCTATATCCGCCCCGGCGCGTCGCAAGAAAGTGGGATCGCGGCGGTCGCTGAATTCAAAGAAAAACCCGCTCCCGATATCGCGGCTTCTTACGTCGCTGAGGGTTATCTGTGGAATAGCGGCAATTTCGTCGCGACCGCCGCAACATTTCTGGACGAATTGCGCGCCTGTGAGCCAGAGATCGCCGCCGCTGGCCTTGCGTCGGTTGAAACCGCCCAACCAGCAATCGGGGTTTGGCGGCTCGGCAACGCGTTTTGCGCCGCGCCGCGCAAATCGATCGATTTCGCCGTCATGGAGCGGACAAATCGCGCCTGCGTTTTGCCGGTGTCCTTTGCTTGGAGCGATCTTGGCGCCTGGGACGCCATCCATGCGATCTCCGTGCAGGACAGCCAAGCCAATGCCGTGCTGGGTCAGGCCGTCGTCAAGAACGGAGCCGGCAATCTCATTTTAGCCGCCGATGGCGTCGCGGTTGCGATCAGCGGCGGGCGCGATCTTGCCGTCATCGCCGAGCGCGACGCCGTGCTGGTCGCCGATCTCAATCAAGCCCAGTCGGTAAAAGCCTTGGTCGAGCACATGCGGCGATCGGACTGGCCGCAGGCAAATGGCGTGCTGGACGGCTATGCCAGCCTGACGACCGCGCGCGAGACCTTGCGCAATTGGCTGTTTTATTCGGCTTTGCCGTTCTGGGCCTCCATGGGGGTCGATCGCGGCTTTGGCGGTTTTGTCGAGGCGCTTGATTTGGACGGCGCGGCCCCGCCCACGCGGCGGCGGATGCGCGTGCAGCCACGCCAAAGCTTTGTGTTCGGCCGCGCCGGCGCGATGGGCTGGGCAGGGCCGTGGCGCGTGGCGATTGAGATCGGCTTTGAGGGGCTTGCGCAGCGCTTTTCGCGTGGCGACGGGCTCTACCGCACCCTGGTCGATGTCGACGGCCAAGCCCTGGAAGAGACGGCGTATCTTTATGACCACGCGTTTGTATTGTTGGCCCTGGCATGGTCGAGCGGCGTCATGGATAACGCCGAAGCTAAAGCTCTGTCATTACTCGACCAGTTAACTGAGACCTTCACGCATGATCGCGGCGGATTTAGCGAGGTCGATAATGCCTTTTTGTCTAACCCCCACATGCATTTGCTCGAGGCCGCCATGGCTTGGGTCGAAAACGGCGCCTCGCCGCGCTGGCGGGGTCTGGCAGAAAACCTGGCGCGCCTCGCCCTCGAACAGCTGATTGATCCGCAATCCGGCGCGATCGGCGAGCATTATAGAGCAGACTGGCAGCCGGCGCCCGGTCCAGCCGGCGCATTGCTGGAGCCTGGCCACCAATTCGAATGGGCCTGGCTGCTCGCCCGCTGGGCGCGCTTGGGGAGCGACGAGGCCGCTTTGCACGCGGCGCGCCGGCTTTTTGCGGCCGGCGAGCGCGGCTTTGATCCCGCGCGCGGCGTTATCGTCATGCAAATCGACAAATCGAATGCGGTCATCGACCCGATCGCCCGGTTATGGCCGCAGACCGAATGGCTGAAGGCCGCGTTGATCCTCATGGAGGAAAGCCGCGATGGCGGCGAACGCGGCTTTTACGAAAAACAGGCGCTGGCCGCCGTCAACGCCGTCGATGCGTTCTTGCTGAAAAACCGTCCCGGCCTATGGCGCGACAAAATGACCCCCGATGGCGGCTTTGTGGAAGAACCCGCCCCGGCCAGCACGCTTTACCATCTCATCGAAGCGATCCGCCAATTGATGGCGAGCGTTTAGTCGGCGTTTCGACCGTCAACTCAAGCCCAACTCGGCAGCCGAAACCCAAAAACCATTCCCGGCGCGCGGCGTTCGAACATCACGGCGAGCACGTCGGTTTTGCGGGCAAGGCACGGCCTTGGCACTATCTCGCCCGTTGGCGAGAACCCGACTTTGGCGAGCACGGCGCCAGACGCCGGATTATCGTCGAAATGGCTCGCCATCAGCAGTGAAATTCGCGCCGCATCCGCTGCGGCGACCGCCATCCGCGCCGCCTCCGTTGCATAGCCACGCCCCCAAAACGGCTCCCCCAGCCAA
>DHHV01000124.1:985-4006 GCA_002403455.1 Hyphomonadaceae bacterium UBA4763 | reverse complement strand
CGGCCCGCGGAGCCAATAGCCGAGCTCCCACGGGCTATCGCCACGCAAATGCAGTCCGACCATGCCAATAATGCCAGGCGTCTCTTGGCGCTCGATCGCCCAGACATAATCAGTGGCCGCCTCACGGCCTTGCGTGCGTGGGGCGAGCCAAGCCACCGCGTCCGCCTCTGAATAAGGGAACGGGATCGACCCGGTCATGCGCGCGACGTCCCAGGCGCCAGCTAATTTGGCCACCGCCTTGGCGTCGGTCGGCGCCGGTGGGCGGTAAACGAGGCGCGCTGAGCGCAAATGTTCCGGCGGCGGCGATTTCATGGCCTCAAACGGTCATCCGCCCACAAAAAAGGAGGCCGCTTCGGCCTCCTTCATCGCTGTGCGCAAGGGCGCAAATGCGCTTATTCCGCCGCCAGCGGCGCTTCGGCCGGCACGACCGACACGAAAGTGCGGTTGTTTTGCTTGGTCCGGAACACGACCCGGCCATGCGCGGTTGCGAACAAGGTGTGGTCCTTGCCCATCCCGACATTGTCGCCCGCATAGAATTTGGTGCCGCGTTGGCGTACGAGGATATTGCCGGCGAGCACTTCTTGTCCGCCGAACCTTTTGACGCCCAAGCGCTGGCCGGGAGAATCGCGCCCGTTCCGGGTAGAGCCGCCTGACTTGTGACTGGCCATTTGTCTGCTCCGTTACCTGATGGCGCGCCCGAGCGGGCCGGCGCCGAATGATGATTTATTCGCCGGATTCGTCGTCGGCTTTGGCTTTCTTGGCGCGCGGCTTTTTGGCCGGCGCCGCATCTTCGGTCGCGTCCGCGGCGGCCGGAGTCTCGCTCGCCTCCGCCTTCTTCGCGCGCGATTTTTTCGGGGCCGCAGCCGTTTCGGCCGCCGGTTCCGCTTCGTGCGCTTTGGCGGCGGCTTCTTGGTCGACCTTGGCGCGCGGGCCTTTGCCGGCGATCAGATCACGCGCTTGGCCACGCCAATCTTCGCGATCGATCCGCCCTTTGAATCCAACTTGCGCTTCGAGGGCCTCTTCCTGGGCCTGGGTCAGTTCGGCGATCTGCCAAAAATGATAAACACCGGCCGCGTTCAGTTTTTTGGCGATCACGGCGCCGACGCCGCCGATCAAGGACAGATCATCGGGTTCGCCTTGCGGGCCAGAGAGGAAAGCGGGTGCCTCGGCGGCGGGGAAGGCCTCCGGCGCGACCGCTGTCTTGGCGGGCGCGGCTTCCAGCGCAGCGCCTTTTTCCAGCAAATGGGTGATTTTCACCACGGTTTCATATTGGCGGTGACCGCGTCGGCGCTTGTAGGTCGAGCGGCGCTTTTTCTTGAAGATGATGACCTTTTCGCCGCGACGCTGGTCTTCGATCTCGCCGACCACGCGCGCGCCGTCGACGATCGGCGTTCCAACCGCCAGCCCCTCGCCGACATCGAGCATCAGCACGTCGTCGAACACGACGCGTTCTCCCGGCGCGCCCGCCAGTTTTTCGATGACGATCAGATCGTCTTGCGCCACGCGGTATTGTTTACCGCCAGTCTTGATCACTGCGAACATTGTCGCGTGAGCCTTTTTGTCTAAAAGCCGAAAGAAAACGCCCGCGAGACAGGCCCGCGGACGATGAAGGCGCGCACTATAGGCGCCAGCTTCCGTGAGTCAATCGAATTTGCCGGCCAAATTGCGTTTTTGCGGGTGCAAGGCGAGGCCCGCTCCATAGCTGGCGCAAGCCACAATCAACCCCGCCATTAAGCCGCCCATGATATGCCATGAGGTCGGCGCGCCGGTCGCATCGGCCAAGGTCTCGGCCACATAGGCCGCCGTCAGAATGGCGATGGAATAGGCAATGCCGATGGCGGCGACGCGGCTCATGCTGCGCAAGCGCGCCGCTTGCCAGGTAAGGAAAAGTCCCAACCCGCCCAAACCAATAGAGGCCCCGCCGATCAATTTCATCAACGCAAAATAGAGCGGCTCGGCCGCTTGCCGATGGTCGAGGGGAATCGCCGCCGCATGAAACGGCAACATGCTGCGCACATTGGCGTAGAGAAGCCCAAAAGCGATCAGGAACAAACCAAGAGCGACCAATAGGCCGATGGCCAATCCATGCGCAAGCCGATGCATGATGTCGTCCCTATGACTAAGCCCGCCAAATCGCCGCGCGCGCATGTTGGTGCAAGCGCGAAGGCCGGTTCAATTCCATGCCGTTTCCGCATTGGGCGCATCGGTCGCCGCCCGCTAGTGGCCATGCGTCTTCTGGGGAGCCGCGCATGCGCGTTTTGGTGATCACGGGCGCGATTGCGGCGCTCGCCGCTGCGGGCGGTTATTATTTCTATCAATTCGGCAAGATCGCGGTGCATGGGCTGTCTGGACCCGCGATCGGCCATGGCAACCGTACCGAGGCCATTGACGAAATGGCGCTGGGCGCCGAGATCCCCGGCTTTGACGGGTACAACATGCGGGCGCGCTATATTGTCGTTGCGCCAGGCGGTCTGATCCGCATCCACAATCATTCCGGCCGACCCGCCTTCAGCTATATCGTTGCCGAGCCTGTGACCCAGGTCCGCAGCGACGACCAAACGCCGATCAAGATGGGACCAGGCGATCTCAGCGCCGATAACGGCATCGCCCATTATTGGACGAATGACGGCACTGGCGAAGCGCGCTGGTATGTTGTCGATATTTATCAGACGAGCGGCAATAAAGGCGAGTGACGCGCTGATGTTGTGCGCAGCGCGATGGGGATGAACATGCAACAAAAGAAAAATTGGCTAGCGGCCGGCGCGGCGATTGGGCTGTGCCTTGGCTTGGGTGCGGCCTTCGCGCAAGACGCGCTGGCGCCGCCTGCGGCCCCCGAGATCGCCGTGGTTGAGCCACAGGCCGAGGCGATTGACGCGCCGACGCCCGGGCCAATTGCGGGTCCGCACGTGCTCAAAGAGGCCAGCATCGCCATCGCCGATGCGTTTCCCGATCTCGCCGCCGGTCAAAACCGGATTTTCCGCGCCCAGATCCTTGAATTGGCGCCCGGCGCGCGCACGCCGC
>DHHV01000124.1:0-677 GCA_002403455.1 Hyphomonadaceae bacterium UBA4763 | reverse complement strand
CGCCCGGCGCGCGCACGCCGCTGCTCAGCCACCAAGGCCGTCCAGCGATTACCTACATCACCGCCGGGGCCGTGGTCGAGCATCGCGATGGCCTCGCCGAGCCGATCGCCCATGGGCTTTACGCCGCAACGCTCGATCGGGCGGGAACCTCACATTATTGGGAAAATGTCGGGGCCGAGCCGGCGCGCCTGCTCATCGTCGATCTGATCGAGGCGACCCCGTAAGGTTGCGCATCACTGCACATTGACGGTGAAAGCGATTCCGCGCTCGCGGCCGTCCGCGACTGTCTGCAAGAACAAGCGATGCGGTCCCGTCTGCTCAAAGCGCAGATCGAAGTCGAGCGCCGGGCCGCCGCGGCTTGCGGCGTTTTCCGGCGCGGCGCCGTTCGGATGGGCATGGGCCATCTTGGTGGCGCCCGGGTTGAACCCGACCAGATGCGCAAAGGCGCCCATGATCGGCTCCAGCGCCGCAAAAGGCGCGCCGTCGGGCCCGGTGACGTTGATGCGCAAGCGGACATTCTCGCCGGCTTTGATCGGGCCATCCGCGCTCATGACATAAGTCATGCCGTCGGCATTTACAGTGAGCGCGTCCGCCGAGGCCAGAAGCGGCAATGCGTCCGCCCCGATCGGCAAAGCCTGCGAGACGCGGATTGCGACCCCGCCCGCCCCGCTGCCGCC
>DHHV01000042.1:3182-4992 GCA_002403455.1 Hyphomonadaceae bacterium UBA4763 | reverse complement strand
GGGATTGCTGATCGCCGGCGGGCTTGGCGGCTATATTTACTACAACACCAATGTTTTGAACAATTATCGCAATATCCAGGCGCGCGAGCGTGAGCTTGCCGCCTATGAAAAGCGGTTTTTGGTCTATGAAACCTTGCCGCAACCAACGATTATTGATGTCAATCTTGACGTCGAGATCTATCCGCGTCGGCACTGGGCCGATGTGAAGGGCGCCTATGTGCTGGAAAACCGCACCGAAGCGCCGATTTCCGACGTGCATGTGCGATTCGGCAATCCGGACATCAAGGTCTCGAATTTGACGCTGGAGGGCGGGCGCGTCCGCGAGGACTTTCCTGAACATCGCTATACGATCTTTGCGCTGGATAAGCCGATGGCGCCGGGCGCGCGGCTGCGGCTGGATTTCGCCACGGGGGCCGGCCAGCGCGGCTTTCGCAATTCGGGCAATTCCACCAATGTTGTCGATAACGGTACGTTTCTGAACAATTTTGCGGTGGCGCCGCTGATCGGCATGGACCGCAGCGGCATGCTGCAATCGCGCGATGTGCGCCGCCGCAATGGCCTGCCGGCCGAATTGCGCATGCCGAGCCTCGAGGACGAGGCCGCGCGGGCGCATCATTATCTGCGCAAAGACAGCGATTTCGTTACGGCGCGTCTGCGGGTCACAACCGATGCGGATCAATTGGCGATTGCGCCGGGCAAGCTGATCGACGAGCAAGTCGTCAATGGTCGCCGCATTGTCGTGCATGAGGCGGAAGCACCGATCCACAATTTCTTCTCGATCCAATCAGCCCGTTATGAAGTCGCCAAGGACCGCTGGAACGATGTTGACCTGTCGATATATTATCACAAGCCGCATGATTATAACGTCGGACGAATGATGCAGGCGATGAAAGACTCGCTCGATTATTACAGCGCCAATTTTAGTCCCTATCAATTTGACTATGCCCGCGTGTTGGAATTCCCGGCCTATGCCAGCTTTGCGCAAGCCTTTGCCGGCACCATGCCCTATTCCGAAGCGATCGGCTTCATCGCCGACAATCGCAAGGCCGAGAATATCGATTACGCCTATTACGTGACCGCGCATGAGGTCGCCCATCAATGGTGGGCGCACCAGGTGATCGGCAGCGATCAGCAAGGCGGCACCATGACGTCGGAAACCTTGGCGCAATATTCGGCGCTGATGGTGATGAAAAAAACCTATGGCGAGGATCAAATCCGCCGCTTCTTGCGCTTTGAGCTCGACGCGTATTTGCGCGCGCGCGGGGGCGAGGCGCTGGAGGAATTGCCGCTGATGCGTGTCGAAAACCAGGCCTATATTCACTACCGCAAGGGCTCGCTGGTGATGTATCTGCTGCAAGACCTGATTGGCGAAGAAAAGGTCAACCGGGCGCTGGCGCGGTTCTTGACGGCGCATGCGTTCCGCGGCGCGCCTTATCCGCGCGCGAGCGATCTGGTCGCCTTGTTCCGCGAAGAAGCCGGCCCAGAACATCAGGACCTGATCACCGATCTGTTTGAGAAGATCACGCTCTATGATCTGAAGGCGACGCAAGCGCAGGTGACCGAAAGGGCCGATGGCCTTGTCGATGTTGCGTTCACCGTGGAGGCGCAAAAACTCTATGCCGACGGCAAGGGCGTTGAGACCATGTCGCCGCTGGCCGAGGCGATCGAGATAGGGGTGTTTACCGAAGAACCGGGCGAGGCGGCGTTCGACGCCAGCAAAGTCTTGCGGATCGAGCGGCGCGATATCGTCTCCGGTGAGCAGGTCATTCGGTTCGAGGGCGTTGCGCTGCCGAAATCGGCGGATGGCGGG
>DHHV01000042.1:2511-2854 GCA_002403455.1 Hyphomonadaceae bacterium UBA4763 | reverse complement strand
GCCCGACCTTGCATGTCGGAATCGACCCCTACACCAAGCGGATCGACCGCAATAGCGATGACAATTTCGTGCGCGCCAGCGTTACGCCGCCCCAGCAGAGCTAATCGACATTGGCCGCAAGGCGGTTTGTCAAGACCTTGTTTTCGCGGCGCAAGCGAGCATAACAGTCGTCATCGCGGGGCTGGGCCCGGATTTGCTGGAAGTGCGTCGGGAATGCAGAGCGTTGCGTGGGCGCTGGCCTTGCTGGCTTATGGCCTCGGATTGCGGTCGGCGTGGGTGTCTTGGCGCCGGCGCGGCGGCATCGCCAGCCTGGCGATCGGGTCGTTGGCGGCGGCGGGCGCGG
>DHHV01000042.1:1828-2202 GCA_002403455.1 Hyphomonadaceae bacterium UBA4763 | reverse complement strand
GCGGCGGCGGGCGCGGCCGCCTGGGGGCTGACGCATGTGAAGCCGCTGATATTGCTGGCGATCGGCGCGCCTGTGGGGCTGGTCATTTTGGCGATTTACGCGCGCACGGCGATCGGCCAGCGTTATGGCGCGCTGCTGGAAAGCGGCCTGACCCTTGCCGGGATTGCGGCGGCTGCGGCCTTGTGGGTTCGTTTTGCCATTATCTGATCCCGATCCCGATCGCGGCGTGGGTGGCGGCCTCGGCGCAGCGAAGGCGGTGGTGGAGATCAGCGATCTCGGCGCCGAGGGCGATGGCGTTGCGGAATTGGACGGCGCGCGCGTCTTCGTACCGGGCGCGCTGGCGGGCGAGCAGGTCGCGATCGCCGCGCCGATCG
>DHHV01000042.1:1314-1516 GCA_002403455.1 Hyphomonadaceae bacterium UBA4763 | reverse complement strand
TCGCGATCGCCGCGCCGATCGAGGGCAGAGCGGCGTTGCAGGCCGTGCTGCGGCCATCGCCGATGCGGCGCGCGCCGATATGCCCGCTGTTTGCCGATTGCGGGTCTTGCGCGGTGCAGCATGCCGAGGACGTCGCCATCGCTGCGTGGAAGACCGATTTGGTGCGCATCGCCTTGCGGCGCGCCGGGATCGAGGCGGCGGT
>DHHV01000042.1:0-1000 GCA_002403455.1 Hyphomonadaceae bacterium UBA4763 | reverse complement strand
CGGGATCGAGGCGGCGGTCGAGCCGATCCGCGCCGCTTGGGGGGCGGGGCGGCGGCGCCTCGCGATCCATGCGCGGCGCGGGAGCGGGCCGAACGGCATCGTGTTTGGCTTTGCCGCCCGCGCCAGCCATCGCTTTATCGAGGTCGGCGCCTGCCCGGTGCTGACGCCGACGCTGGAGGCGAAATTGCCGGCCTTGCGGGCGATCGCCGCCTTTTTGATGCGCGGCCAGGACGCGCTGACCTTGCACGCGACGGATACGGAGACCGGAATCGAGGTCGATCTGCGCGGCTTCAAGAAGGGCGGCTTTCGACTGGCGGCCGATGAGCTGACGCATTTATCGGGGCTGGCCCGGGCCGGGGGCCTGGTGCGGGTGACGATCGATGGCGGGCTCGCGCTGCAGATCGCTGCGCCGATCGTGCGTTTTGGCCGCGCCGCCGTCGAGCTGCCGCCGCGCGGGTTTTTGCAGGCGACAAAGGCGGCGGAAGATTTGCTCGGCGATTTGGCCATGGAAGCGGTGGCGGGCGCCAAATCCGTGGCGGATTTGTTTTGCGGAGCCGGGGCGTTTTCGTTTCGGCTGGCCGAACGCGCCAAGGTCTTGGCGGTCGACAGCGCGCCGGAGGCGATCGCTGCGCTCGAGCAGGCCGCGCGCCATGTCAGTGGCCTGAAACCGATCACGGCGATCCGCCGGGACTTGTTTCGCTCCCCGCTCAGCGCCAAGGAATTGGGCGCCTTTGACGCCGTGGTGTTTGACCCGCCGCGGGCGGGGGCTGAGGCGCAAGCGCGGCAATTGGCAAGCGCGCGCGTGGCGCAGATCGCCGCGATCTCCTGCGCGCCAACCAGCTTTGCGCGCGATGCGAAAATCCTGATCGATGGCGGCTATCGGCTGACGAAAGTCGCGCCCATCGATCAATTTCGCTTCGCCGCCCATGTCGAATTGGCGGCGCGGTTTGAGCGCAAGTGAGGGTTTTTCCGCTGCTTCAGAGCGCCGGGCGAAAAAGTG
>DHHV01000129.1 GCA_002403455.1 Hyphomonadaceae bacterium UBA4763 | reverse complement strand
GCATCGGCTTTGTGCAAATCCCAACGACCTTGCTTGCGCAAGTCGATAGCTCGGTGGGCGGCAAGACCGCCATCAACACCCGCCACGGAAAAAATCTCGTCGGGCTGTTTCATCAGCCGCTTCTGGTGTTGGCCGATTTGACGTGCCTGGCGAGCCTGCCGCCCCGGGAAATGCGGGCCGGCTATGCGGAAGTCGTCAAATATGCGCTGCTCGGCGATCGCGCCTTCTTCGATTGGCTGGAGACGCATGGCGCGGCCGCTTTGGCCGGCGAGATCGAGGCGCTTTCCCAGGCGGTTGCGGTCAGCGTCGGCGCCAAGGCGGGCATTGTCGCGCGCGACGAAACCGAGACCGGCGAGCGCATGTTGCTCAATCTTGGCCACACTTTCGGTCATGCGCTGGAGGCCGCTTGCGGCTATGACGGGCGGTTATTGCATGGCGAAGCCGTGGCGACCGGCATGGCGTTCGCCTTCGATTTCAGCGCGCGGATGGGCTATTGCGCGCAGGAGGATCGGCGCCGCGTGCGCGCGCATCTTGATCGCATGGGGTTCGCCACGCGGCTTGGCGCGGTCGCCGGCGGGCCTTATGATCCAGACGACTTGGTGGCGCGCATGGATCACGATAAGAAGACCCGCGACGGCGCGCTGACGCTGATTTTGGCGCGGCGGATCGGCGAAGCGTTCGTGGCGCGCGGGGCGCCGCGCGCGGAAATAGTGGAGACGCTTCGACAAGCGTTGTGATGATGACGCAGACCATTTGGCTCACCGGCGCGGCCTTTGTAGCGCTGTGCCTGTTCTCGGCGTTTTTCTCCGGATCAGAGACGGCGTTGACCGCGTCCTCGCGGGCGCGCTTGCTGCAAGCCGAGAAAGACGGCAGCAAAGCCGCGCGCACGGCCAATCTCTTATTGCAACGGCGCGACCGGCTGATCGGCAGCATTTTGCTTGGCAATAATGTCGTCAACACGCTGCTGGCGGCGTTAGCGACGGTGTTTTTCGCTGGCCTGCTCGGCCAAGGCTTGGGCGTGGCGATCGGCACCACGTTCACCACGATCTTCTTGCTGGTGTTCGGCGAGATCGCGCCCAAGACCTACGCCATCGCCAATCCAGAAAAGCTCGCTTTACGGGTTGCGCCGCTGATGCGCGTCATCGTCATGGTGTTTTCGCCGGCCGTTTTTGCCGTCCAAGCCGTCGTTCGCGGCGCCTTTGCGCTGGCTGGCCTCAAGCTGGACCCCGAAAAGGACCCGTTCGCGGCGTTTGATGAATTGCGCGGCGCGGTGGAATTGCACCACCAGGACGGGGCCATTGTCAAAGACGAGCGCGACCGTATCCGCGGCGCGTTAGAGCTCTCTGAACTGACCGTTGCGGACGTGATGGTGCATCGCCGCTCCATGCGCATGCTCGATGCGAGCCTGCCGCCCCGCGAGATCATCGCCCAAGCCCTCGCCGCGCAGCATACGCGCTTGCCGCTCTGGCGCGACAGCGCCGACAATATCGTCGGGATCCTGCACGCCAAGGATTTGCTGCGGGCGCTGGCCGCCTCCGGGGCCGATATGGACGATGTCGACGTGATCGCCTTGGCGCGCCAGCCCTGGTTCGTGCCGGAGACGACGCGCCTGCAAGACCAATTGGACGCGTTTTTGCGCAAGCGCACCCATTTTGCCCTGGTCGTCGATGAATATGGCGCGATCATGGGGCTGGTGACGCTCGAAGACATTTTGGAAGAGATCGTCGGCGACATCAAAGACGAGCATGACGTCGCCGTTCAAGGCGTTCGTCCGCAGCCGGACGGTTCGGTCAATGTCGATGGCTGGGTGCCGATCCGCGATCTCAACCGCGCCATGGATTGGAGCCTGCCGGACGAAGAGGCCGTCACCGTCGCTGGCCTGATCATCCACGAGGCGCAGGCGATCCCGGAAGTCGGCCAGCGCTTTGCTTTTCACGGGCACCGGTTCCAGATCTTGCGCCGCAACCGCAACCAGATCACCGCGATCAGGGTTTACCCGGCGGAGAGTTAAGGCGCGCTTGCGGCGCGCTTTACATCTCGCCCTTGGCGCGGGCGCGCAAATCGGCGATAGCGCCCCCATGTCGCCCAACCCCGCTTTCGCCGCCGCTGACGCTTTGCGCGATGATCCCCGCAAGGGATTGGTGCAGGTGATCCTCGACCTTGCCGCCAGCGCCGAGGACGACGGATTGCGGGTGGGCGATATGGTCGATCGCCTGGACGAGCGCGCCTTTGGCCTCTCCATCCTGATTATGGCGATCCCGTGCCTTGTGCCGGGCCTTTATGGTCCGCCGCAGATCGCCGCGCCGATCATCGCGCTGTTGGCGGCGCAAATGCTGGTCGGCCGGCGCGAGCCATACCTTCCCGGCTTCTTGCGAGAGCGGCGCATCCCGAAAGCCTGGCTGCAGGCGATGGCCGGGTTTGCCGACAAGCGCTTGCGCTGGATCGACAAGATCGCGCGGCCGCGGCTGACCTGGGCGGCGACCGGCCTTGCCGAGCGGATTGCGGCGCTGGCGATGATCCTCGCGGCGATCTGCATCTTCCCGCCGATCACCAATACGATCCCGTCTTTGGGGCTGGCGCTGCTGGCGACCGGGCTGTTGGCGCGCGATGGACTCTTTGTCGCACTCGGGATGGTTGTGACGATCGGCTGGGCGAGCCTGCTCGGCATTATCTTGATCGGGTCTTTGTTTGGCATTGGTTTTGCTGCGGAATGGGCGAGTGAACATTTAGGCGCCCTGTTGGGCGAGTCGAAACCACCGCCGCAATCGCCTGCGCCTTAGAGGCGGTGCGGCGACAACGCACAGGCCCGCGCCCTAGGTTTTCAAGGAAAAAGCTCTATTCTTTGGCCCATCATGACATGGATCCTTCGCGGCAATCATTGGCCTTTGGCGGCGCTGGCGTTCAGCGCAGCGATGATCCTCGGCGCGCACGCCTTCGAAGTGATCGGCCAAATGAGCCCGTGCAATCTGTGCTTGCGTCAGCGGGAGGTCTATTGGGCGGCGGCGGCGCTGGCGCTGGCCGGAGTGGCGTTCGCCGGCCGGATGGACAAGCGGGCGATCAGCGGCGTCGACATGCTGCTCGGCATGGCCTTTATGACGGGCGCGATCGTCGCCGGCTATCACGCCGGGGTTGAATATCACGTCTTTCCGGAATTGCCGTCTTGCGCGCCGGCGGAACTGGGCGGGCTGGAGGGTCTCGACGTCGCGGCGGCTCTCAGCGGCGCTATTAAAGTGCAATCTTGCGCCGATCCGGAATGGACGTTTTTGGGCGTTTCCATGGCGGGCTATAATTTCTTGATTTCAGCGGTGCTGGCCGGGGTAAGTTTCATCGCCGCCGCGCGCGCGCAGCCGAAAACCTGGGACGAGCACGAAATTCCGGCTTGATGCGAGAGCGGTCGCGGCCGATATCTGGTGGGCCCACAAATTTGAGCGTCCCGATGACCGACCCATCTCGCCCCACGAAAAATCGCCGGCCGCGTCCACCGGCGCCGGCCCGCGATCTGATCGATCGCGCCGCGATGATCCGCGTCGATCATGCCGGCGAGCATGGCGCGGTGCGCATTTACGAGGGACAATTGGCGGTGTTTTCGGCGCTGCCGCACAAAGCGCGGATCGCGTCGTCCTTGCGGCGCATGCGGGCGGACGAACAAGCCCATCTTGACGCCTTCGACGCCTTGGTGCGCGCCGATGAGGCCGCTCCGACCTTGATCATGCCGTTATGGACCGTCATGGGCCGCAGCCTGGGCGCAGCGACCGCGCTGATGGGCGAAAAAGCCGCGCATGCCTGCACCGCCGCCGTCGAGACAGTGATCGACCAGCATTATCAGGAACAAATCGATCGTCTGCCGACGGAGGATGCATCGCTCCGACCGATGATCGAAAAATTCCAGGCCGAAGAAGTCGCCCACAAGAACGAAGCAATCGCCGAAGGGGCGGCGGCGGCACCGTTTTATCCGCTGTTGTCCGGCGTCATCAAAGCCGGTTGTCGCCTGGCGATCGGGATCAGCAAACGGATTTGACAGCGGCAAAAGGGAGCGCGGCGGCGCCGTTTTCCCGCCGCTTTGTCGATGAATGATCGCTGATGATTGACGCTGGCGCCAGCTGCGCGCATGCCTACCGGAAATGGGAATGGCCCTGAAAATGGGCGAGGGAGACGAGCATGGCCGCAACAGCAGTCAATCAGCGCGTGACAATCGGCAATTTGACCCGCTTTGCGTTGCCGACTTTATTACTGCTCGCCGCCGCTGCTTGCGAGACGACGACGCCAGGCACAGGCGGCGCCTTTCCGGCGTCTCGGTCGCAAGGACCGGATGGCGCTGCGCCGCCGACGCGTCCCATTAATGGCGAAGACCAATCCCCCGCCGAAGGCGATGGCGACAGCGATCGGTCGGGCGACATTGGCGGCGCGCAACGCGTTGTCGATGATTTTGCGCTCTCGCGGCCCGGCTTGACGCCCGCTCATATGCAAGGCCGGCCGATTGTGCGGCTGGCGCTGTTGCTGCCCTTCTCCCATAATGCGGCGGCCGTTCGCGCCGAAACGCAAAGCATGCTGGCCGCCGCCGAATTGGCGCTTTTTCGGCATGGCGATTTGAACATTGCTTTGTTGCCGAAAGATACGCGCGGTACCGCTGACGGCGCGCAGGCCGCCACCGACGAAGCGCTTCGCGATGGCGCCGATATCATCTTAGGGCCATTGCTTTCGGAGAATGTCCGCGCCACCGTGGCGCGGGCGCAGCCGAACGGCAAGCCGGTGATCGGGTTCTCCACTGATGCGACCGCCGTCAATGGCGCCGGCGCCTATTTGCTATCGACCTTGCCCTCGCTCGAGGTCGCCAACATCGTCCGCTATGCGGCGGCGCAAGGGATCACGCATTTTCACCTGATCGGGCCCGACACCGAATTTGGTCGGCGCGTGCGCGAAGCTTTCGCCAACGAAGTCGCCTTGGCCGGCGCGCGCCTTGGCGCCGTTGAAACTTATCCCGCCCGCGATCAAAACGGCATGAGCGATCCCGCCCGGCGGCTGGCCCAAAGCGTGCGGCAAATACGGGCGGCCGAACGCGGTCGTCATGCCGTCTTGCTGCCCGAACAAGGCGAAATGCTGCAAGCGCTGGCGCCGCTCTTGCCGTTTCATGGGCTCGATCCGCGCGACGTGCAATTCTTGGGCCTGAGCCTTTGGAATGACGCGGCCATCCTGCGCGAGCCGGCGCTAGCCAATGGGTGGTTCACTTTGGCCGATCCTGATGCGACGGCGCAATTTCGCGCCGATTATGTGGCCGCATATGAGGGAACGCCGTCGAGCTTGGCGCCCTTGGCCTATGACGCGGTCGCCATGGCGGCGCGATTGGCGGCGGGCGGGTCAACGGACGGTCTCTCCGTCAACCGGCTGGAAAGCGTCATCGGCTTTGCCGGGGCTGAAGGACTGTTCCGCCTCTTGCCAAACGGGCGGACCGAGCGCGTGCAAGCGATCATGCAGGTAATGCCGGAAGGCGCGGTCGTTCTGGCGCCTGCCGCCAAACGTTTCCCTGAATCGGGGAGTTGATCGCTTTTCTCTGCTGCCTGTGTTATCGGCCGCGCGTAATGCGAGAGAGGCGATTCATGCGCAATTGGTCGATTGTGGTTTTGACGGGCGTCTTGGCGCTCGGTGGCTGCGGCAAGAAAGCGGAACAGGATTTGGGGCCGGATGCCCGGACCATCACGACGGACGAGGGCAGTCTCTCTTACGACAAAGACACCGCCGTTTTTGAAAGCGAAGACGGTACATCTTCAGCGGTGTTTTCCAGCGGCGGCCAGGCGCCGGCGGCGGAAAATCTGCCGAGCTTTGTCAAACTTTACCCTGGGTTGTCGATTGAGTCGTCCATTCAAGGCAATGAACCCGGCAAACGTGGCGGCATGATCATCGGCTCAACGACCGATAACGCGGATAAAGTTGTCGCGTTTTACAAACCCTTCATCGATGATCAGCGCTTTTCCAACCGCCAGGATAATCAGTTCGGCGGTACGCGGATGTTGGTCGGCGCCAATGGCGCGGACGAGACCAGCCTGACTGTTTCGGTCGAGCCGTTAGACACCGGCGCACGCGTTTCCGTGATTTATGCGGAAAAGACCGACCAATAAAGCGATCAGCACTTTCCGGCGCGGCGTTCGCTCTCCGCCCGGGTCTTCGCGACCGGCGGAGCGTTTGGAAAACGCTCCGCAAAGTCATCGAGGACCGCGCAAGCCCGCTCGCTGTCATTGAGGCGGTTGAAAGAGGCGGCCAGGCGAACCATCGCCTGCGCGGTCTGCGCTGCGCTCGGGTTGGCGCGGACGATCGCCAGATATTCTTTGGCGGCTTCCGGAAAAGCGCCCTGCACGAACAAGGTCTCGCCGAGCCAATAATGCGCGTCGCTGGCCGGCGCCGACTTTGGGTGATCCTTGATGACGGCGCGAAAGGCGGTTTCCGCCTTGCCATAGTCTTCGTCGATCAAAAATTGCTGGCCGCGTTTGAAAATCTCCACCGGGTCGGCCGGCAAGTCGAGGGCGGCTTGTTTGGCGGCGGCCTCCGCTGCGGCTGGATCGCCATCCGGGGCCGGCGCGTTGGCGTTGGGCGCCGCCGCTTGCGCCGCTTCAGCCGCTGCGAGGCGGTTTTTCGTCTCCGACACCTCGGTCGACAATGCATCGACGCGGCGGGTCAATGCCCCATTCTCGCGCGTCAAGCGGTCCACATCGACCCGCAGGGCGTCGTTCTGCTTGGCCAGTTCGCGCATCTGATTTTCAAGCTCGCCGAGCCGGTCCATCAACCGCTGCGTCGCCTCGGCTTGCGGCTCGATAATGGCGGGCAAAGGCGTTGGGCCCGGCGGCGGCGTTGTCGGGGCGTTGCGCTCCGCGCGCGAGGATCGGCCCGATTGCTGGGCGCTCGCCGGGAGCATGGCCGAGAACACGAACGAGACGGCGATAAGGCCAACAAGCAGATTTCGAAGCACCATAACGAGCAATTAACCGGATAGCTCGGCAAAATTGAGGCGACGGCGGCATTTTGTGAAATTGCGCCTGTGGCCCGTTGCGCCGGGAACCAAAAAGCGAAAAGCCGGCGCAGGGCCGGCTTTTCCCTAGAGTTAAAGTAAAATGCAGCTTAGCCCTGGGGTGTGACGAGCACCGTGTGGCCATTGCGATTCCGCGACCAAGCCGCTTCCCCAGTGCCCGGATCAATCGGTCGCTCTTTCCCATAAGAAATCGTTTCCAGGCGAGCCGCCTCGACCCCTTGGCTCACCAAGAAATCTTTGACCGCTTGCGCACGGCGCACGCCAAGGGCGATGTTGTATTCGCGCGTCCCGCGCTCGTCAGCGTGACCTTCAATCGTCGCTTTCATTTGCGGATAGCTGCGCAGCCAAGCCGCTTGACGGGCCAACACTTCACGCGCATCCGCGCGAAGTGCGAATTGGTCATAATCGAAATAAACGCGATTGCCGGCATTGACTTCGAAATCGCGCAGCGAGCCTGCGACAATTTCATTGGCCCGCGCCCGTTCAGCGGCGAGGCGCGCTTCTTCTTCGGCGCGACGGCGAGCGGCTTCCGCTTCGGCCGCGCGGCGGGCGGCTTCCGCGCGGGCGGCTTCTTCGGCGCGGCGCGCTTCCTCGGCGGCGCGTTGCGCGGCAAGTTCTTCAGCCGTCGGACCGGTCGGAACAGGGTCCGGCGTTTGGCAAGCCGCCAAAGCAATGGCTACGGTCAATGCAGTGATCAAACGGAATTTCATTCAAGTTCTCCCAGCAGGTACCGATTACCCCTTCGCCGTTGGACGGCGTCACGTCAAGCGCTTAACCCGATAACGCAACAATTTTGCGACGACTATCAACAAAGGCGCGCGGCTTTAATCAATGGTCCTGCCGCAGATCGCCAAATTGCTTGAGCGTCGCTTTATTGCAACAGCGGAGACCATGCTGGATCAGAAGCTGAAACCGGCGTTACAACGCGCCGCAAATTCCGCCCGGTGAGATCGACCGACCACAATTCAGATTCAGCATTTGGAGCGCTTTGTCGGAAAAACACCACGACGCGGCCATTTGGCGACCAAGTGGGCCCTTCTGCGGACCAAGATTCGGCCAACGTGATTTCGCCAGACCCATCGATGCGCATGACGCCGATCTGAAAGCGCCCGCCAATTTGCTTGGTGAAAGCGATGCGATCGCCGCGCGGCGACCAAACCGGGGTTGAATAGCGCCCCTCGCCTTGGCTGACCCGGCGCACGTCCGAGCCGTCGGCGTTCATCACGTATAATTGCGGATCGCCAGCGCGGTCGCTTGTGAAAACGATTTGCCTGCCGTCCGGCGACATCGACGGCGAGGTGTCGATATCAGGGCCAGAGGTCAACCGCGTCAAGGCGCGCGTGTTGAGGTCCATCGTGTAAATGTCGGAATTGCCCGCGCTTTCGAGACTCATTATAACGCCGCGGCCATCTGGGCTGAAGCGCGGCGCAAAGGTCATGCCCTCGAACTGGCCTAGAGCCTCGCGCCGGCCATTGGCGATGTTATACAGGAAGACCTTCGGGCGGCCTTCCTCATAAGAAAGATAAGTGATCTGCTGGGCCGAGGGCGAATAACGCGGCGTCAGCACCAAATAAGACCCATTGGTCAAGTAAGACGGGCTGGCGCCGTCCTGGTCCATAATGGTCAGTCGTTTTGCGCGCGCGCCCTTTGGCCCTGTCTCGGAGATAAAGACGATGCGGCTGTCGAAATAGCCGGCTTCGCCGGTCAGGCGCTGATAAATGCGGTCGGTGACCCGGTGCGCGATCCGGCGCCAATTGCGCGGGTCGATCTCTAATTGCAGGCCCAGCAATTGTTCTTCGCCGCTGACGTCCCAGACCCGAAAATCAACCAGCATCAGGCCGCTGGCTTGCAATTGAATGCGGCCATTGACCAGTACTTGCGTGCCGATTACGCGCCAATCGGGAAAACGTGGACGCAAGTCGATCTCTGATTGTCGTTCAATATAGGCTTGACGATCGATCGCTGAAAACAATCCAGAGCGCTCCAGATTATTTTTTAGTACCGTGGCGATATCTTCAGCATATTTGCGTTCTTCGTCAGTACTGGCCAGAAACTCCGGAATAGCTACGCGCAAGGGCTCAAGATTGCCTTGCGTGATGTCGATGGTCAGCGCCGCCGCCGCTGGGCGCGGCGCGAGGGCGATAGACGCCAGCAGGGCCGCAACGGCGAGCAACCCTACGCGCCTGTGTTTGCCAAAACTGGTCATGATTAGACCGTGAGTATGCATGGATCGTCTCCGTTGCGTTTGTTTCATGCAATGACTCGCCTTAATTGGGAATGCGGACGCAATCATGGCGTAATAGGGCCAGGCGTCTCCATCTGCCTTCATTACCAGGTCGCCATGGCGCGTGGGTCGAACCGAAAAGTGATCTGCTTCCAGGTCTCATAACGCTCCGGCGGCAGTTTATACGGCGCGCATTCACGTACCGCCCGCAGGGCGTTGTCGGCCGCTACGCGCAACTCAATGTCGCCAGCCGGCACGTTACTGGGCGAAATCAAGTTCGGCCCGCGCGAAATCGTCCCATCTGCATTCAGCCAAAACCGCACTTCGACGATTAAACGTCCAGGATCGCGCATATCCGCCGGGGCGCGCCAGCAGCCGCGCAGGCTTTCGCGCAGGGCGTCTTCTTCTGCGAGCGTCAAGCCGTCATCGACGCTCGGCCCGCGCGCCGCCGGGCCTGTCGCTGGTGCAGATTGCCGACCAGGAGGCGGGTTGCGCCGTTCGCTCGGCGCTGCATTCGTTACCGCGCGCTCGAGATCGCCGAGGTCGAGCCGGCGACGCGGCCGGGGCGGCGATTCGGCGGGCGGCGTTGGGTCTGTTTTTGCGATCGGCTCCGGTTTTGGTTCCGGCTCAGGCGCCGGTTCGGGCAGCGCAATTGGCTCTGGTTCGGTGGGTGGGGGCGGCGCGTCGGGCAGGGGTTCTTCAATGATCGCGCTGGCCTCTGGATTGGGTTCTGGCGCAAAGCTTGGCTCGCCGTCGTCTTGCGGTTCGGGCGCGGCGCTGCGGATTTGCGTGCGCGGGGCATCCGCCACCAGATCGACCGGAATGATCAGCGCGCGCGACAGATCCGGGGCCGGCGCGCCAAAGGTCACATAGCCTGCCGCCGCCAAAGCGGCGTGCACGAGAAGCGAAATCGGCAGGCCGGGACGCATTTGCGTCACCTGGCCGGCGCCGCAGCGCCGGTCGCGGGCGTCGATATTGGTTCGTTGACCAGGCCAATATTGGCAAAACCCGCCGCCTGCAGGCGCGCCATCACCTGGCTCACCACATCCCACAGCGCCTGGCGGTCGGCGCGGACGTAAATCCGTTCGTCATAACCGGCGGCGGCGATGGCCTCGAGCTTGGGCACCAAATCGGCGATCGGCACCGCCGTTTCTTGTAAAAACACCGCGCCATCGCCTTGAATAGTGATGACCAACGGCTCCGTCGCTGGATCGGGCAGCGCGCGCGCTTCGGTTTTCGGCAGATCGACCGGAATGCCGACCGTCAACAGGGGCGCCGTCACCATAAAGACGATGAGCAACACCAACATGACGTCGACGAACGGGGTCACATTGATCTCGGCCAAAAACGGCCGGCGCTTGATGCCGCGGCGGGCTCTGGGGCGGGCGAGCAGCAGCGCCATTATTGCGTCCTTTCGCTCAAGCGCCGCGACAACCGCGCCGAGAATTCCTCGGCGATGCCGTCGAGCCGCGCGCCATAGCGGCCAATATCGGCGGCGAGCTTGTTGTAGAAAATCACCGCCGGAATAGCGGCGAACAGCCCCAAAGCCGTCGCAAACAACGCTTCGGCAATGCCCGGCGCAACCGTGATCAGGCTGGAATCATTGCGTTCGGCGATCGCGCGGAAGGCGTTGACGATCCCCCAGACCGTCCCGAATAGGCCGATAAAGGGCGAAGCTGATCCGATTGTCGCCAAAATGCTCAAACCCCGTTCAGCGCGGGCGATTTCGCGACCGATCGCGCCGTCGACCAAACGATCGGCGCGGGTCAGCGCCAGCTCCGTCTGCGCAACCGTCAGCCGGTCCTGGCGTTTGAGGTCGCGCCATTCGCGCGCGGCCGGCGCAAAAGCGGCGGCGACCGGATCGCGTTTGGCTTCCGCCCCGACATCGTCGAAATCTTCCAGCGAGGCGCCGCCCCACAGCCGATCTTCGACCGCCTTGGCGCGCTTTTTCAGGCCGGCAAGCTCAACATGTTTGTCGATCACCACCCACAGCGACAGCACAGACGACAGGGCCAAGCCCAGCATCACCGATTTGACGATCCAATCGGCGCGACCAAACAGCGCCAGCAGCGAAAAATTGTCCGCCGCGTCAGCAGCGAAAGCAGCGATCAGCATTCAAACGTCCTTCACTCGAGTTCGTCGCGTCGGCAGGGCCAAGCCACATGCGGCGCCCGCTTGTGGCGCTATTCGACCGGCCTGTAAATCGCTGCTTTCTCGTACAACCATCGTTGCGCAAGAAATCGGATCAATGTGTCAGAATCGGGACTTTAGCGCTTTTGCAGCCGGCTGGACGATGCTCGCGGAAAGGTCTGCTCATCCATTTGGCTGCGGGTGCTTGGAATTCGTTCAAATGCGTTAACCTGCCGGACAGACGGATTTGCTACGCGCAAACCATGGATAGACGTGGTCTCGTCATTGCCGGCCTAGCGTGCGGGTTGAGTAGCGCTGTCTCGCGAGCTGAGGCCGCAGGCGCGAAGCCGAAAGCGAAAAGCACCGTCAACAATGCTGCGCGTCGTATAACTGCCTCCTCGCATTATACACCGGCGCCTGGCTTGAATTCTGGTGTATTGGTGGGTGGCCGTTTCAGCGGAATCATCCAGGTCGATGCGGGCATCGAAATTCCCAATGAAGCCGATCAAGCCCGCGCCGAGAAAATGGGACCGCGTTTGCGCGATCAGCTGCGCGCAGCGGTCGCCGATTACGCAGCGTTGCATTATCGCGCATTCGACGTTCCTGACCCCACACGCTTGAAGGTGCTTCTGCAAGCCGCCGTTGATAAAACGCTCGGCGCAAACAAGGGAAAGGTTTATCTCGCCAGCCTGATGATCACCCGTTCGTAGCGGAGTCTTTGCGGCGGCGCAGATTGTCCCGCAAAGCGGCTTTCAGCCGCTCTTGACGGGCTGCTTTGAGGGCGGCTTTGGTCGTTTGCGCCTCGGTCGAGATGGGCGCGCTCGGCGCGCTTTTTGACTTTTCATCCATGCAAGCCTGCGTTATAGCCGCCAACCTTGCGCGGGCCAAGCCTTGCTTCGCCTGCATTCGCCGCCGTAGCTCAGTGGTAGAGCGCGTCATTGGTAATGACGAGGTCGGGAGTTCAATCCTCCCCGGCGGCACCAGGTCCGCTCCCGTTATATATTGCACGCCCAAAAACCGGAGCATCGGCTCCGTGGCGTCTCGGCGCTACGCAACGATGCGGCTCCCCGGGTCAAATTCAAAAAAAAACCGAGCGCGCAGGCGCTCGGTTTAAAGGAAGCCTCGGGGGAGGAAACGCAGACCACGGACGGAACATCGCGGTCACGTTGCGTGGGCGAGGCCCCACGCACAACGCCAGATAGTATCGGATTATGACAAGAACATGGGGGCGGCGCAAAAAAACCAATGCTTCACACATAGGTGAGCAAGATCGACTGCGGTCGACTATATCGGCCAAGCCGCGACCTGATCGGTCAAAAACTGCCGAAACGCGGCGATGCGCTTGGATTTGCGCAAATCCGCTGGATAGATAAAATAAACATCAA
The DNA here is from genome assembly GCA_002403455.1 of Hyphomonadaceae bacterium UBA4763. Classification (GTDB taxonomy): domain Bacteria; phylum Pseudomonadota; class Alphaproteobacteria; order Caulobacterales; family Aquidulcibacteraceae; genus UBA4763. The sequence goes on along the minus strand of DHHV01000129.1, from coordinate 20,751 downwards.
AGCTCGGCCCGTCGAGCTTTGGCAGAATTTTCACGAGGCCCGGCACACCGCTCGCCATGTAATCGGGAAGACTGGCGACGCCGAGACCGGCTTCAACGGCCTTCAACATGCCATAGACATTGTTAATCCGCACCGCCGGCATGCGCGGTTTCTTGCCTTCGCGGCCGACCAACGTCACCCAATCCACCCCGCTCATCGGCGAGGGCGAGGCCGCGCCATAACCGATAATGGCATGTTGATCGAGATCGTCGATCTCCAGGATCGGGGCCTTGCCCTCCAGATAGCTGCGCGCCGCATAAATCGAGGTGCGCACGACGGTGAGGCGTTTTTGCACCAATTCAGCCTGGTGAGCCGGCCACAACCTAATGGCGACTTCGGCCTCGAGATTGGAGAGGTTATATTCGCGGTCATCGAGCAGCAATTGTAGCCGCACCAACGGGAAACTGGTCAGGAAATTGGCCAGCTTGGGCGCCAGCCAGGTTGACCCGAACGCCACCGGGGCCGTCACCCGCAATTCGCCCTGCGGCACGTCGCGGATGTCCGCCAGATTGGACGCGGCGATTTTCGCCGTAGCTGCCATTTGCCGGGTCGCCTCATGCAGCATCCGCCCTGCTTCGGTTTGCGTCAAACCCCGCGCATGGCGATGGAACAGCGGCACGCCGACATCGTCCTCGAGCGCGGCGATTTGCCGGCTGACCGCCGATTGCGACAAGCCAAGATCATTGCCGGCCGCAGACAGCGAGCCTGTCTCGGCGCAGGCGTGAAATGTCTTTAGCTTGTCCCAATCCATTTGATGCGCTTTTCTGTTCTGAATTACGCCGCCGCGACCGTCGCGTGCGCCGCGGCCGCCAAGAATCGCTCGGCTTCCAGCGCCGCCATACAGCCCATGCCGGCCGCCGTCACCGCCTGACGATAGACCGAATCGGCCACATCGCCTGCGGCAAAAACGCCGGGAATAGTGGTCGCGGTCGAATGCGGCGCGACCTCGATATAGCCGGTCTCGTCCATCGCCACCTGACCTTTAAACAAATCCGTGGCCGGTTTGTGACCGATGGCGACAAATACCCCATCGACCGGAATTTCTTGCACTGCTTTCGTTGAGGTTTCCCGCAAGCGCAGGCCGGTGACGCTTGGCGGCATGCCGTCGCCGAGGATTTCATCAACGACATGGTTCCAAATCACCCGCACTTTCGGGTGTTTGAACAGCCGCTCCTGTAGGATTTTTTCGGCCTTCAAGCTGTCGCGGCGATGCACCAGCGTCACTTTCGAGGCGAAATTGGTCAAAAACAGCGCCTCTTCTACCGCGCTATTGCCGCCGCCGATCACCGCGACTTCCTTGTTGCGGAAGAAAAACCCATCGCAGGTCGCGCAAGCCGACACGCCGAAGCCTTGCAGGCGCTGCTCCGACGGAATGCCCAGCCATTTGGCTTGCGCGCCCGTGGCGATGATGACGGTCTCCGCCAGATAAACTTGGCCGCCATCGCCAACCAAGCGAAACGGGCGCTGCCCCAGTTCAGCGGAAATGATGGTGTCGCTGATCATTTCCGTACCGACATGTTCGGCTTGGGCCCGCATTTGGTCCATCAGCCAGGGCCCTTGGATGACATCGGCAAAGCCGGGGTAATTCTCGACATCGGTGGTAATGGTCAATTGGCCGCCCGGCTGCATGCCAGAAATCAACAGCGGCTTGCGCATGGCGCGCGCGGCGTAAATCGCCGCCGTATAGCCGGCGGGGCCTGACCCGATAATGACGATGTCGGCGCGGCGTGGAGAAGACATGAAAAGCTCCTGACGGGATCGGGAATGGGAAGCGCAACGCAAATGCCAACGCTGGACGCATTTTTGCGCGCTTGGGTCGCCGGCATATCGGCGCAGCCCGTGGCGGTTGCAAGCCATCGGCCGATCACGCAATCGCGCCGCGCCGTCGCAATTCCGCCAACACGCGATCAACGACGCGCTCGATCTCCTGAAAAGCCGGCCTGCGGCGAAAATCGATCTCGCCGCCAAACCATAGGGCCTGATCGCGCGCGATCAAGTCGGCGTAAAACGCCGCGAATTTGGCGGGAGCGTTCGGCGGCGTCCACCAATGGATCGGCAATCCGAAAAAAGCCGCGTCCATGCTCATATTGACCGAATCCGGCGTGACCAGCGCTGCATCGGCGCTGACCAGAAAGGCGAGATAGGGGTTCGGGCCGTCCGGCGGACCGCGCCAGACCATATTGCCCGGCATGGCGCGCAGCGCTTCGAGCTTTGCCGCAATGAAAGGCGGGGTCCGTCTTGACGTGGTAATCAATAATTGCGCGCCAGCTGTCGCCAAACGCTGCAAATCATCCACCCAGGCGTCGAACAAAGCCGGCGCAAAGGCGCGCCGGCGATAGCCGCCGCCTATGGCGACCAGCAGTTTTTGCCCCGGCCGCGCCATAATGGCTGCAGCCGCCGCCTTGGCTTGCGCGATTGCGTCCGGCGCAAAGTAAACCGGCGCGCCGATTATTGGCAGGACATTTTCGCCCGCCAAGCCGTCATGCAGCGGCGGCACGATCAGATCGAACAAGTTGCGCGGCGCGCGCGGGTCTTGCGTTTGCACAACCAGCGTTTTGCCCCCGCTCCACCGCCGCAGGCCGATCGACAAGCCAAGGCTGGCTCGCCCGGTTCCGATCCACAGATCCGGGAAGGGGCCTGCGCGCAACATGGCCGCCTCATCCGGCGCCAAACAGGATCGAAGATCGCCTTGCGCCCAAAGGGGCAGGGCCCCGCGCCACCCCATCTGCGCCAGCCGCGAGACCTTAACGTCTACCGCACGGACGCTCGCCAGCCGGTCCCGCACGGCCAACGCAATGGAGAGGCCTTGGCGCTCCATCCCCGCCGCGCCGCTCGATGCCACCCATATCGATAAAGGCGGCAAAAGCCGGCGATCTCAGCGCCAATGCACTTTCAAGATTTCCAGCGAGCGCGACCCGCCAGGCGCGGCGACCTCAACGACATCGCCTTCTTCTTTGCCGATCAGCGCCCGCGCCAAAGGCGAGGTGATCGAGACCTTGCCTTCGTTCACATCGGCTTCGTCTTCGCCGACAATGCGATAGGTGTGTTCAGCTTCGGTGTCTTCGTCGAGCACGCGCACAAAGGCGCCGAACTTCACCGTCGAGCCCGACAGCCGCGTCGTGTCGATGATCTGCGCGCGGGCCAATTTGTCTTCCAATTCGGCGACGCGGCCCTCGATAAAGCTCTGGCGCTCTTTGGCGGCGTGGTATTCAGCGTTTTCGGAAAGATCGCCATGCGCGCGCGCTTCGGAGATCGCCGCGATCACCGCCGGGCGCTCAACCAGCTTCAAACGCTTCAATTCTGCGTCGAGAGCCGCGTGGCCCTCGGCGGTCATTGGCACTTTTTCCATGTAAAGGGGTTCCTATTCCCGGCGCGCAATTGCAAATCAAGCCTTGAGCGCTGGGTTAAGCGTAAGACTGCAGCGGGAAAACTTCAAGAGGCTGCGTCTTCAAAGCGCCGATCGCCTGGATCGCCGCCCGCGCGCCCGCGATCGTCGTGTAATAGACGATGTTGTGCTGCAGCGCCGCCCGACGGATCGAGAAAGAATCGCGCAAGGATTGCGCGCCTTCCGTCGTGTTGATGACGAGATGCACCTGGCCGTTTTTCATCGCATCGACAACATGCGGGCGGCCTTCGAGCACCTTGTTGACCCGCTCAACCTCAAGCCCGGCGGCGCGCAGACGCTGCGCCGTTCCGGACGTCGCAATCACCGCAAAGCCCTGCCCGATCAAATCGGCCGCGAGCGCGATCGCAATGTCCTTGTCGCTGTCTTTGACCGAGATGAACGCCGTGCCGCTCAGCGGCAGGCGTGCGCCGGCGCCGATCTGGCTCTTGGCGAACGCCGTCGCGAAATCCCGATCAAGGCCCATGACCTCACCGGTCGAGCGCATTTCCGGCCCCAAGGTTGGATCAACGCCCTGGAAACGCGCAAAAGGCAGCACGGCCTCTTTCACCGCGACATGGCGCGAAGGCCACGGGATCGGCGGAAACGGATTGGGCCGCACGCCGAGCGCGACAAAGGTCGCCAGCCGCGCCAGCGGCACGCCCGTCGCTTTGGCGACAAACGGCACGGTGCGCGAGGCGCGCGGATTGGCCTCCAGCACATAGATTTCCGAGTCTTTCACCGCAAATTGGATGTTGAGCAGGCCATTGACCTGCAGGCCTTTGGCGAGCGCTTTGGCTTGCGCTTCGATCTCGGCAATCCGGGTCGGCGCCAGCGAAAATGCGGGCAGCGCGCACGCCGAATCGCCCGAATGCACGCCTGCTTCTTCGATATGCTCCATCACGCCGGCGATATAGGCCTCGCCCGCCATGGCGAGCGCGTCGACATCCACCTCGATCGCATCGGTTAAATAGCGGTCGATCAGCACCGAATTGTCGTCGGCAACGCTGAGCGCCTCGCGGACAAAGCTGCGCAAGCTTTCTTCATCGGGGGCGATCTTCATGCCGCGCCCGCCAAGAACGTAAGAGGGGCGCAGCATCACCGGATAGCCGATGCGAGCGGCCTGCGTGGCCGCCTCTTCTTCATTGCGGGCAAAGCCGGAGGCGGCTTGCCGCAAACCCAAATCGTTCAGCAAATCGGCAAAGCGGGCGCGATCTTCCGCCAGATCAATCGCGTCAAACGAGGTGCCGAGAATCGGCACGCCGGCCCGGTCGAGCCCCTTGGCCAGTTTCAGCGGCGTCTGCCCGCCAAATTGCACGATCGCGCCGAGAAATTTTCCGGCGCTTTGCTCGACATGGACGATTTCCAGCACGTCTTCGACCGTCAGCGGCTCGAAATACAGCCGGTCCGAGGTGTCGTAATCGGTCGACACCGTCTCCGGATTGCAATTCACCATGATCGATTCGACATCGATCTCCGCCAGCGCAAAGGCGGCGTGGCAGCAGCAATAATCAAATTCAATGCCCTGGCCGATGCGATTGGGGCCGCCGCCGAGGATCATCGCTTTGCGCCGCCCGCTGGGCAAAGCTTCGTTTTCGGGCGCCGCGCCCGCGCCGGCCGGCGCCTCATAGGTCGAATAAAGATAGGGCGTCTTTGCCGCAAACTCCGCCGCACAGGTGTCGATCCGCTTGTAAACCGGGCGAACGCCTAAGCGCTGGCGCGCCGCGCGCACCGCGCCTTCGCCAAGGCCCGTCAGCTTGCCCAGCCGCGCATCCGAAAAGCCCATCGCCTTCAGCCGCCGAAAGCCCTCGGCTGTTTCGGGCAAGCCATGCGCGCGCACCACGGCTTCGGTGGCGACCAGATGGGCGATCTGGCGCAAGAACCACGGATCATAGGCGCAGGCCTGATGGGCGTCCTCGATGCTCAGGCCCCGCCGCAGCGCTTCGGCCACCATGCGCATTCGATCCGCCGTTGGGCGCGAAATCGCCGCCCGCAGCGCGTTCAAATCATCGCCGGCGCCGAGACCCGGAATATCGATCTCATCAAGCCCGGAAAGCCCCGTTTCCAGTGAGCGCAACGCTTTTTGCAGGCTTTCCTGGAAGGTGCGGCCGATCGCCATCGCCTCGCCGACCGATTTCATCGATGTCGTCAACACCGGATCGGCGCCCGGCAGCTTTTCAAAGGCGAAACGCGGGATTTTGGTGACGACATAGTCGATCGTCGGTTCGAACGAAGCGGGCGTCGCCCCGGTAATGTCGTTCAGCAATTCATCGAGCGTATACCCCACCGCCAGCCGCGCGGCGACTTTGGCGATCGGAAAACCGGTCGCTTTCGAGGCGAGCGCCGAGGAGCGCGACACCCGTGGGTTCATCTCGATGACGACCATGCGGCCGTCTTTCGGGTTGATGGCGAATTGCACATTCGAGCCGCCGGTCTCGACCCCGATCTCGCGCAAGCAGGCGATCGAGGCCGAGCGCATGATCTGATATTCTTTGTCGGTCAGCGTCAGTGCCGGCGCCACGGTAATCGAATCGCCTGTATGCACGCCCATCGCGTCGATATTCTCGATCGAGCAAATAATGATGGCGTTATCGTTCTTGTCGCGAACGACCTCCATTTCATATTCTTTCCAGCCAAGGACGCTTTCCTCGACCAGTATTTCGCCGACCGGTGAAGCGCTGATGCCGTTTTGGCAAATCTCGCGAAATTCCTCGACATTATAGGCGATGCCGCCGCCAGTGCCGCCCAAGGTGAAAGAAGGTCGAATGATCGCCGGCAGGCCGACAAAGGGCAGCGCCTCTTCGGCCTCGGTCAATGTCCGCACGAGGCGCGAGCGCGGGCTTTGCAGCCCGATCTTGGTCATCGCCTCGCGAAATTTCAGCCGGTCTTCGGCCTTGTCGATCGCCTCGGGCTTGGCCCCGATCAGCTCGACGCCCCAGCGCTCCAGCGCGCCGGATTTGGCCAGCGCCATCGCGCAATTCAGCGCCGTCTGGCCCCCCATGGTCGGTAAAATCGCGTCGGGGCGCTCTTTTTCGATGATTTTCTCAACGATTTCCGGCGTGATCGGTTCGATATAGGTCGCATGCGCCAATTCGGGGTCGGTCATGATCGTCGCCGGATTGGAGTTGACGAGGATCACCCGATAGCCTTCGGCTTTCAGCGCCTTGACGGCTTGCACGCCGGAATAATCAAACTCGCAGGCTTGGCCGATCACGATGGGGCCGGCGCCGATGATCAGGATCGACGACAAATCGGTGCGTTTGGGCATGGAGACCTTCCAAAATCGGCGCTCGCCGGCTCGCTTCCGCCAAAGGCGGACGCAATCGACGAAACGGTGATTGAAGCTTTCCGCAAAAGCGCTCTGCGGCAGGGCTTGGGCGCGCCCGATGGTTTCGCCCTCTACCGGCTTCGCGCGGCGCGGGCAAGACCACAGCGCCCCACTGGCGGTGGGGCTAGATGTCGATCTTTTGGGTAGGGATTTGCGCGGCCGTATTCTTGCGCCGCTCTTCGCCGCGGTAATTCGGGTTATGGCGCCGGCGCCGATCGGGGCCGAAATAGGTCGGGGTCCGGATGAACGGGCGCGGATTGTTCACGACGGAAGACACTTTCCGATAAAGCTTTTTCGCGGTCACCGGTTTGCAGCAAAACTCGGTGACGCCGGCATCGCGCGCCGCTTCGACTTTCGAGCGCTCGGAATAGGCCGTCAGCATGATGATCGGCACGAAAGGGTTCGGGCTGTCTTCCCCGGTCCGGACCAGGCGCACGAAATCGGTGCCGTCGAGAATATCCATCAGGAAATCAACGACGATCAAATCAATCGATTCCGAGCGCACGATATCAAAGGCTTCGGCCGCGTCGCGCGCTTCGTAGAAATTGTTCAACCCAAAGCCGCGCAGGATCGTCTTGACGATATTGATCATATGGTGGTTGTCGTCGACGATCAGCACCCGTACCCGGTCCATGCGCTGGGTCATCGCAATGCCCCCGCATCCAAAGCCCGGCCAAAACCGTCAAAGCGCATTTGCGGTCGGCAAAAATGATAGCCTTGGCCCAAATCGACCTCGAGCCCGCGCATGGCGCCCACATGCTCCGGCGTTTCGACCATTTCGACGATCGGGACAACGCCCAAGCCGCGGCAGAGGCCCACCATTGCTTTCAAGATGGCCGCTTCGCGCGGGCGGTCCAGGCAATCGCGTAAGTAAGCCCCGTCGATCTTGATAAAATCGACCTCCAGGGCTCGCAAATAATGAAACGAGGCGGCGCCGGCGCCAAAATCGTCCAGGCAAATGGAATGGCCGGCGGCGCGCAAGGCGCGAATGACTTGCGCCGCTGCGTCAAGATCGATGATCTCGGCCGATTCGGTGATCTCGACGATCAGCTGTCGCGGATCGATGCCCTGGGCGCGCACAAGCGCGGCAAAGCGCTCGGCAAAGCCGGCCGAGGTGACCGAACGGCCGGAAATATTGACCGCGAACCGGCATTCTCGCGTTGCTGCAATGGCGCGTGCGCAGGCGTCCACGACCGCAAGGTCAAGATCAACGATCAAGCCGCTTTCTTCCGCCAAATGGATCAGCGCGGCGGGCGATTTGCCGTCGTCAAAGCGCACCAGAATTTCGGCATGATGAGCGTCGTTTTGCGAGAGGCTCCAAATAGGCTGGGCGGCGAGGCGAAATTGCCGATCGGCGATCTTGGCCGCAAGCACATCGAGCCGGGCTTGGCGCAGCCGCGCCCAAATCACATCGGCCTCGCGGCGCGGATCGGCCGCGCGGCGCGCGGCGCGCGTCAGGGCGAATGTCGCGGCGCGATTGGCGGGATTTGACCGGCGCCCCGATAAGATAAAGTCTCGGCCATCGCCTTGGATCAGAAACGGTCCAAAGCGGGCCCCATCCGCGCCTTCGTCCAATGCCGAGCTCAACCGCGCGGCATTGTCGGCATCCACCAGCGCCATCACCGGCACGCCGAGCGCGTCGTCGGGCGAGGAAAGCCCCAACAGCTCGATCGCGCCCTCCGCGTGCGCGATCTTGCCTTGCGGATCTGTTTCGACAAACAGATCCGCCGCCGCCCAGCGCGGGTCGTCAGGCAGCGTCGAAGGGAAAAGCGCGGCGGCCACGGTGAACATGCCCTGAGCGTTAGGAGTTGCGATCAGGTGCAGAGGCGGTGTTAGTCACATCGTTTACGTTGTAAACGTCGCGCAATATCCGGATCGCGCTTTTGGAGAATTCCAAAGTTTGTGGTGAGGCGTTTTCTGGAAATTGTGCAATATACTCGGCAAATTGCTTGAGCCAATTGACCATTTTGGGCGCATTCACAATCAAGCGAGCTTGAAATTCGACGCGATGTGGGTCGCGGTCATATTCAGCACTCGGCACGCGCCAACCGCCCCAATCATGCTCGTCTGTGCAAACGACAGGGAATGTCCCCGGCTGCGGGTGATGGGCGTTTTCGCCTTCCGTCAATTTGTTCTTGCCACGCAACAAGCGCCACTCACTGACACGACCTTGATCAATGGCGCCGCTTTCCTTTTGCTCGGCCAGCAATTCATTGGCGGCGAATTCGCGGCCCAGGCCAACGTCATAATGCACCCGCAAGGGCTCTTCGACGCCCTTTACCCATTGCGGCACAACGCGCTCAACGTTTGCCCATGTACCGACGGGTTTAACATAGACCCGTTGGTTTTTATGAAATACCGCTTTTGCCATCGCACACTCCTTGCGAGAGTTGTCGCAGCTCATGATTGAAACAGCGTAAAGGCGGCGGCAATAATTTGCAGGAACAAGACGTTCGTACGCCAATCATGCAGCGCTTCTTGAGCGTGCGCGTCGAAAATAGGGTGTTCAGACGACCAAACGGCCGAGCCATTGCTCGATCGCCACCCAGGCGGCCGGTTCGGTCAAGAGCGGCGCATGGCCGATCTCGGCGACCTCGGCGAAAATCAAGTCGGGCCGCCGCGCGCGCATGGCGCTGAGCGTCTGCGCCGTCAGCAGATTCGACAGGCTCCCCCGGATCGCCGCCAGCGGCAGCCCGGCAAAAGCGTCGAACAGACCCCACATATTTGGGGTCGGAATCGCGGCGTCGGCCGCCAAGATTGGCTGCAAAATCGCCGGATCGAAGTCGAGTTCCCAGCGGCCGTCATCGCGCTGGCGAAAAGTGCGCCGTGCAAAATCAACCCAAAACGCCCGATCGGCGTTGGGGAAAGCCGATTGGTTGATGGAGCGCGCACGATCAGCCGCTTCCGCAAGGTCGATCGCCCGCCCCCAAGCGATAGCACGCTCCACGTCTTCCTTGATGCGGGCCAATCCGGCCGGCGCCAATTCCGGCCCAATATCGTTCAGCGCAACGCCCGCCAACCGCGCCCGCGCCATACCCGCCAGCGCCATCGCGATCAGCCCGCCCATCGAGGTGCCCAAAATCGCAACCTTCGCAATACCCAATTGGTCAAGCGCGGTGACCACATCGCCGGCATAAACCGCGGGGCGATAGGATTGCGGATCGCTTGCCCGCTCCGATCGTCCGCGTCCGCGCACATCCATTGCCAGCGTGCGAAAGCCGTTGCCGGCGATCGCCTCGGCGACCGGACCAAAATCCTTGGAATTGCGGGTCAGCCCATGCAGGCATAGGATCGGCGGGCCACGCTCGGCCCCCAAAGCCGGATACTCGGCCACATGCAGGCGCAAGCCGTCTGCGGTGACGATTTGCTGATCAATCCAGGGCGTCATGCCGCTTTCGTGCGAGCCGCAACGACCCTTGTCAACAAAAAGGGCGCGCGAGTTGGTCCCGCGCGCCCCAGTTGCATTCGACTTAAATCAAAATCAGGCCGCTTCGGCCGCCATTTTCTTGGCCTTTTCGATCGCTTCCTCGATCGAACCGACCATGTAGAAGGCGCCTTCTGGCAAATGATCATATTCGCCGTCGACCAGGCCCTTAAAGCCGCGAATGGTGTCTTCCAGTTTCACCAATTTGCCCGGCGAGCCGGTGAAAACTTCGGCGACGTGGAAGGGCTGCGACAAGAAGCGTTCGATCCGGCGCGCGCGCGCCACCGTTGCTTTGTCTTCGTCCGACAATTCTTCCATGCCGAGAATGGCGATGATGTCCTGCAATTGCTTGTAGCGCTGCAGCGTTTCCTGCACGCGGCGCGCCACCGTATAATGCTCCTCGCCCAGGATCAGCGGATCGAGGATCCGCGAGGTCGAATCGAGCGGGTCAACCGCCGGGTAGATGCCTTTTTCGGCGATCGAGCGGTTCAGCACCGTTGTCGCGTCCAAATGGGCGAACGAGGTCGCCGGGGCCGGATCGGTCAAATCGTCGGCTGGCACGTAGATTGCCTGCTCCGAGGTGATCGAGCCTTTCACTGTCGAGGTGATCCGCTCCTGCAAATTGCCCATGTCGGTGGCCAGCGTCGGCTGATAGCCCACTGCCGACGGGATCCGCCCGAGCAACGCCGACACTTCCGAGCCCGCTTGCGTGAAGCGGAAGATGTTGTCGACGAAGAACAAAATGTCTTTGCCCTGGTCGCGGAAATGTTCGGCGATCGTCAGGCCGGTCAGCGCCACCCGCGCCCGCGCGCCCGGCGGCTCGTTCATCTGGCCATAGACCAGCGCGCAGCGCGAGCCCTGGCCGCCGCCATGCTTGTTGACGCCCGATTCGATCATCTCATGATAGAGGTCATTGCCCTCGCGCGTACGCTCGCCAACGCCCGCAAACACCGAATAGCCGCCATAAGCGCGGGCGATATTGTTGATCAGCTCTTGGATCAGCACGGTCTTGCCGACGCCCGCCCCGCCGAACAGCCCGATCTTGCCGCCTTTGGCGTAGGGGCAGAGCAGGTCAACGACCTTGATCCCGGTTGCGAGGATCTCCGGCACCGGCTTTTGATCGACAAAAGCAGGGGCCAATTGGTGAATGCCGCGCGTGGTTTCGCCAATGACCGGGCCGGCTTCATCGATCGGCTCGCCGATCACGTTCATGATGCGCCCGAGCGTCGCCTCGCCGACCGGCACGGCGATCGGCGCGCCCGTGTCGGTGACCACGGCCCCGCGCACCAGCCCTTCGGTCGAGTCCATCGCGATGCAGCGCACCGTCTGCTCGCCCAAATGTTGGGCTACTTCCAACACAAGGCGATTGCCTTGATTGGTGGTTTCGAGCGCATTGAGGATTTCCGGCAATTTGCCGCTGAATTCAACGTCGATCACCGCGCCGATGACTTGTTGGACGCGGCCGGTATTCAAAGAGGCGGTGTCGGGCATGGGTCTCACCTGTCAGGTCAAAATCGAAAACACGTTTAGGGGCGGCAATTCGATCACACGGCGTCCGCGCCGGAGATGATCTCGATCAGCTCGCGGGTGATCATGGCTTGGCGTGTGCGGTTCATTTGCAAGGTCAGCTTGTTGACCAATTCGCCGGCGTTCTTGGTGGCGTTGTCCATTGCGGTCATCCGCGCGCCTTGCTCGCCCGCGTCATTTTCCAGCAGCGCTTGGAAGATTTGGCTCGCCATATAACGCGGCAGCAGCGCCTCCAAGATCGCCGCTTCCGTCGGCTCATAGCGATAGATCGCCCCGGCAAGATCGGTCGGTTCAACGCCCTGCGGCGCCGTCGCCGGCACGATCTGCAACGCCGTCGGGACCTGGCTGATGACGTTCTTGAATTCCGAATAGATCAGCACGCATTGATCAAAGCCGCTCGCCGCGAACAGATCAGTGATCTTGTTCGCCGCCGCTTTGGCGAAATCAAAGCCGACCTTCTTCGCGCCCGCCAGGTCGATATGGTCAATGACCCGCTCGCCATAGGCCTTGCGCATCTGTTCGCGCGCCTTTTTGCCGATCGTGATGATCTTCACCGTCTTGCCGGCGGCAAGATCAGCGCCGATCCGCTGGCGGGCGAGCTTGGAGATATTGGCGGCAAAACCGCCGCACAGGCCCCGTTCGGCGCTCGCCACCACATAAAGCCGCACTTTATCCGCCCCCGTCCCGCGCAGCAGCGCCGGCGCGTCATCGCCCGTCACATTCGCCGCCAGATTGGCGACGACGGCGGCGATGCGCTTGGCGTAGGGACGGGCGGCTTCGGCTGCTTCACGCGCCCGCTTCAATTTTGCCGAGGCGACCAATTGCATCGCCTTGGTGATTTTGCGGGTCGATTTGACGCTGGTGATGCGCGTGCGCAGCGACTTTAAGCTTGGCATCGGCTTTACTCGTTAGGCGAAGGTTTTGCCGAAATCGGTCAAGGCCGCCTTGATGCGCGCTTCGATCCCGTCGGAGAGCTTTTTCTCCTTGCGGATGTCGGCGAGCAGATCGGCGTGTTTGGCTTCCAGCGCCCGGCGCAATTCGTCTTCATAGCGGACGACGTCGGCCGTCTTGATCCCGTCGAGATAACCGCGCGTGCCGGCATAGATCAAAATGACCTGTTGCTCCACCGGAACGGGCCGAAATTGCGGCTGCTTCAGCAATTTGGTCAGGCGCGCGCCGCGATTGAGCTGGCGCTGCGTCGCTGCGTCCAAATCCGAGCCGAATTTCGCAAAGGCCGCCATTTCGCGATATTGCGCGAGTTCGCCTTTGATTGGGCCGGCGACTTTTTTCATGATCGGGATTTGCGCGGACGAGCCCACCCGGCTGACCGAAATGCCGACATTCACCGCCGGGCGAATGCCCTGGTAGAACAGATCGGTCTCGAGGAAGATTTGCCCGTCGGTGATCGAGATCACATTGGTCGGAATATAGGCCGACACGTCATTGGCTTGCGTTTCGATGATTGGCAGCGCCGTCAGCGACCCGGCCTTGTTGTCTTCGTTCAGTTTCGCGGCCCGCTCCAGCAGGCGCGAGTGCAGATAGAACACATCGCCCGGATAGGCTTCGCGGCCCGGCGGCCGGCGCAACAGCAGCGACATCTGCCGATAGGCGACCGCCTGCTTGGAAAGATCATCATAGATGATCAGCGCATGCATGCCATTGTCGCGGAAGAATTCGCCCATCGCGCAGCCGGCGAATGGCGCCAAGAACTGCAAGGGCGCCGGATCCGACGCCGTCGCCGCTACCACGATCGAATATTCCAGCGCGCCGCGCTCTTCCAAGGTCTTGACGATCTGCGCCACGGTCGAGCGCTTTTGCCCGATCGAGACATAGATGCAGTAGAGCTTTTCGTGTTCGTTGTCGGACTCGTTGTTCTTCTTTTGATAAAGCATCGTGTCGAGCGCGACCGTGGTTTTGCCGGTCTGGCGGTCGCCGATGATCAATTCGCGTTGGCCGCGGCCGATCGGGATCAGCGTGTCGATCGCCTTGATGCCGGTCTGCATCGGCTCATGCACGGATTTGCGCGGGATAATGCCCGGGGCTTTGACGTCGACGCGGCGGCGCTCGCTCGAAACCAGCGGGCCTTTGCCGTCGATCGGATTGCCAAGCGGGTCAACGACCCGGCCGAGCAGGCCCTTGCCGACCGGCACGTCGACGATCGCATTGGTGCGCTTGACGATATCGCCCTCGCGAATGCCGCGGTCTTCGCCGAAGATCACGACGCCGACATTGTCGCGTTCGAGATTGAGGGCCATGCCCTTCACCCCGCCCGGGAATTCCACCATTTCCCCGGCCTGCACGGTGTCGAGGCCATGCACGCGGGCGATGCCGTCGCCGATCGACAGCACCGTGCCGACATCGGCCGTTTGCGCGGCGGCGCCGAAATTCTTGATCTGCTCTTTCAGGATGGCGGAGATTTCCGCGGCGCGGACTTCCATGGCGTTACGCCCCTCTCATCAAGGTTTTTAGGGATTGAAGCTTGCTGGCAAGGCTCGCATCGAACAGGCGCGAGCCAATCCGGATCGTCAGGCCGCCCAACAATTCCGGGTTGATGTCGGTCTCGATCGTCACCGGCTTGCCAAATTTGGCGCTTAGCCGGGTTTGCAAATCGTTGATTTGCGCGGGCGTCAGCGCCGCTGCGGCCGTCACCACGGCGCGCACCCCGCCGCGATGCGCCGCCGCCCGCTCGGCAAAGGCGCGCGCAAAGCCTTGCGCCTGCGCAGCGCGGCCATTGGCGGCCAACAGCCCCAGCCCCTTGCGGGCGAGTTCCTGCAAGCCGGCTTTATCGGCGATCGCGGCGATCACATTGGCTTTGTCGCCCGCCGCGACCAAGGGACTCGCGAGGCTTTCGGCCAAATCGGCGTTCTCGGCGATCAGGCGGGCAAAGGCCGTCAGATCGGCGTCGATCACATCGACCGCGCCGGCTTCCAGCGCCAGATCGAACAAAGCGGCGGCATAGCGATCGGCCGCGGCAGAAAAGCTTTGCGAAGTCGGAGCGGCCAAGTTGTGCGTGCTCTCTGATCGGGGCGTTCGGCCGCGCGCGTGCGGACGTCAACGCCTGTTCAACCGGTAGGGATGGAGGTCTCCGAGCGACGCGCAGCGCCCGGCTCTGTTCATTGCGGGTGGCGATATCACGCGATTTTCAGGCTTGCAACGCGCGCCATGCGCCCGTCGGGCCTGATTTTGGTCGAAACATCCGCCGCCATTGGCAAAATCGCCGCCTCCAGCGCATAGGTGGCATGCGGTAATCGGTCATTCCATGAACGAAACGATCGCCCGCCTTGCGTTGGTCAACCAACTTGACCAACTTGGTCAAGTTTGGTACTTAGAGACATGACCGCGATGACCATCTCCCAATACAATATTTACGACGCCAAGACGCAGTTTTCCCAACTGGTCGAGCGCGCCGCCAATGGCGAGACGATTTTGATCGCCCGCAATGGCCGACCGCTTGCGGCGCTGACGCCGATCATCCATGAACCGAAGGCCGGTCGCACCCCCGAATTTGGTTTTATGCGAGACAAATGGCCGCCCTTCACCGACGAAGAATGGGCGGAAAGCGATCGCTATGTCACGGAATTGTTTGATAAAATCGCCAACGAGGAGATATAGTGCTTCTCGACACCAATGTAATCATCAATCTGGTGCGCCAACCAGAAACGGTGAAACCCATTATTTTGGCGCGCCTAAGCGATCCAAAAGAATATCGGTCGACCAGCCTCATTTCCTTTTGGGAAATCACCATCAAACATCGCAAAGGCAAATTGCCGATGCCGGAGCCCTTCGCCAGCGCCCCAAGTGAAACCTTCGCCAGCTGGTGCTTTCGCGCCGTCATCGACATTTTGCCCATCGAGCAAGCGCAAATCGCCCTCGCGATGCGGCTTGAATTTCCAAATGACGACCCATTCGATCGCTTGATCGCCGCCGCCGCGATCTCAAAGGGCCAGCCTCTCGTCACCAGCGATGCCCAATTCAAGCGCTGCGCCGGGCTCGAAGTGTTGTTGGTGTGAAGCTGACCGCCGAGTTCTTATTATCAAATCGCCGGAATATTTATCTGAAAATGCGCCCCGCGCCCCGCGCGTCCAACTTCAACAATATCGCCGCCATGGCCGCGCGCAATGGATCGAGCCGCCGCCAGTCCCAATCCAGCGCCGCCCTCCGCCAAGCGAACGAAGGGCTCAAAAATGCGCTCACGGTCCGTTTCCGGAACGCCGGGCCCATCGTCCAGAACATCGATACGCACTCCTTCCGCTGTTAGGCCCAGGCGCACCTCACAGACGCCGCCATGTTTCACGGCATTGTCGATCAGATTGCCGAATAATCGCTTTAGCCCAAGGCTTTGACCGGAGATGATCAAACGCGGGGGACCATCATAATGGACAACGCGCCCCATGGCTTGGTGATCGGCGACGAGGCTGTCCAACAGGGCGGCAAGGTCCAGCCGCACGCGTTTTTCCGCCGCCGGGTCGTCGCGCGCGAAGGCGATGAACGAGGCAACCAGCGTTTCAACCTCCGCGAGGTGTTTAGCGAAACGATCGCGTTGATCTGGCGGCGAATTCTCGGCGGCAAGCCGCAAGCGCATTAGGGGCGTGCGCATATCATGCGCCACGGTCGCCAGCGTCTGGGTGCGATCGGCAATCAAGACGCGTAGTCGATCTTGCATGGCGTTAACCGCGCGTGCGGCTTCGCGAATTTCGCGCGGGCCGTCGATCAAAATCGGCGGTCCCTTTGGGTCAACGCCGATCGCTTGCACGGCTACGGCAAAGGCGCGCACGGTCGACGCGATTTTGCGCGCGAGCAGGGCCGCCATCCCGGCAATGACGAGAAGCGCCGATCCTAGCGCCAATGCTGCCCGTCCCATCCAGTCGAGTTCAGCCCAATTGCGGCCTTGCCGCATCACCAACCATTGGCCGTCTGGCAAGTGTGCGGCGATTTCGAATGTCTCGACCAATACAACGCGGGCGAAATCCTGCGGCGTTGCAGCGTTCGCCCCGTCTTCACGCCAGATTTGCGGCAACAGGCGCAGGATCTCGGCGCGGCGTTTCGAATCCATCGGCGCGATGGTCGCCTGGTCGAATTGAGCGGAGCCCTGGGACGCCGCTATCGGCCGGGACGCCAACTCAACCACGCGGATCGCGTCATCGAGCGTATCAGCAAGACTTGCTTCATCGCCGTTGCGACGAAAAACGACTGCGCCGGATCGCACGAATGCCCCAGCGACGCGGATTGCGGCCGGCGAGGTTTGCAAACTATCTGCTACATCATCGGCAAACTGCGCGGCCATTGGATTTTGTGTTGGTTGCGGCGGCTGGTGGGCAATGTTGAACTCTAACCGTCCGCGCGCGGCAGGCCGCCGACCCGCAATCGCCTCAGCATAGGCTTCGGAAAACGCCGCAATCAATTGGTCGCCGCGCAGCAAGCCTGGCGGGCGTGGCGGCAAGACGAGCACAATCGTCAACGCAGCGACAAAGGCCGCAGTCATGGCGGCGGCCGACAATCCAATCAAATAAGCCGCGATGGGAAGCCCAGGTTTCATCGCCGCTCCGGCTTCACGGCAAAGATATAACCCTCCCCGCGCACAGTGCGGATTAATTCTTGGCCGGGCCGATCAAGTTTGCGCCGAAGTCGCGACACCTGCACATCGACGGCGCGGTCAAAGACGTCGCCTTCGCCAAAAGCGAGTTCCACCAGCAAATCGCGGGACAACACCCGCTGGGGGCGCTCTAGAAATGCTTGCAAGAGCCGAAATTCCCCACCCGACAGCGGCAAGACCACCCCATCCGGATCAATCAATTCGAGTCGGGCAATGTCGAGCGTAAATCCGGCAAAGCGCAACGCCACACCTTTTGCGACGGGTCCCGACCGATCTCGCGCCCGCCGCAGCACGGCGCGCGCCCGCGCCACCAATTCGCGCGGATTGCACGGTTTGGCGAGGTAATCGTCGGCGCCGATTTCCAGCCCAACGATGCGGTCAGCGTCATCGCCAAGCGCAGAAAGCATGATGATCGGCGGCGCGCCCGCTGCCGATAATCGCCGACAGGCCGATAGGCCGTCCTCGCCCGGCAGCAGCAAGTCGAGAATGATGACGTCTGCGCCATCTTTTCTCAACGCGCGCTCGAGCGCCGGCACGTCCTCGGCCGTCGCGACGGCAAATCCGGACTTTACGAACACGGCCGCCAGTCCAGAGCGGATGTCATCATCGTCATCGACGATCAACACCAACGGTCGCGGCGAGAGCGTTTCGAGCATCACGTGTAATAACCTCTCGAATATTTCAAGAATATTGCAACGCTGAAACCGGCCCGCAATTGAATGACATTCTTCCGCAATGCAGCGCCGCTAACTCGACGGCTGATAAGCAAGCGCCATGAACGAAGGGGCAGCGTCAATGATCCGGATATACCACATCTCGGCAATCGTTTGGGGGCTGTGGACGATTTCGCCGGCCGCCGCCGCCCCGCTTTGCCCCGCAATGCCCGATGGGCTTTTCTGCAAGGCCGGGTCATCCGGCCTCGCCATCGCCGAAACGGCCGACGACGCCATGCGGTTCGCCGCTGCGATTGACGAGAGTGCGCGCCTCTTTCAGGCGCATTTCAGCCGCCCTGCGCCATCCTTGGCCTTGATTGCGGCGCCTGAGCGATTCGTGGCGCTCAAAGACCAGCTTCAAACCGATCTTGCAATGCCCTGGCTTGCGCGCCATGCGAGCTTCTCGCGCGCCATCGGCGACGCATTGCGCGAGACGTTGCGCAAATCCATGCCCGATCTCACACCAGCGGCGATCGAGGCGGAAATTGACAAGAAGCTCGCGGAAATCGGCGGCGCGCAAAATCGGGAAGAGGGCGTAATCGCCCATGAGGCGTGCCACACGCGATTTATCAAAGCCTATGCGTTTTCGTCGGCAGAATCGGGCGGCGCACAATCGCATTATGGCGGCTCGGCCCCGGATTGGTTGGATGAAACGGCCGCAATTCTCTGCGAAGACGCGAAGACGACCGCGGATCGGCGTCGTCAATTCGCTCTCCAACGGCAGGGGAAATTCCAAGGTCGCATCTGGCCGATGCGGCATTTCCTCGAAATGGCGCACCCGCTGGCCCAGGAGGACGCTCATCTTTTGACGGAAGCGAAGAAAGAAGCAGCCGCCGAAGGACGCTCGGACGGCGCTTTCAAGATTACGATCTATAAAGGTGACGAAGCCAAAGCATTGATTGGCAATAGCAATGCGCCGTCATTTTATCTTCAAGCCCGTGTTTTCGCAGATTTTTTGATTGAAACGACCAAGACCGAAAACATTTTTGGCTCAATCGCCGAAGGTTATGCGGCGGGACGAACTTTCAACGACTGGCTGGCCGAAAATGGCGCGGCAAACGGCCTGCCGACAGACATCGCCGCGTTCGAAGCCAAGTGGGAGGCCTATTTGACGCATCATTATCCGATCGGTTGAGCAATCAAACCAATCACCCGGTCCCGCAAGCGCGATCATGTGAAGGACCTAAAGTGCAAGGCGAATTCTGAAGATCGACCAACGCATTCCCCCGCGACGAACCGCTTCCGCCGCCCTATGTTGCCCGCACAACGCCCCTCACACTGGAGACGCGGGATGAGCACGACCCCCAACATTGCCCTGCGCGCGAAAATCGGCGCCGCCCAGGCGCTGAGCGAGCTTGCCGGTTGGACTGCCGCGCCGGACCGCGACGCCATTACGAAGTCATTCAAATTCAAGGACTTCAACGCTGCTTTCGGTTTCATGACGCGCTGTGCGCTGCGCGCCGAGCAGATGGATCACCACCCCGAATGGTTCAACGTCTATAACCGCGTCGACGTTGTTCTTACCACCCATGACAGCGACGGGGTGACCGGGCTCGACGTCGCGCTGGCCTTATTCATGGACCAAGCGGCGAAAGGCTAACATTCATGCGTTGGCGCACCGCTTTGGGCCTTGCTTTTGCCGAATTGCGCGGCGGGGCGCGCGGCTTGCGCGTGTTTGCTGCGTGCCTTGTTATCGGCGTTGCGGCGATCGCCGCCGCGGGGTCCTCGGCCGCCGCCTTTCGCGCAGGCTTTGCCGAGCGCGCGCGCGCCATTCTCGGCGGCGATTTGGCGCTGTCGCTCAACCTCCAGCGCCCCTCACAAGAGGTGCGCGCCTGGTTCGACGCGCAAGGCCGCACCAGCGAGATCATCGAGGCGCGCGGCATGGGCGCCGCCGGCGAGGTGCGTCGCCTGGTCGAGTTGCGCGGGCTCGACGCCGCCCATCCGCTGGAGGGCGAAATTCTTCTCGCCGATGGGGCGCGTTGGCCGGAGGCCGTTGCGCCGGTTCCAGGCGAAGATTTGCCGCGCGCCGCGATCGAGCGCACCGCGCTCGCTGTGTTCAACATCCAAGTCGGCGATGTTCTCACCGTCATCGACCAAGACGTGCGGATCGCCGCCATTATTGACAAGGAACCGGATTCGCTGGCGCGCGGTTTTGCCTTCGCCCCGCGCTTGTTGGTGCGGATGGAGGATTTCGACCGCATCGGCCTCATCCGCCCCGGCGGCCTTTATCAGAGCACCTTGCGTGTCGCGTTGCCGGAGGGGGCTGATCTTGGCGCCGCCAAGCGCGATTTTACAGAGCGCTTTCCCGATCTTGCCCGTCGCCTCACCGATCGCAATGAAAGCGCCTCCAACATTTCCGAGACCATCGGCCGCATCGAAGTCTTTTTGACCTTTGTCGGGTTGTCGAGCCTGCTCGCCGGCGGCATCGGCATAGCGGGCGCCATGCGCGGCTTTTTGGACGCGCGGCGCGGCTCGATCGCGGTGCTGAAAGCCTTCGGGGCCAGCCCCGCCGACATCCGTGTCATCTATGGCGTGCAAGCCGGCGTGCTGGCGGGTCTTGCGATCCTCCTTGGCCTTGCCATCGGCGCGATCGCGCCGATCCTGATCGCCGCTGTCTATGGCGACACCCTACCAGCCCCGATTTTGGCCAAGCTCTACCCCGCGCCTTTGGCGAGCGCTGGCCTCCTCGGCGCGCTGGCGGCGATGGCCTTCGCCATCGGCCCCTTGGGGGCAGGGCGGGCGACG